>NZ_JBXWNR010000008.1:0-209420 GCF_059610465.1 Ruegeria sp. CDSC085 | reverse complement strand
CTTGGCGGTTACGATGAGCCAGAAACCCTCTCTTATCAAATCAACCTAAACTGTCCCATTGGTGCTGACGTCAGACAAACGTACTACATACGTCTAAGGCTGAACCGTGTTCGCGAATTTCTGTGCAAAGACGCATCGGTTTACAGGATTGTGGATGTGGCCAACCGCAACGGCTTTTGGCACATGGGGCAATTCGCGCGTGACTACAGGCGTTTTTTTGGCGAGCTTCCATCTCAGACTCAGCTTGGCTTGAAAGGCAGATAGGGAACCATGGGATCTTAGGTAAGGGGTCTTTGTTTCGGACATACGACAAAGTTCCATGCATTGCCTTTAAACGAACGGTAGTTTTGTTCGCATATCCACAGTTTCAAAGTTCGGTTTTGAAGGTATGCTTTGGGCTGAGACCGGTCCTCAACAACCATTGAGCCTATGGCAACTTTGTCCGCATTGCGGTCGCTCGCGATATTCGGGCGAACGTCTGCACCGAGCCCAACGCGGACCAGTACCAAAATCCATAATTTTCTCGCACCGGCTATAGCTTCAAACGTCGGTCAATTTTACCATAGTAGCAGGCTTGCTTTTTGCGCCTCGAAACCTTTTGGCGTTGGAAAAAGCGAGTGCATCCTGGCAGCAAGTTCAATCTCGCCATCCAGCATCTTGCGGACTGTGTTTAACCAGTTATTGAAGGTTTCAGAGTCCCAATAATCCTGAACTGCAGCTTCGTTCCGGAACACTTCGTAGAAATAGAAACGATTTGGATTTGCCTCATCCACCATAATTTGAAACTGGAAAACTTCGGGTTCTTCACTGACAGCATTTTGCGCTTGAAAGATGCTGGCCTCCAAAAAGGACTGCCGATACTCAGGCTTTACGTTGATCACGAAGAACCCGCCAAACATTGCATCGTCCATATTGTCTCCCTCAGTGACCAAAAAGCGGCGAAAGTCGCAAAACACACCGGGCCTGAAGGATGGCGCAAACCTGCAGCAAGGCGATGTCCATGACCCTAAGCCGGTATCCTGTCCTCGTCTGCTTCACCCCATCCCAGCGCGCGCGAAAGTTCGTGTGCCATTGCGGTAAGTGTTTGGCCAATCTTTTCTCGCGCCGAAGGTGTAAACACCCGAAGAGACGCCGTAGCGCCGATTGAAAGCGTTGCGCCGACACCTGTCTTCGTCAGCGTTGTTGCGACAGAGCTGATCCCGCGCTCAAGCTCTTCCACACATTCGGCATACCCTTTGTCTCGAATGACATCGAGTTCCGCGGCTAGTTCCTCAGGGTCTGTAATCGTGCGATCTGTATACCGTTTAAGCTGCCCATCCAATCGGTCTTGAGACAGCAATTCAGGCGACACGGCGGCAATTGCCTTGGCGCAAGAGCACGCGTGCATGGGTCGTTTGCCCATGCCTGGATGAAGAAAAGACACGCCCGTCTGCGGTGTCTCCACATGAATAATCTCAACCCAATGGCCCCGTAGCCGAGACAAGAAAAACGCAGCGCCATAGTTATTCGCGGCGCCAGAAAGGACAGGCGCAATCACTTGCAAAAGAGCAGGATCAGAGTGATCGCTCAACGTGATACGCTTTAGCCTGGTCCCAATCGTGAACTCACCGCGGGTCGGTGATTCAAGGAGGCCGGACGAAACCAGGTCTTGAACCAGCCTGTAGGCCGTTGGTTTGGGTATATTGGACTGGGCACAGATATCCGCTACGGACGCACGTCCTTTTTGGCCGACGATTTCCAAAATCAGCGCTAACCGTTCGAGATGCATGTTTCTCACTTTGTGATAACTAAATTTTCGATATACGATACACCTTAGGGAATCAAGGGAGGAGCACACGATGGATGGACAATGCTGCGGGCCGGGCTTCAAGAGTCCGCAAGAAGCCATCAAAGCCCCCCGAGAAAAGCTGCTCTACACGATCGCCATCTACACCGGGACAGGGATCCAGAAACCTGATTACCTTGCTACAGTGGATGTCGATCCGGACAGCCCGACCTATTCTCAGGTAATCCATAGGCTGGAAATGCCGGGGATTGGGGACGAGCTTCACCACATGGGGTGGAACGCCTGTTCGTCCTGTCACGACGACGGCTCGATGTCCCGCAAATACCTGATCCTGCCGGGCGTACGCTCTAACAACCTTCACATCGTTGATACAGCCACGGACCCGCGTGCGCCGCGGTTGCATAAGGTCATCGACGGGGCCGAAATCAAGGCGAAGGCAGATTTATCGGGCCCGCATACGGTGCATTGTTTGGGCTCGGAAATCATCATTTCCTTCCTTGGAAATGCCAAGGGTGAAGCTCCTGGAGGCTATCTGCATCTCGACAAAGAGTTCAACATCGTTGGTCGCTGGGAAACCTCGATGGGCGATATCAAGTTTGGCTACGATTTCTGGTATCAACCGCGCCACAACGTGATGGTCAGTTCCGAATGGGCTGCGCCCAATACCTTCATGCCGGGCTTCGATCTGGAAGAAGTGGGTCATCTGAAATATGGGCGGGAGCTGCATTTTTGGGATTTCGAAAAGCGCGAACCGGTCGAAAGCTTCTATTTGGGTGAAGACGGGCTGTTGCCACTGGAAGTCAAGTTCCACCATGACCCCGACAGCACACATGGGTTCTGTGGCGCAGCTCTTTCGACCAATGTGATCCATTGGTGGCAAGACGACGCTAAAAAGTGGCGGTGGGAAAAGATCATCGACGTGGAAAACGAGATGCACCCTGAATGGCCGATTCCATTGCCGGGGGTTATGTCGGCGATCCTTATTTCGATGGACGACAACTACTTGTACCTGAACAATTGGCTGCATGGAGATATGCGCCAGTATGACATCACCGACCCGCATAATCCCAAGCTGACCGGCCAAGTGTTTATGGGGGGGCTTTTGGGTCAAGCTCCGATCGTTAACGGGGTCGAGGTCGCGGGTGGTCCGCAAATGTTCCAGCTCTCTCTTGACGGACGAAGGCTTTATGTCACGACCTCGCTGTTCTCGACTTGGGATAACCAGTTCTATCCCGAGATCCGCGAAAAGGGCGGGGTTATGGTGATGATCGATTGCGACCCTGAAAACGGTGGTATGAAGATCAACGAGGATTTCATTGTGGACTTTGGCAAAGAACCGAATGGTCCATCGCGCTGTCACGAGAGCCGGTATCCGGGCGGTGATTGCACAAGCGACATCTGGCTATGACTATGTATACCGTGACGATCGCGAACAGAGATGGCGCGCAATACTGTGTGGATGCGCGGCGTCCACTTCTTGAAACGCTGAGAGAACAGGGCGTCGACTTGCCTTTTGGGTGCAAGTATGGTGGCTGCATTACCTGCGCAGCAAAACTACAGGCTGGCGCGATCGATCAACGCCGACAGGTTGCGCTGAATAATCGGCAAATCGCGAACGGCTATGTGATCCTTTGCGTGGCACGTCCGACATCCGACATCACGCTTGAGATCGGGGTCGAGAGCCATGACAAGCTGTACCGCAATCCGTTTCTCGACCCACTCAAACCCCACGAACTCAAGGCTGACATTGCGACGCCGAAGGAAGGTTAACAGATGCCCGAAGCAGATATCGACCGCATCTTCGATTACGACCCCAAATACCTCGCCGACATCCTGCAGTCGGTTAAAACCATTGCAATGGTGGGGGCTAGCGCGGACAAAACGAAATTCAGCTATGGCGTTCTGCGACAGCTGAGTGAAATCGGCTATGATATTCTACCGGTGAATCCTAACCCGAATGTTTCGGAAATTAGAGGGCTAAAGGTCTACCACTCGCTGGAGGAGATCGACAAACATGTTGATATGGTGGATGTTTTTCGCCCGAAGGAAGAGTTTTATGCCTTTGCCGAGAAGGCTATCGCAATCGGGGCAAAAGTTCTTTGGGGTCAAATCGGTGTGTACGACGACAAAGCAGCGCAACTCGCCGAAGCGGCGGGCCTTAAAGTCGTGATGAACCGATGCCCCAAGATTGAACTCTTCCGCCCGTTTTGGAAGCCGCGCCTAGACCTAAAGATATGATGGAAATTCGATTGGTAGCGGCCTCCTCAGCATCCAATAAGGGTGCCAATTGAGATATTGTGCTTACGGAAGAGAAGACACGTAATCCTGCCCGCTTTTCGAAATCCGCGTACTCTAAACCCAAGAATGGCCGTTTTGTTTATATAACCAACGGCCACGTTGTCCGCGAACCAGATATTCAGGCTACGTCCCAGCGCCGCGCAGCGGCGAACGGCAGCTTTGTCCGCGTTGCGGTCATTCGCGATATTTCGACCAACGTCCGCATCGAGCCCTGAGTTGCCGTTCCCGGGTCATTTGATTGCTGCAACCGCACACGACCGGTTGGTCGTTAAGCTGCCGGTTCAAAGGAAATGTCAGTGTAGTCTGGCACGTACCAGGTAGGCTTCAATTGTGTCACCGCCGAGGGCGCGAATGGCCTCCAATCGGTGCAGTCCCTCGATCAGCACGAATCTCTTATTGTCGGCGCGTAATTGGATCGGGGTCGTCTGGCCGTTCTGCAATATATCTTCGGCAAGCGTCAGAACTTTATTCTGATCAAGTGTTTTTGCACGTTTTGCAGGTACGTAGATCAATTCGAGCGGGTACGGTCTTTTCTCCAGCATAAGCTACCTGTGCAACCTTCCGTGCATTTGGTCCGGTTTGGGTTTCCCTTTAAAAGCGCGCGCTGGTTCGTACATCAAAGTACCGAACGAACTGAGCTGCGCAGTTCCTGATGCATGATCCAAGTCGCCGGTTTATCGTCACTTTCGACATGAGAGAAGGCCACGATCTGTGCAGCACTACCATTCTGTCCCGATCCGGTTTCGGGAAGATCGAGTTCCAGATATTCCGCGATCAATAGCCCTGCTTTTTTGAAGACCTTGATGGATGTCTCGCGCGATTTATAACCGGCTGCCTGAGATAGTTGACCAATAGTCAGGCCTTCCTTTCCTGCGATTGAAAGTGCTCTCAGCATAGTAATCTGCGCTGGTGTAAACCTGACTTGACGCAAGGCTTCTGTGTATTCTCTTTCGCTGGGAACAAAAGTGCCAGACTTTCCTTCCAAACGGTGTTGATCGCGGCGTTTCTTATCGCGTTCGTCAAGAATTTCCTTCAACGCCTCGATAGCCATTGCCGGAGTTTCACCAACAGCGTCGGCAATCATGGTTTGTGTCTTGGCAGGTGGCTTGGGGAATGCCCGTGCAACGCTGTTGCCGCTCAGAATACCCGCTTTTATCAAGTACTTTCCGAACTCTTCTTCAATAACCCCAGATACGTCAGCAATTCGCGATTTTCGAACACTGCGGTCCTGAAATTCTCGCTGTTCCCTACCTAAAACTGATGTCTTTGCGTTCTGAAGACTGACTTGCGGGGCTCTATTGCGCATCAGAGAAACACCACCACAACCGCCGCTGCAACGAGCACCACCGACGCGATAAACAATTTGAGTCCGTAAGCTTGGCGGCGAACCTTTTCGGCTTTGAGCTTTTTGCCCAGATTTTCGTCAATCGAGTCTAGAGTCACAGTTTGATCCTTCCGGCTCTTACGTGGCGGCGATGACTTACAACAGTCTAATTTCGCGGCAAATTTTCAGCGCATGTATCGTTCTGGCGATTGAAGGGTTGATTACATTCCCATCCATCACCTCTTCGGTTCAAATGAGCGTTTGTTGGAACGATGTTTGCTGTGCATTTGTCTTGGGCTGTACGGAATCCACGCTCGCATTTCCATCCAGCATAGGTATCTGATGTGAGGTATGCGTGATCAGGAACGGCCACAGGTTCACAGCCACTTTCCGTAGATTTGAACCCTCTCAGGCAGACCCAACCATCTGCACCGCGCTTATCGGTTAGGCGACCATTCAGAGGGACTTCGATAGCAACACAGTTTCGGCCTTCTTTGCGAAATCCCCAATTGCAATGTGCTTCTTGCACACCAAATCGGGTATCAACGAACCCATTTTCCGGTGCAATCACTTCCTCACACTCTTCACCAATTCGTCGAAACAATCGATTGCAGGTCCACCGATCTCCTGTTGAAGCGAGGAAGGCATTTTCAGGAACTGCTATTTTCTCACAAATATCCCCGATACGCCGGAATCCATGATTGCATTCCCAGCCTCGACCATAGGAACTGCCTGTCAAATATGCGTTTTCAGGTACGTTGTCACTCTGGCACGATCCGTCCCTGAATTCGTAACCTTGGTCACAAACCAATCCGTCTGCATTGCCAGCCACTTGGGAGTTCGCAGCCGCTAGTTGAGCCGAAAGCTGCGTTCCAGAAAGCAACACGAACAATGTCAGGATCAAACACGAAGCATCGCGCATACGTTTGATTGAAGTCAGGTTAATGCGGTGTCTGTGGCCGGACCTATCGGGCATCAGGAACGCAGTTGATGAGCCATATATTATTCATGTATCGCCTTCTTTCATGTGTCGTTCGTCGTCTGACGAGTATCAGGAAACAATTGCGAACGTTTGCGGGTAACGAGCTCGTTCCGAACACCCTAGCGGAACCCGTCCTAAGCTGGGGCACATGCTACAGATATCATGAAGGCCATTGGATCATCGAAGTCGGCAGCATCGCGACGACGAATAAATTTCACCAATGCATTCTTGTGGTTCCTACCAGACATAGAGTCAAGGAAGTTTCCTTTGTCGCAAAGTTCACTTTGCAACAAACCGGGCGCAGATTGATGCCAAGGCTGCAAACGCGGCGAAAGTCAGTTTTCGTCCGCGTTGCGGACCTCCGCCGAATTTTGACGAACGTCCGCTGCTGACGAAAGCGGCCGTTAATGGTCGATGATCTGCGGTTAAGTCCGTGAAGGTCGGCTTACCGATGTAACCGGACCTTAATCCTAATGCGAGCAAGGTCCGAGTTGCGGGACTAAGTTAGCGCGGAGAAAATCACCTTGATTGGTCGACCGTGCCACGGCAATTCCCGCGGCGGTGCAGCACGACTTCCCGAAACCGGACATTCAAATCGTGAAAATGGCCAAAACTCAATCCGGCCGTTCGCTGCGCTTCTGTTCTATGTCTCACATGCGGACAAAGCGGACTTTCAATCGAAAAAAATGAAAGTCCGCTTATTGATTGTAGCGCATGCTTTAACTGAGGTGATGCACTTCTTGAAAGCCGTAGACCGGCGTCGGGATACCCTCCATCCGGGCCTTTATTTGAAGCGACAGGAACTGTGAATAATGCCGGGACTGATGCAGGTTTCCACCATGCATCCAAAGGTTTGGAACCTGTGTCGGCTTCCACATATTGCGTTGCTCGCCTTCCCAAGGCCCCGGGTCCTTGGTTGTGTCAGAGCCTAGACCCCAACATTTTCCAAGGCGATCTGCCATATCCTGGCCCATCAGGTCCGCGACCCAGCCGTTCATCGAATTATACCCGGTCGCATAGACCACCAGATCGGCATCCAGATGCGTTCCGTCATCAAGGATAACTCCGGTTTCATCAAGCGCAGTGACCTGACCGCGTTTCAGTTTGATCTCGCCATCAATGATCAACTGGCTGGCCCCGATATCGATGTAATAGCCCGATCCGCGACGCAGGTATTTCATGAACAGGCCGCTGTCATCATCGCCCCAATCCAGCCAGAATCCGGCCTTTTCAAGGCCGTCATAAAACTCTTTGTCCTGCTCTTTCATCGCGGCATAAGCCGGAATCTGGAATTCGTGCAGAATGCGATAGGGCAGCGACGCAAAAATCAGATCGGCTTTTTCGGTCGTCATGCCTGACTGCACCGCACGTTCAGAATAGAGATCGCCCAGTCCGATTTCCATGAGGGTGTCCGAGCGGACAATATGGGTTGAGGACCGCTGCACCATTGTCACGTCAGCATCGTTTTCCCAAAGCGCCGCGCAGATATCGTGGGCCGAGTTGTTGGACCCCACCACAACGACCTTCTTACCGGCCCATTTGTCGGGACCTTCATGTTCCGACGAATGCACCTGTTCGCCTTTGAAAACATCCATACCCGGAAAATCAGGCATGCGTTTCTTGCCGGACATCCCCGTCGCCATGATCAGATGTTTGGGCCGCAGCACAACTTCTTCGCCGTCCCGGTCCAAAGTGATGGTCCATTCGCCCTTGTCTTCATTGAACGTGGCGGATTTGGCCGTCGTGCGCGTCCAATAGTTCAGCTCCATCACCTTGGTGTACATCTCAAGCCAGTCACCGATCTTGTCCTTGGGCGAGAACACGGGCCAGTTTTCCGGGAACTTGATATAGGGCAGATGGTCGTACCAGACCGGGTCATGCAGGCAGAGGGATTTGTAGCGATTGCGCCAACTGTCGCCGGGCCGGTCATTCCGTTCAACGATGATCGTCGGAACACCCAGCTGACGCAGCCGCGCACCCATGGCGATCCCACCTTGACCACCGCCGATGATGACGCAGTAGGGCTGTGTTTTGTAGCCCAGTTCAGCCTCTTCCTGCGCCCGTTCTTCGGCCCATGTGGACCTGTGTTTGCCCGCACCATGCTTGGCCCCAAGTGGGCGGTTGAACCCTTTGGGCTCTTCATGACCTTTCAGCTCGACCATCGTGGTCAGCAAGGTCCATATCTTGCCATCCTTGAGGCGCAGCAACCCGTAGCCGCGTGCCAATCCGGTTTCGAACTCGATCCATGAGGTGGTTATTCCGCCGTCTTCGGTGGGCACCTCACCTTCGGATACTTTCCAACCGCTCGGTTTGGTTGTGACCAGCTGATGCGAAAGCATATCTGCCACCTGCGCCTTGCCTTCGACCGTTTTGATATTCCAGGTAAAGCTGACCAGATCGCGCCAATAGCAATCGTCTTGGAACATATCGCACGCGGCACTGATATCGCCTTTGGATAAAGCCGCACCGAAGTCATCCAGAAACCCCTGCACCTGATCCGAGAGTGTTGTGTCGAGCATGTGATCCTCCCTATCTCCACGGAGCAGAAGGCTGGCAAATCCGTGACCCTTCGGGCAAGCGGATTTGGTGAATCAACACTTGGTGCGGTCCAAAAACGCCATAGCTTGTTGCGCGCGCAACAAGGGCGCAACACGGGTACGTGTTCGTTTAAGCGGGCGGTTTAAGCCCGGCTTTTCGCATACGGCGCAGGATCGTCGATCGGTTCACACCAAGGCGCCTTGCCAGTTGGGACATGTTCCAATCGCAAGCACGCAAAAGTGTTTCCAGATCATCTGATTCCTGCTTTTGCGTAGGGGCGAGCGCCGGGGCGGGCAAATCCGTTAAGTCGATGATGTTGTCCCCACACAGGGCGACCGAACTTTGCAGTAGATGTTCCAGTTCACGAATATTTCCGCGCCACAACCGTGATTTCAAATCGGCGCGGGCAGCGGTCGACAGGCGAATATCATGGCTGGCAAACCGTCGGAGCAGACGATCAATTAGCCAATCCAAATCCGCCCGGTGGCGCAAAGGCGGCAGAGACAATGTGGCCCCCGCAATCCGGTGAAGCAGATCTTCACGCAGACCGCCCTGCAATCCTGCCGGGGGCTGCCGGCAGGAGGCGATGATCCTCAGATCAGCGCGCCGCTCAAGCACTGCCAAAAGAGAGGCCTGCGCAGGCTCGCTCAGGTCTTCAACGCCGCGCAGGAACAGTGTGCCAGGTTCGATAGCATGGCAGAAGCTGAATGTCGGAGTGTCGCAGCAGATCACGGTGTGGAAATCCCGTGTCGCGGGATCGGCCATATGTATCGCGCGCGCCAGCTTGGTTTTGCCTGTCCCGCTTTCACCGGTCAGTAAAAGCGGCAGATTTGTCGGCGCAAGACGGGCAGCCTTGTTCAAAAGTTGCTGAAGGCCCACATCCGGCCCCGCAAAGCTGCCAAGGGCACCAGGCAGAACCTGTTCGCGTTTGCGCAGGGCTGCCGTCATCTGCGGCGTCTGAGGCGCAACGGCATGACCATAGAGCGCGCGCCCATCCTTGAGGTGTAGAACGCGGTCTTCGGACGGTCTGCCGCGCATGAATTCGGGCATGTCATCAACACTGATTTCAAGCCAGTCCTGCAATTGCGACCCGATCAGGTGGCCCGAACCGTCCGGGTCCAGTGCACATCGGGCCCCCGAAGTCATACCGATGATCTTGCCGCCTCCGTCCACTGCAACCGCCGCTTCAGGATCGACCTCAAGAAATTCGGGGCTGGCAGAAAAGCGCAGGACCCAATCGCGCCGGGTCGATGCCATCAGGTTTGCCATCTCAACGCGACGGGCGGAATTGGTCACCAATGTCATGGCCAGATTCTGCGATGCCTTAGGCGAGGGTCCACGCAACAATGAAACATCCAGAACAGCCGCAAGTCCACCTTTGGTGTCAAAAATAGGTGCTGCCGTACAAGACAGCGGCGTATGCGTGATTGAAAAATGATCGCCCTGATGAATCGTAACCGGCTGACCTGTAACGATACACGACCCCACCCCGTTCGTTCCTGCCAACTCTTCCGTCCACTTGAATCCCAGATGGAGACCCGCAGTTCTGAGCTCGTCCTCGAAGTTCCGGTCGCCAAAGTAATCAACGCAGACGCCATCTGCATCCGCAAGCAGCAGGACGTAGTTCTGCCCTGCCACCTGCGCAAACAGGGATTGCAGCCCCGAACGCGCCGTTGCGATCAGACGTTCGGATTGTTCCAGATGTTCACGGAATTTGGTGTCCGGGAGGATGTGCGCTGGTTCCTGTCTTGAGGGATCCATTCCGTAGGTTTCAACACAGCGCTGCCAGCTATCCGCGACAAGTCGGTCTCGCCCTGTATCGAACCCGCTTAAGACACGGTCAATCTCTTTTGAGTGCTGGCGGTCCAACAGCTTCCCGTCCTACAAATCCTCCCTAAAAATAGCATGAGTATAGCTGCGCGCCTATGTTCAATATTCGACTGGCAAACGTTTGGCGCTTTGCCTCGTCAAGCTGACCTTCGTTAATCGCGCAGCATTGGATCCTTTCGGCTCGAAGCTGACGTTGGGTGAATTCCTCCCAATGTCCGCATTGCGGACAAAGCTGACATTCCGGACTACTGTATGTGGTCGTCTTTTTCCTGCAAAAACTGCCTGAGCGAACCTATTGATCGTTCGCCGTGAAGCAGAAAGCCGTGGCAGAACTCGCTTTTTTGGCGTGCGGTCTGTACGTAAGTAGTGGAAGCGGCTCCCAACGTTAGTCGGGAGCCGTGTTTATTGAATAGGGGGGGCTTTGGGAAATCAGGCGTGTCCACCACCGATCAAGCCGATACCAGAGGTCAGACCGAACCAAGCTTTCACCCGTAGACCAACCGCCTTGATGATACCCATGGCCTGAATCCCGTGGGCGACATGTGTTCCTTCCATTTCGCCTTCAAAATTGGTGGTGTAGGATTGGACGATGCAACCGCTACCTGGCACCAGAAGATCGCGGTGCTCTGGATGCACCAGATCGAGATGCACAACGATCTGACCCCGTTTCGCCTTTTCACTGGGTTCAATCAGGCGACCGCTGGGCGCAAGCTGACCGGAAGAAATCTGCTCCTGAATTCGGACGATCGTTGCCGGGAGAACAGTATTCCGCATCGAGATGTTGAAGTTGCTTTCGCACGCCACCTCTGCGGCCATTCCCTCGTACAGTTCGGTGCGAGAAACCTGCGAGAAACCAGCAACGATACGTCCTTTCTCTGCATCTTTCCGATCCGGTACAATCAGCATGGCTGGGCTCATTGCGGCTTGCGCTGCGCGCGAACCAACGTTCAGGGTGACTTGTTCAACTACACCGTCGACTGAGCTGAGAGTCAGAGTTTTTGACAGCTCCACTTGTGCCTGCTTCAACGATGCACGCGCTGATGCAAGTTGGGCGGGCAGAACAGCCGTTGCCTGAACTTGTGCCACACCAAGTTGCGTTTCAGCAGCCTCAACCTCTGCCTCTCTTGTACTCAAGGTTGCCTGGGCGCGTTCCAACTGGCTCACTTGAAATGCTGCAGAGCCCTTTGCTTGAAGTGCCTCGTGATCCATCAGCACCAGCTCAGCCTGTTCTCTTGCTGTAACTGCGGCATCCACCACGGCCTGAGCAGTTTGGACCTGCAATTCAGCTGCCAGTTTCGCGCTTTCTATCTCCTCAACTTTACGGGTTGCAAAATCTACTGCAGCTTGTTCCGACGCATTCTCGACTGCAAACAGCGGATCGCCCGGTTCTACACGATCACCGCCCTTTACGTAGATATCTGTTACTGTTCCACCGTTCTCAGCAACGACCGGAACAGTTCTGAATGGCACAAGACCTGTGTAAGATTTTGGGTAGTAGTAGAACACGGCAAAGAAGACGATCAGCGCTAGTACGAACCACATGAAGAGCGCTCGGTGAACGTTGTATAGGGTGACTGGAATCCCGCGCCATTTTAGGTAGATCACCCGCAGGACAAACGGAAAAGATGTGACGAGCAGTTCAATCATTTTACCAGCTCCTCTTTTGAAGGCCGCCACCACAACATGAAGTCGCGGGCGATTGCAGTCAGGATCAGCGCGCCTGGCAGCAGAATGCTGAAGTGGCTGAGCGCGGGCATCAATTCGTACGCCAAGGCTATGGTAAGCATCACCGGAATAGTTGTGCGCAGCGGAGTGCCGATTGATTTGCGCTCGGTATAGCGTTCAAAGCGGGCATAGAGGTGTACGACCAGTAGGATCGCAAGGAAGAGGACAATCAGGCCGACCCAAGCATAGGTGTCGGTCTGATTGGGCGCGACCCACCATCTGGGGTCGCCGCCAGCGGCGAAGGCCGGAGTTGAGATGATGCCAAGCACAGGCGCCATCAGGAACGCGGGTGGTTTCATGTTTCAGGTCCTTGATTTACGCAGTCACGCGGTGCGTGAAGATTTTCGGTGTCTTGAGAACGTCAGTTCTCGGTGGGTTGTTGTGCGGGTTCTGATGGCTTTTCCTGCGGGGCGTAGGGTGGATCCCAACGACGCCCGTTCGGTGTTTCCTCGCCAAGCGCCAATGAGTGCAGACCGTGGATGTTCCCCCCGGACCACTCTTGTTTGGCGGAGTTTTGGATTGCCTTCAGTACGCGGTAGTACCTTGCGAAGTAGATCATGGTCGTTTCCTTTCTGATGACCCGGACCTAACCGTCATCGCATCCGCGATCCTGAGGGTTCTGGACATTTGTTATTGGCTTCTGGACAATTGCAGTGACTGCAGGGGGTTGCGTGCGAGTCAGGGGAGGACGCAAAAGTGCCACGCATCAGCGCTTATAGACTGCAAAATGTAGGGCTGCGTTATTCGCAAGAGCCCGGCGCGCGGGTTCCGTTTCCTGAAGTCCTGGAAATGGCGGGGGCACCCTCTGATATCGTCGACAGCCCCGACGCCACTGTCGAGCTGCTACATGAAGCAGGCGCTGTGGAAACCGCGTGTCACATTTTGGAAGACAAGACCTTCGCCGCACGGGTCGGGCTTTCGGCACAAGGTCCCGGAACACTTTTGGCCTACATCGTGCGGGCAGCCCAAACGGTGGAAGACGCGCTGGTATTGACGCAGCGCTTTTATGCAATGCAAGACCCTGACTTGCGTCTTGACGTGGTCGGGGTGCCCGACGAGCCAAAGATAACTCTGGAGAGCAGCGTTATCCCGGCGCATCAATATCCTCGCCACCGTGAAATGCTGATATTCGGTCTTTATAAGCGAGTTCAACAAATCACCTCTGGCGGGCTTGCAGCAATCTCTATCGAGTTGGAAACGGACGATGCCGAGCACTGCCGGCTGCTGGCCGAATTGGCCGGATGTGAAGTCTTAGGCTTCAAGTCCGGATACGCCTTGGCTTTGCCCCCAAACGGCATGAGCTTTCGGATACCAACGGCAGACCCCACCTTATTGGGGCATTTACGTAGGCACGGGGAAGAACAACTGAAGGCGCAGCCTGGTGCAGTCCGTAGTCTGTCCGACCGCATTGTGGACATGCTCGGGGAGCGTCTTCCCGGACCGATACCAAACGGCGACGATATAGCCGAAGAGCTTGGACTGACGCGGCGCACTATGACCCGGCACCTTTCGGCCGAAGGAACAAGCTTTAAAGCACTTTTAGAGGGGGTGTTGTGCGACCTGTCCAAACGGATGCTTCGTAGTGGTGAGGGTGTTGCCCGCGTTGCCTTCATGCTTGGATTTGCGGATCAGGCGGCTTTTTCAGTGGCATTCAAGCGATGGACAGGTGAAACGCCAGCCAGGTTTCGTAAAGCTGGCCGCTAAGTCTACTGACCGCTGCAGCGCGCGGGGCCGTAAGATGTCCAAGATCCACAAAACCTTGTCCTGTCCCCAAAAGAAAGCAGGCCATGGGGTCACCTAGTTCAATGGCACACAGCAGCCGCGGTGGTTGCTGACCCAGAACAAGGATGAACCCTATGAAAACCTCGAAGAAATTCTTTATCGCCCCGATCTCAGGCGCACTTCTGATCACCATGGCTGCTACAGCCCATGCTGACTACGTCACCGACAAAGCGATCAAAGGAGCGGTTGTCGGTGCCACTGTCGCCGGTATCGCTGGCGAAAGCATCGTAGGTGGCGCGGCCGCCGGCGCTGCGGTTGGTGCCGTGGGCGGTGCGATCCAGAAGGACAATTTCGAAGACGCGCAGGACGAAGCTCAAGAGCGTCGCGACGACTTCAAAGAAGAGCATAAAGACTGGAACGACTAAAGCTCGAACGCCAACGAAACAGAAATAGGAGAAACACAGCCGAATAAACTTGACCGGTCAGCCTGCCTGCTAGCATCCAGACGCAGTTTGACTGACCATCCCGCACAGAACTCGCACAGTTTCTGATAGGTTGCCATCCGGCTCACAAACGAGCCGGGTGGCAACTTTGTTTGGGGCGCTTGAACACCAGCCGTGCCCTGACTCCGCGTTTCAAATTCCGCTTCCTTTCTTGCCCTTCTCGACTTGGGTTTTGTCCAAAATCCAAAAACAACCGTCCAGAACCCAAACGAACTGAAACGCCCTCCGCCCCAAATCCTGCTCATCTGAATAACATCGACGAGCTGGCAACCGAAGCAACCCTGGCGACTGCCGCTCTTTGTAATCCGACGCCAAAGGAAACGGCAATGAACCTACTAGCAAACTTTGACGCAGAGACCCTGGCACGCATCCAGTTTGCCTTTACTGTGTCGTTCCACATCATCTTCCCGGCCTTTTCCATCGGCCTGGCAAGCTTCCTGGCCGTCCTCAATGGCCTTTGGCTTTGGTGCAAGGACAAGGCTTACCTCAATCTCTTCAACTATTGGAAAAAGATATTCGCTGTCGGCTTCGCGATGGGTGTCGTGTCCGGCATCGTGATGTCTTACCAATTTGGCACGAATTGGAGCACATTCTCGGATACCGCCGGGCCTGTGATCGGGCCCTTGATGGCCTACGAGGTGATGACGGCCTTCTTCCTTGAGGCAGGCTTCCTAGGCATCATGCTTTTCGGTCGCGAACGCGTGGGTCCCGGCTTGCACATGATGGCCACGGCGATGGTTGCCCTTGGCACGCTGATATCGGCCACGTGGATTCTTTCGGTCAATTCTTGGATGCAAACCCCGGCTGGGTTCGACATCAACGAACTGGGGCAGTTTATTCCCGTTGACTGGTGGTCGATTGTCTTCAATCCGTCCTTCCCCTACCGCCTGACACACATGGTTCTTGCCGCTTACCTCACCACTGCTTTCGTGGTGGCCGGGGTTGCGGCCTGGCACTTGTTACGCCGCAATCGCACGGCTGAGGTCACCCGAATGTTCTCGATGGCAATGTGGATGGCCGTTCTGGTCACCCCTCTGCAGATCGTCGCGGGCGACCTTCATGGTTTGAACACGCTGGAGCATCAACCGCAGAAAGTGATGGCGATGGAAGGTCACTTTGACAGCCACCCCGAAGGTGCACCGTTAATCCTGTTCGGCATTCCAAACGAAGATGAAAAGCTCGTGGACTATGCCATCGAAATCCCGAAACTATCCTCGCTGATCCTGAAGCATGACCCCAACGCACCGCTTGACGGGCTGGACACTATCCCCGACGACGAAGAACCCCCGGTCGCGATTGTTTTCTACAGCTTCCGCATCATGCTCTCAATCGGCTTTACAATGCTGGGCGTCGGTTTGTGGTCGCTTGTTCAGCGTGTTCGGGGCCGCCTCAACGAAGATCGCTGGTTGCACCGGGCATCGGTCCTTTTGGCGCCCAGCGGATTTGTGGCGGTGCTGGCCGGTTGGATCACCACCGAAGTGGGGCGCCAACCTTACACGGTGTACGGGCTGATGCGGACATCGGACTCCCTTTCCCAAGTGGGTGCGCCTGCAGTTGCGGCGTCTCTGATTGCCTTCATCGTCGTGTATTTCGCGGTATTCGGAGCGGGAACGTTCTACATGCTGCGTTTCATGGGAAAACCGCCTGTCGAAGATTTCCAGCAAAGTCGCAATCCCATTGGAATCTCTAACTTGGCGGAAGTAGCATAATGCTTGAACTCTCGACAATCTGGGCAAGCATCATTGCCTTTGCCGTTCTGACTTATGTGATCCTGGACGGTTTCGATCTTGGAATTGGAATCCTCTTTCCATTCGCGAAAACCGACAAAGATCGCGATGTCATGATGAACTCGGTCACGCCTGTATGGGACGGGAACGAGACCTGGCTGGTCATGGGGGGCGGAGGTTTGTTCGCTGTTTTCCCGCTGGCCTATTCTGTGGTGATGCCTGCGATCTATATTCCCGTCATCATCATGCTTCTTGCGCTTGTCTTTCGCGGTGTTGCCTTCGAATACCGATGGCGAACGGTACGCGGGCGCTGGCTTTGGGATATAGCGTTTCACGGTGGTTCAACCGTGGCTGCCTTCTGCCAAGGTATCACGCTTGGCGCGCTGGTCCAGGGCATCCCGGTCGAAGATCGGCTGTACGCAGGTGCACAGTGGGATTGGCTGACGCCGTTCTCAGTCCTAACGGGTGTGGCTTTGGTGATCGGGTATGCCTTGCTGGGCGCGACCTGGCTCAATATGAAAACAACGGGTGGAATACAGCACCAGATGCGTTCCTATGCACGTCCACTGATGCTCATAACGCTCGGGTTGATTGGCCTCGTCAGTCTTTTGACCCCGTTCCAGGATCCGATCTATCTGATCAGATGGTTTTCGTGGCCCGGTGTCGTTTTCTCTGTGTGTGTGCCGGCTGTTGTTGCTCTCATTGCTTGGATGCTTCATCGCGGCCTGAAGACACAGCGCGACTATCAGCCTTTCTTCTGCGCCATTGCCTTGTTCGTCTCGTGCTTCATTGGCATCGGGATCAGTTTCTACCCCTATATGCTACCCCCAAGCCTCACGATTGCCGAAGCCGCAGCGCCGGGCAGCAGTTTGGCCTTTGCTCTGGTCGGAGCCGTCATTCTGCTGCCTGTGATCCTGGCCTACACCGCCTACACCTACTGGGTTTTCCGCGGAAAGATCGATCCAGAGGAGAGCTTCCATTGAAACTGCTAAAGCAAGTTTTCTGGTTCAGCGCAATCTGGTTCGGCAGCGTCTTGTGCTTAGCCACTGTCGCTTACGTAATCAGGTTGTTCATCACTTGAAATAGCAAGGATACCAATGCTTGCGCCTCGGTATGTGCAGTTCGCGCAAACATTAGTCCAAGCGCCGAAAGATACTCCGTTCCAGCTTACCAGATTCCCAATAACACGCGGCTTGCTGGGTCGTTTCATATTTAACAATTCAAAGGGGCTGTGATGTTCTCTCGTCCAGAATCAATGTCGTTGCAGTGGGATCAGACCGATTCGGCTTTGCCCACTCCACCTAAGCAAAAGAAATGTGGCGCTAGCCGCTCGTCTGGCATATTGCCAAAGTTGCTAACTGGGCTCCTTGCTGCAGGGCTCGCGACCTTCGTTCTGTTGCCCTTCACCTCGGCCCTTACAGGAACTGTCACGAAAGACCTGTCCCCTATTGTGGAGATGTTACTCGCCCTGCTCTCTGCGCTTGTCGTTTTTTCTTCCACGGCCGCAATAGTACTGAAAGGGTCAACACTTCGGGCCGTCTTCGGCCGAGGATTGACCTCTCTCGGCGCGGCGCTAATCATTTCGCCCGTAGGGATTGCGGTCCTGTTCGCACAATACCTACAAGACTGGGTATCAGTCGTAGCAGACACGTCTATCGAACAGGCGGGAAGAACAGCGGCATCCCTGTTTGGCGGTCTGTTCGCCATCAATGCCCTCGCAATGGGATTGGCTTTAGGATGCTTATCTCTGCTACTTGGGATCAGGCTAATGCAAAAGCGTCCAAAACCACTCTTTTCGCCTTAGGCGAGTGAACTTCCGCTTTGGGCTCGAACCGGTCATTCGCTACAACTTGCTTGAACGTCTACTTTGCGGACTTTGCTGCCATCCAATCTGTCGATACCAATGTCCGCTTCCACGAAAGCGAAGTGCAAGCTAATTTGTCGGCAAGAACAAAACCAAAGAGGATAACTTATGGCCCATCGAGAGAAGCTCGCATTTGTCCTCGCGCTGCCTTTAGTATTGTGTTTCGGTTCCTCAGTGGGTTGGGCTCAAGACATGCAGGAACGGCTTAAAGCTGCAGTCGACGCAAATGAGATAGTCGGCCTCCACGGTGCGGTTGTAGTGCTGGATAGCGACAGAATTGCCGAAGCCTACTTCCCTGGCGAAGACGAGCGATGGGGTACGCCAATTGGTCTCGTCGATCATGGACCCCAGACCTTGCACGATCTTCGCTCTGTTACGAAGTCTGTCGTCGGTTTGCTGTACGGAATCGCGTTGTCAGAAGGTGCTGTGCCACCTGTCGACGCGTCTTTGTTGGACCAGTTCCCAGAATACACAGATTTACGCGACGGGTCAGGACGAGAAGACATCACCGTGGCGGACGCGCTCACATTGCAGATGGGAACACAATGGGATGAAAGCCTGCCATACATCGATCCACGCAACAGCGAAATCGCAATGGAACTGGCCGAAGACCGCTATCGCTTTGTCCTAGACCGTCCAATGGTGGCTGAGCCAGGAACAATTTGGACATATAACGGTGGTGCTGTTGCATTGATAGCAAAGCTGATTGCCGATGGTACTGGACAAGACATCGACCTATTCGCCCAGACCCGTTTGTTTGAGCCCCTTGGTATTGAGAATTATGAGTGGGTGCGTGGCAATGACGGCGTACCATCTGCAGCTTCCGGCTTGAGATTGACCGCCCGAGATCTTGCCAAAATTGGAGTGTTGATTGCCCAAAACGGCGTCTACGATGGTCGCGCAGTCGTACCTGCAACCTGGTTGGATTCGTCGTTTCGTGCAGTCACATCGATCCAGCCAGGATTGGACTATGGGTACTTGTGGTATCTGACTGAGGGCCCGAACGGCGATCCAATTCTTATTGCTGTCGGCAATGGTGGTCAGCGCCTTACCATACAACCAAACGCGGGCTTTGTCGTTTCGACCTTCGCAGGGAACTACAATGATCCCGATGCGTGGCAGACCTCTGTTCGGGTTTTGGTGGAATTTGCCGTACCAGAAGTAGGTAAGCGCCGTCAGCAGTGACTCGGCAGGGCTCGTAAGAGTCGAAAGCAGATGCCTATTAACCATGCAGCATCCGGTAAAAGGGCTCATTGCAGTCATTCGCTGCAACCCTCGCGGAATTCGTCGCAAAAGATAAAGCTGCTGTCAGCCAAGCCTGCTTGAAAGGCAGCCTTTAGCGCTGTTCGGGTTGCCAGAGCTGAACGACATTTCCCTCGGCATCAACGATGTCTTGAACAAAATACTGTCGGAATTTCCATTGCTTTGAGCCTGGGACCGGCTTGCCTCCAACCCTTGGAAGCTTCTCAAGAACATCAGCAATCGAAGTGATGCAGACTATTGGCTTAAGTGGCGTGGCAGAACGAACCACTGGCGGGTCTTCTATCGCGATTTGCGCTGCGATCTTCTGAGGAGCTTGCAAAATGACGAGTTCGGTATCGTCGTTCGAAATGGCGACAAATTCTCCGTCGATACCATCGGTCAGCTTTCCGCCAATCGCAAGATAGAAAGCCTTCAGTTTTTCTAAGTCCTTTGCGTACAACACCGCACCCTTGAGCATTTCGAAGTACCTCCAAGGTCCTGCGTAGCAGACATTAGCCCATGTTGCAGCATTGGTCGCTTTGGGCTCGAAGGCGTCAGTCGGGAAGTACTTGCTGTAGGACCGGTCTGAAAAGACGAACGGCAGCAAAGACCGTTCGTCCACTATTCAGATGTCGATCTTCTCAGCGATGCTCAGCGCATCTTCGAGCTCAACACCTAGGTATCGCACCGTGCTGTCGACCTTGATATGCCCAAGCAAAAGCTGCACAGCGCGCAGATTGCTAGTCTTGCGATAGATCTGCGCTGCTTTTGTGCGTCTCAACGAATGCGTGCCATACCCGCTCGGTTCGAGACCTATGGCGGAAACCCATTCACGCACCAGACGTGCATATTGCCGTGTTGATACATGCGGCCTGTTGTGAAGCCGGCTTGGAAAGAGACAGGCACACCCGCGCATCTTGGAGCTACATACCCAGGTCCAAATGGAGTCACGTGTGTTTTCAGACACCTCGAACTGTACTGGCCGGTTTGTCTTGCTTTGTATAACCGAACACTGTGTGAAGAGATTGGCGTAAGCCGACGGCAACCTGCCCCGAGAAAGGTGCCACCGGACATCCGGCACACGGTCTAACACGAGTTCGGCAATACCCGGGTAGCTCCCATTATGAACATAACTGCCTTGAGTGGTACGCTCGTCAGTCGAGCCTTGCCTGTAAGTCGCGGATGACCGCCCGGGCATCGACCGCCCGAGACCATTCTCCAGATTTCGTGCGTTCGTTCAGACGCTCACGCAACCAGTCGAAGTCTTTGACAACCGTGTCGCTCATACTTTTGCCCCCGCAACCATCGGCATGACGTTAGCGCGGCCCTCCTGCAACTGAACCAGAAACTGCGAATAGGCTTCCATCATTGCGCGTCGCTGGGCGAGGAACGATGTGCGGTCGTATGCGCGGCCATGCAGTTCTTTAGATGCGTGGCTCAACTGCGCCTCCGCCAATTTCTCGTCGAACCCGAGATGCTCGGTCACCAATGTGCGCAGCGTTGCGCGCAGGCCATGTGCGTCAGTCTCTCCATCAAAACCGATCTTGCGGATCATGTTCATTGTAGCGGGTTCAGACACGGGTCCGTTCTCCGATGCAAACACGAACTCGCGGTGGCCGTTGAGCTTGTACATCTCAGCCAGGATATCGATCACTGGGTCCGTCAGGGGAATGGCAATGGTGATGCCCGTCTTGGTGACGGGGTTGTTCCAGACCTTCGCTGACAGGTCGATGTCCGCCCATCGCATCTTGCGCACCTCACCGGCCCTTTGACCTGTATGCGCAATGATCTGCAGCAAAGGCTTTCCCAAGGTCTGATGAGGCCACGCGTCCAGCGCCTGCAGAAACAGCCAGACGCTCTGGTTCAACGATGGCGGGGTGGTGTTTCTTGGGCTGGGGCTTGAAGCGGTCGATCACGTTTGCTCCCGGCACGACAGAGATCAGGCCCTCGGCCTCCGCGTAGCCCAGAACCTGCCGCAGGATGCGAATGACCCGGCGCGCAGTCTCATGGCTCCCACGATCCGCGATCTTGAGCGCAACGGCCTTGATATCGACTGCTGTGATATCCGCGACCTCCACAGTCCCCAGCAGTGGGATAGCATCCTTTTCGATCCGGTTGCGGGC
This sequence comes from Ruegeria sp. CDSC085, assembly GCF_059610465.1. Taxonomy (NCBI): domain Bacteria; kingdom Pseudomonadati; phylum Pseudomonadota; class Alphaproteobacteria; order Rhodobacterales; family Roseobacteraceae; genus Ruegeria; species Ruegeria sp. CDSC085. The sequence continues at coordinate 187,756 of NZ_JBXWNR010000008.1, read as the reverse complement.
ACGGACATAAGTCTTCTCTGCCCAGTGCGGGCGCTCTTCAACCAACCACGCGCGAGCAATCCCGGCGAAGGTGGTGTCCGTTAGGCCCGACCGAGCCTGAACTTCTGCGCGCATCACAGCCACATCGGGGGTGATATTCGTGTCCAGCTGGTTTCTCTGCGCCTCGACGCGCTGGCGCGCATCTTTGAGGCCGACAGAGGGGTAGGAGCCCAATGTCATCTCACGCTGCTTGCCATCGACCCTATAGCGCCAGACCCATGTCTTGCTGCCCCTGGGGTGAACGATCAGGGTCAGTCCACCGCCATCTGTCAGCTTGATCTTCTTGTCGCCGGGTTTCGCAGCCTTGATCTGCTTGTCTGTCAGTTTGGTCATCTTGCATACTTTCTCTCTGGCGAACCCCACACAGACCCCCACAATGGGAATACTGGCAGAGCCCAAGTTTCCTTGGGGATGAGAAAGACTGACACGTCAAAAGCCTTATTTTCAAAGCCGTATGACTGCGAGTGAATTCGAGCTGAGGAGAAAGATGGTGGAGCCTAGGGGAGTCGAACCCCTGACCTCTTGCATGCCATGCAAGCGCTCTCCCAACTGAGCTAAGGCCCCATCATGGTACCGTTGGTGCGGTGGACGGACGTTTAGGAGACAGTGACGACGAGTGCAAGTCCAAAAATGGAATTGAACTCGAATTTCCGCCCGGGCTGCCCGTCAAATGAAAAAGGCGACCCTGGGGTCGCCTTCTTGCGTAATCAGCTTTCGTCTTCCGAAGATATATCGGTAATATCGTCCAGAGAAACGTCATCACTGCTGTCGTCATCGTCGTCCAGCAGATCGTCGTCCAGTTCGACATCGACACTGTCGTCATCGTCCAGGACCAGCTCCTCTCCGGACGCGTTTTCACGCGCTTTGACCGAAGCTGCATCTTCAGCATCCGCCGCGATCATGCGGCTTTTGGATGTTTGAAGCTCCACGATCTCGCCAGTGTAGGGGCTGATGATCGGGTCCTTGTTCAGGTCGTAGAATCGCTTACCGGTGGTCGGGCAAACGCGCTTTACGCCCCATTCTTCCTTGGGCATGTCAAATCCCCTTGATATCAGGTGAGTCGTCTAAATGATTCAGCTCACCTGCCACAGGCAGAGGGCACTGTCAAAGTCTTTGCGCAAGAGAGGTCGCGATATGGGAGAGCACGCATTGCCAGGGACACCACCGGTCCCACTGAGGCTGCGCAAATCCGCCCGGGCGCGGCGCATCAGTTTGCGAATTTCTCAGCTGGACGGGCGGGTTACGTTGACCTATCCGATTGGAGTGCCTGAATCCGAGGCGCTGAGATTCGCACGTACCAAGGAAGAGTGGATTCGCCAGCATTTGCAGGATAGGCCGGAAACGGCCGTGGTGAAGTTTGGACAGAAAGTACCGATTGAAGGCGTTGCCCGGCGAATCGTGCCGGCGGACGGTCGACGTGTTCAGTTGCAGGCGGACGAGGTCGCAGTGCCAAAAGGGGCCGAGGCACGCAGATTGGCCCGGTTTCTGAAGGAACTGGCGCGGGACCGGTTAACCGGTGCGTGCGATGACTATGCGGCAATGCTGGGACGCCCATATACCACGCTTAGCCTGCGCGACACGCGGTCACGCTGGGGGTCATGCAGTTCGCATGGCGGATTGATGTTCTCGTGGCGTCTCATTCTGGCGCCGCCAGACGTACTGCACTATGTGGCTGCACATGAAGTGGCGCATCTTGCCGAGATGAACCACTCGCCCGCATTCTGGGCGCAGGTAGAGAATATCTTCGGCCCCTATCAGCAACCTCGTCGCTGGTTGCGCGACAATGGAGCAGAGTTGCATCGATACAGGTTCGACGCAAAGCCGAGTTGACCTTGCGCTATTTTGTGATCACATAAGCGGATGTTGAGCACACGCCCGTCTGAAACCCAAACTGCCACTCACGACCGGGTGTACCGCGCCCTGAGGTCTCGAATCATGCACGGCGAAATGGCGCCGGGTCAGGCGCTGACCTTGCGTGGTATCGGCAAGGAGTTTGGCGTCTCGATGACCCCGGCGCGAGAGGCCGTACGCCGTCTGGCCGCCGAGGGGGCTTTGTTCCTGTCCAATTCCGGCCGGGTCTCGACGCCCGAATTGACCAACGACCGGATCGAAGAATTGGCAGCGTTGCGCGCGTTGCTGGAAGTCGAATTGGCCAGCCGGGCTCTGCCCAGGGCGCATATTGCGCTGATCGACCGGTTGCAGACCATCAATATGACCGTTGCAGAAACGGTGACCAAGCGGGACGCGGTTGGTTACATCCGGTCAAATCTGGAGTTTCACCGCACCCTGTACCTGCGTGCTCAAGCGCCCGCGATGCTGGCCATTGCCGAAACGGTCTGGCTGCAACTGGGGCCAACGATGAGAGCGCTTTACGGTCGTCTCAGGCGCACTGAACCACCGCATTATCACAAGCTGATCATCGCTGCCCTCAAGGCCGGGGACGAACCGGGCTTGCGCTTGGCGGTCCGCTCGGACGTGACACAGGGGCTGCGCTTGCTGGTGAGCTGAGCGGCATCCCGCCGACCTTTCGGCGCACAAGATAGAGGGGTTCACTGTTCTGGCCTGTTCAGCCCGACTGGGTTACTCTTGAGGCAAATCACAAACAAGAGCAGACCACAGCCATGATCACTCGCCGGACTTTTTCCATTTGCCTTGGATCAACATTGTTGGCCGCCTGCACGGGTGGTGGTGCGCCATCCAGCGCGCCTGCTTCCCGAATGCGGGCAGTTCCCAATGTAGGCTGGGATGCCTGGGTCGCCGGGTTCAAGGGCAGGGCGGCATCGCAGGGAATTTCACAATCCACAATTGACCGCGCTTTTCAGGGCGCAGGGTACCTTCCTGATGTGATCGAGCGCGACCGCAATCAGGTAGAGTTCAAGCGTTCGCTCGAAGATTATCTGGCCATTGCCGCCTCGGACGAGCGGATCAGCACAGGACAGAAGATGCTGCGGCAATATAACGGGATGCTGTCGCAGATCGAGGCGCAGTACGGAGTAGACAAGGAAATCGTCGTTGCAGTGTGGGGGCTGGAAAGCCGCTATGGCGCGCGTCGCGGCGATGTGCCCGTTGTGTCAGCTCTATCAACACTGGCCTATGATGGGCGACGTGGTCAGTTCTTTGAAAGCCAGTTGATCGCGGCGATGAAGATCCTTCAGAACGGCGACACCACGCCTGACAAGATGACCGGCAGCTGGGCCGGTGCGATGGGGCATACGCAGTTCATTCCAACCTCTTACCTCGCTTATGCGGTGGATTTCACCGGCGACGGGCGGCGGGATATCTGGTCGGATGATCCGACGGATTCGCTGGCTTCGACCGCAGCTTATCTGTCGCGTGCAGGCTGGGTGCGGGGGCAGCCCTGGGGGGGCGAGGTCGGAACCGTTTCCGGTACTCCGGTGGCCGTGCTGCAACCGCAGGTACCCGGGCCGCGCATTGCTGTCTTCCGCAATTTTCAGGTCATCAAACGCTACAACAACTCGGACAGCTACGCGATTGGCGTCGGGCATCTGGCGGACAGAATTGCCGGCGGCGCACCGTTTCAGGCCTCGTTCGGGCCAGATGAAAACGGTCTGACATTGGACGACCGCAAGGAATTGCAACGTCGGCTGACATCCGAAGGGTATGATACGAAGGGCGCGGACGGGGTGATCGGCAAAAACACAACGTCAGCCATCAGCGCGTATCAAAGCGCCAATGGCCTTGCTGTCACCGGAGAGCCCTCGGTCGCATTGTTGCGCAGGCTGGGTGGCTGACGGTTACGCCGCCAACCCTTTTGATCCGATATCGAGGAATTTTTGACGGCGGTCCTGAATCAGGGCTGCCGCGTCTTTGCCGTCCAGTTCCGCCAACATGGCGGTAAGTGCCTCGCGGACGGATTTGACAGTTGCAGGACGATCGCGATGCGCACCGCCCTTGGGTTCAGGGATGATCCGGTCACAAACGCCAAGCTTGTGAAGGTCCTGAGCGGTCAGCCGCAGCGCTTCGGCGGCTTCACGCATCTTTTCTGCATCTTTCCACAGGATTGACGCGCAGCCTTCCGGCGAGATCACCGAATAGACCGAATGTTCCAGCATCGCCACGCGGTTGGCGGTGGCAAAGGCCACGGCTCCGCCCGAGCCGCCTTCGCCGATGATGACCGACACCAGGGGCACACCGATCTTCAGGCACATCTCGGTCGACCGGGCAATCGCTTCGGACTGACCGCGTTCCTCGGCGCCTTTGCCGGGATAGGCGCCGGCAGTATCGATCAGGGTGATCACCGGCAGGCCAAACCGCCCGGCCATCTCCATCAGGCGGACCGCCTTGCGATAACCTTCGGGCCGGGCCATGCCGAAATTTCGCTCGATCCGCGATTTGGTGTCGCTGCCTTTTTCATGGCCGATTACCATGACCGGTTGATCGTTGAAACGTGCAAGCCCGCCAATCACGGCCAGATCATCGGCAAAATTGCGATCTCCGGCCAAAGGGGTGAATTCGGTGAACAGGGCATTGACGTAAGCGCTGCAATGCGGGCGTTCCGGGTGTCGGGCGACCTGGCATTTCCGCCAAGGCGTCAGGTCGGCATAAAGCTCACCCAGAAGCTTGGCGGCTTTGGCGTCCAAAGCGGCGGCTTCTTCGGTTACGTCCATCTCTTCGTTGGTGCGGGCCAGCGCACGCAGTTCTTCAGCCTTGCCTTCAATCTCGGCCAGTGGTTTTTCGAAATCCAGATACTGGGTCATGACGCCTCTCAACGCGAAAGTTCCCTGCTATATGGCCTGACGATGCTCCGGATGCAACTCAGCAAGATCTGTGTGTCGAAGATGTTCGATTTCAGGTGGGCGAATAGAAAAACGGATACTGGTGGACACCACCAATAAAGACAGCGTGCTGCGTGCGCAGGCCTGCACCCATGATAGCCTTGCCGCGAAGTCTGACCCTATGATCCACCCGACACCGCGCCCGGGGATGTGCTGGCTGAAACCTGCCTGTCGTTGAAGCAGGTCAACTGGGCCAGAGAACGGGATAGAGTGAGGCCACAAGCAGCACCGCCATTGTCCAGTTGAACACAACCAGCCGGCGCGGGTTCGTCAGCACCCGCGACATCTGCTGACCAAGAAAGGTCCATGTGCTCACCGACGGCAGGTTGACCGCCCCGAAAACCAACGCAACGAGGGCAATTGCATGCAGGGTCTGATTGGGTGTGTAAGCGGTTGTGGCGGTCAGGGCCATGGCCCAGGCTTTGGGGTTCACCCACTGAAAGGCGGCGGCCTGTAGAAACGTCATGGGAGTCCCCGCTGCCAAAGCGCCCCCGGCTGGTGCGGCATGTGCGATCTTCCATGCCAGATACAGCAGATAGATTACCGACACGATCTTCAGCACTGAATGGCTGACCGGATATCGGTCAAAGACCTGAACCAGCCCTGCACCGACCAGCAGCACCATGAGCGTGAAGCCAAGGCCAATGCCCAGCATATGCGGGATCGAACGCCGAAAGCCGAAATTCGCACCCGATGCCATCAGCATCAGATTGTTCGGCCCGGGCGTAATGGATGTCACGAAGGCAAAGGCGATGAGGGCCAGAAGGATGTCGTAAGTCATACTGCGAAGTATCGTCCGACCGGCAGCAAATGAAATTGCTTTTTCGTGCGTGTTTCTGCTATTTCTGCAACTTGTGATGAAGAATGATCAAATAAATCACCAGATATTGCATGAACTGACCGGTGATGGGCGTATCAGCAATCTGGAATTGGCCGAACGGGTCGGGCTGTCGCCTTCCGCCTGCCTGCGTCGCGTTCAAGAGCTTGAGAAAGCCGGCGTGATCACCGGCTATCGTGCGGTTTTGAACCCGGCGTCGATGGGTGTCGGCTTTGTCGCCTACATCGGCGTTGGTCTTGGCGAACACACAAAAGCGGCGCAGGAGGGGTTTGAACGGGCTCTGCAACAAGCCCCCGAAGTGGTCGAATGCCACAACATCACCGGTACGATCGAATACCTGCTGCGCGTCGAATGCGCCGACTTGCCGTCCTACAAGACCTTCCATACCGAGGTGCTGGGAACGCTGCCACATGTTACGTCGATCACTTCCTATGTGGTCATGGGGTCGCCCAAGGATCTGCGTGCGTAACCTCTGAAATTGTGAAGCCGCACTCTCTTGCAGCGCAAATTTTCAGAGCCTAGTGTCACTGTAATGACGTTGCCAGGGGATACGCCCAGCCAAAACGGCACGCAAACAGGGAGATTACGATGAAACTCGTTCGAACAGTGGCGACCGCAGTTGCCATGTCGGTAGTTGCCGGGGCTGCTTTGTCTGCACCGCTGAAACTGCAACCTGCCAATCCACAGCCTTCTCCGAAGGCAGGGTTGAATGTCAAATACATTGGCACAGGCAATCAACACAAGAAGATCCGGGATCTGAGTCAGGCAAAAAGCATGCTGTCTCAGGCAAAGCCCGGAAAGCCGTTGCGTGGGTTGGATTATAGGGACACAAGCAAGGGTGAGGACGTCATGACGTTCGACGAAGCCTACAATGTTGCCGCTGAGGTGACAGGGTATATGCGGTTTAACTCACCGGGCGTTTACGAGCTGGAAACGTGGTCGAATGACGGGATAGAAGCTTGGGTTGGTGGTCAGCAGATCGGCCGCGTAACTGGTATTCAAGGTTGTGAAGCCAATCAACGCACGGAAGTGGAAGTGCCCAAAGCGGGTTGGTATCCGTTGAAGATCGTCTATTTCCAGAAACTGGGAACCTCTTGCCTGATGATGAAGTCAGGAAAGAAGGGTGAGCGCTTCACATGGACGCCCAATGAGGTTTTCGGCCGTTGAAGAGTTTAAAAAGGGCGCTCGGTGGGGCGCCCTTTTTTATGGCTTAGCTGCTCGCCGCAATCAGTTCGGCCTGTGCCACAATGACTTCAGCTTGCTTGATTGAGGCGATGTCGACAAGACGTCCTTTGTAGACGGTCGCGCCTTCACCGTTGGCTTTGGCCTGCTCCATTGCGGCCAGGATTTCGCGGGCCTCGGAAACGGCCTCATCCGACGGGGTAAACACCTGATTGGCCAGTGCGATCTGCTTGGGATGGATCGCCCATTTGCCGACCATACCCAGTGTGGCCGAGCGTTTCGCCTGAGCGATGTACCCTTCATCATCACTGAAATCCCCGAATGGTCCATCCACTGGCAGCACCCCATGGGTGCGGCAGGCCGCAACGATGGCGGCTTGGGCCCAGTGCCAGGGATCGGACCAGTGTTTTTCACCCTCGCGTAGCATGTAATAGTTTTCCTGTGTGCCGCCGATGCCCGTGGTCTGCATTCCCATCGAGGCGGCAAAATCTGCGGCCCCAAGGCTCATGGCCTGCAAACGGGGTGAGGAGGCTGCGATCTCTTCCACATGCGCGATACCGGCAGCGGATTCGATAATGACCTCGAAGTTGATCGGTTTGGTCCGGCCCTTGGCGCGTTCAATGGCGGTGACAAGGGCATCCACGGTATAGACATCTGATGCACAACCGACTTTGGGAATCATGATCTGGTCCAGACGGTCGCCTGCCTGCTCCAACACGTCGACAACGTCACGATACCAATAGGGGGTATCCAATCCGTTGATGCGAACGGACATGTATTTATTGCCCCAATCAACAGTGTTCAGCGCTTCGATGACGTTGGCGCGGGCTACATCCTTGTCCGAAGGCGCAACCGAATCCTCAAGGTCAAGGTTGATCACATCCGCAGCAGAAGCTGCCATTTTCGGGAACAGTTTGGTATTCGACCCCGGACCAAACAGTTGACAGCGATTGGGTCGTGCAGGCGCGGCGGGTTGGATGCGAAAGCTCATCTGGACCTCGTGTGGGTAATGAAGTTGCGATTTTCTCGCCCAATGAGGTATTAAATTGCGCAACTTGGCGCAAGGGAGATTGTGCATCTGCGGCAATGCGGTTGCAGAATGCAAATTTCCAGCAGAAGATGATTGGTGATTAAAGATTAATCAATTTGAAAACTTCGAAGAATTTTGCGTCACCCCGCACTAGGGCGCAAGAACATCGCGCGCTAGCTGTGTTTGACGGAGCAGAACGCGAAACGCTCGTTTTGCCGCTTCACTAGCTTAGGCCGGAATCAAAGGAGTGACCGCAATGATCGAGACACCGTACCTGCTGTTTTTGGGCGATGCGCCCGACCAATTGGCGGCCAAAGTGGCTGTGGGCATCAAGGATTGGCGCCCGGAAAACGCCGTCGGCCAATACCGTATGGACGGCTGCAAGGCCGATCTGGGCCTGACCGATATGACCCTGACAGAGGCGAAAGAGGCCGGTGCAAAAACGCTGGTCATCGGCGTGGCCAACCGTGGGGGCGTGATCAGCCAGGAATGGAAAAAGGTTCTGGTCATGGCACTGGAGGAAGGGTTTGACCTTGCCTCCGGCTTGCACAACCTGTTGCGCGACGAACCTGACCTGGTGGCGGTGGCCGAAGCGACCGGTCAAAAACTGCACGACGTGCGTGTGCCCGAAGTCGATTACCCGATTGCCAACGGGATCAAGCGCAAGGGCAAGCGTTGTCTGGCCGTGGGCACCGATTGTTCGGTCGGCAAGATGTACACCGCAATGGCGATGGATGCTGAAATGCGCAAGCGTGGTATGAAGTCGACCTTCCGCGCAACTGGTCAGACGGGCATCCTGATCACCGGCGATGGTGTGCCGCTGGACGCCGTGGTCGCGGATTTCATGGCGGGCTCGATCGAATGGCTGACACCTGACAACGACGACGATCACTGGGACCTGATCGAAGGCCAGGGCTCATTGTTCCATGTATCCTATTCCGGTGTGACCATGGCACTGATCCACGGCGGCCAGCCGGACGCCCTGATCCTGAGCCATGAACCGACCCGTGAGCACATGCGCGGTCTGCCGACCTATCAGCAACCGTCTTTGGAAACCCTGCGCGACACCGCGCTGGCCCTGGCCAAAGTGGCGAACCCCGATTGTCAGGTCGTCGGCGTTTCCGTCAACACGCAGCACCTGTCCGAAGATGACGCGACGGCGTATCTGGCCAAGATCGAAGCAGACATGGGGCTGCCTGCGACCGATCCGTTCCGCTTTGGTTCAGGCAAGCTGGTGGACGCGCTGGCTGCGATGTGATCTGAGACACGTGCCGGTGGCGGGTTCAACCGCTTCCGGCGTTAGATTTGGAAAAGATGAAGGAGCGGGTGCGTGCGGATAGAGGTCTCTCGCGATGTGTTTCGGCTGGCGCAGGTGTTTACCATCTCGCGCGGGTCACGGACCGAGGCAAAAGTGCTGACGGTTCGGGTGTCGGACGGAACGCATCAGGGCTGGGGTGAATGCGTTCCCTATGCGCGTTATGACGAAACGCTCGAGTCGGTTGAGGCCGAGATTGCCGGCTTGCCTGCGGAGTTCACCCGCCAGTCGCTGATGGACCTACTGCCTGCTGGTGCCGCCCGGAACGCCGTGGATTGCGCCTTGTGGGATCTGGAAAGCAAGCGCGCGGGAAAGCGTGCCTGGGATTTGGCGGGTCTGCCTGTTCCGGGACCAGAGATCACCGCATACACTTTGTCGCTGGACACGCCCGCGGCGATGCAGGCCCAGGCGGCCGAGAACGCGCATCGCCCGCTTCTGAAAATCAAACTGGGCACCTCAGATGACATGCCGCGGCTTGAGGCGGTGCGGGCCGGTGCTCCGAATGCCAAGATCATCGTGGATGCGAACGAAGGCTGGTCGGCCGAGGTTTACGCCGACCTCGCCCCTCATCTGGTACGTTTGGGCGTGGCACTGGTCGAGCAACCCTTGCCCGCCGGAGACGACGACGCATTGATCGGAATGGACCGCCCGGTGCCCGTCTGCGCCGACGAGTCCTGCCATGATCGCGCCAGCCTGTCCGGTCTGATGGGCAAATACGATGTCATCAACATCAAACTCGACAAGACCGGTGGCCTGACCGAGGCACTGGAACTTCGCAAAGCCGCAATCGCGGAAGGGTATGACATCATGGTCGGCTGTATGGTTGGCAGCTCGCTTGCCATGGCGCCCGCGACACTGTTGGCGCAGGGTGCGATGGTGACGGACCTTGACGGCCCGCTTCTGTTGGCCGAAGACCGCGACACCCCGCTGATTTTTGACGACGCCGGAGTTCACCCGCCAGAAGCGGCGCTCTGGGGCTGAGGAGACAAACATGACCCGAACCGTATACGTAAATGGCGAATACCTGCCCGAGACCGAGGCCAAGGTATCCATCTTTGACCGTGGCTTCCTGTTTGCTGATGCGGTTTACGAAGTGACCAGTGTTTTGGATGGCAAGCTGATTGATTTCGAAGGTCACGCCGTGCGCCTGAAGCGGTCTCTGGATGAGCTGGAGATGGCCGAGCCCTGCACCAAGGAAGAGCTGCTGGAGATCCACCGCAAGCTGGTTGATCTGAACGGCATCGAAGAGGGCCTGGTCTACCTGCAGGTCTCGCGCGGCAGTGACGGTGACCGGGATTTTGTCTTCCCTTCGGCAGATACCAACCCCAGCCTCGTTCTGTTCACGCAGAACAAGCCCGGGCTGGCTGACAGTCCGGCAGCACAGAAAGGTGCCAGGATCATCTCGATCGAGGACATCCGCTGGGGCCGCCGCGACATCAAAACCGTGCAGCTGCTTTACCCTTCGATGGGCAAGATGATGGCCAAGAAAGCGGGCTGTGATGATGCATGGCTGGTCGAAGACGGCTTTGTGACCGAAGGCACTAGCAACAACGCCTATTTCGTCAAGAACGGCAAGATCGTGACCCGCCCGCTGTCCAACGACATCCTGCACGGGATCACCCGCAAGGCCGTGCTGCGCCTGGCGGCCGAAGCGCAGATGGAAGTTGAAGAACGTCTGTTTACCATCGACGAAGCCAGGGAGGCTGACGAGGCGTTCACAACCTCGGCCAGCGCATTCGTGATGCCCGTCGTGGAAATCGACGGAGTCGCGCTGGGTGATGGTACACCCGGGCCGATTGCCAAACGCCTTCGTGAAATTTACCTGGATGAAAGCCGAAAGGCCGCGATCTGAAGAAACACCACGTCGGACGGCGTTGCGGTAAACTGCTGCGGCGCCGTGCCAATATCAGTCGGATCCGGGGGCAGGACAGGGAGTTTCGCTGTAGGTCTCGCCGAGCATGAGCAGATCATATGCGACTTTCGGCCAAAAAACAGGTCACTTGCGAAGTTGAGCCGGGACACCGGTCTTAACTGTCGAACCAGTTCCAGCTTTGTCACAAGAATATGGTTGAAGGTGGGGTTACCCGACTTTGAAAGGGCTCAGGCTTTCCTGAAACTGTTCAATGAATTCAAGGGTCACCAACGACGGTTGCTTCAATATTGGGCGTACCAACGAGAGAGTATGTGTCAGCAATGGCCTGAATGGCCGATAACTCAATCCGCGTGAGGTGTATTGGACGGCATCCAGTTCGCTTACGACCGAGACACCGGCGCCTTTCAGCGCCAATTCACATGCCGCTGTGAACTGCCTGACCTCGATATGCGAGTTCAATTCGACATTGGCATTTTGAAACACTTTCGAAAGCCGCCCGAAAAAGTCGCTGTCGCGTCGGGTGTGGATGATTTTGCTGTGTGCAAGATCCACCGGGGTAACTTCGGAAAGGCCTTCCAACTCGTGCCCGGAGGGGAACACGCACACCGTGCGAACGTCGATGTTCCTGCTTTCTACCGCCGGATGACCGTGAAAACTGTCTGTGATTCCGAAATCATACTGCTCGCCAATCATCCATTCGAGAATGCGTTCAGGTCGGTCAGGCTCGATCGTCAGGGTGACACCGGGCCGATCCTTCAAGAAGCTGGCGACGACTTTGGGCAAATGGCTGGTGGCAAATCCAGGTAGGCAGGCGACACGGATGTGCCCTGCTTTGCGTTGTGTGATATCCTGGCTGACATCCGAGATTTGCCTCATGAGTTCGAGAACGCGCTCGACGCTGGGCAAGAGGTAACGAACCTCCTGCGTTGGCATCAATCGGCCCTCCCGGCGATCAAAAAGCTGAAACCCAAGCGATTTTTCTAGATCAGACAGCAGCCTGCTGACAGCTGGCTGGGTCACTCCAAGATCGGTCGCAGCGGCTGTTACAGACCCGTTTTTGGTCACGGCCATTAGGGCCTCCAATTGCCGCACTCTCAGAATTTGACTCATTGTTGATCCCTAGCAACCACGCCAAGTCATAACACTATGTTATTTTTTCACCAAGTAGATAGGCCTTGAATTATATTTCTGTAACGCTAACGTCGTGAAATCGTCATGTGTGCCGTTTACGCGTTGTGGTCGGTATTCAACGAAGCATCAAACCTGATGCATGGGAGGAATCATGAAAAAGAATTTGCTTGGCGCTCTTGCCATCACCACGGCCTTGTCCCCCTTGGCGGCAATGGCGCAAACCGAAGTTCAGTTCTGGCATGCCTTCACCGGTCGCCTTGGTGAGCTTGTCAAAGGACAGGTTGAAGAATTCAACGCCAGTCAGGATGACTTTGTCGTGGTTGAAAGCCACAAGGGCAACTACTCGGAAACCCTGAATGCTGGCATTGCTGCATTCCGTGCCGGTGAACAGCCAAATATCCTGATGGTATTCGAAGTCGGCACGGCGACAATGATGTCAGCCGAAGGTGCGATCAAGCCGGTCTATGAAGTGATGGCGGAAAGCGGCGCGTCATTTGATCCCGATGCATATATAGGCGCAGTTAAAGGGTATTATACGACGACAGACGGAGAGATGCTGTCTCTTCCTTTCAACTCCTCGACGCCAGTGCTGTGGGTTAACCGCGATGCCATGGAAGCCGCTGGCGTTGATCCGGACACGGATCTGTCCACATGGGAAAAAGTTGGCGAGGTCCTTGAACAGCTGAAGGCGGGTGGCGAGGATTGCCCGCTGGTGACAGCATGGCAAAGCTGGATTCACCTTGAGAACCTGTCAGCCTATCACGACGTTCCGTTTGCATCCCAGGACAACGGTTTTGCTGGTCTGGATACCGAGCTTATGCTGAACGGTCCGGTGCAGGTTGCACATCTGACCGCAATGGGTGACTGGGCCCAGGACGGCAAGTTCATCTACACTGGCCGCAGAAACGAAGGCGGTGCGAACTTCCGGTCAGGCGAGTGCGCATTGTTCACTGAAAGTTCGGCCGGGTACGCTGGCATCAAGGCAGAGGCCGAGTTCGACTTCGACGTGCGTCCGCTGCCCTATTGGGAATCCGTCACCGGTGAGCCGCAAAACACCATCATCGGCGGCGCGTCTCTTTGGGTAATGGCGGGTCATGAGCCCGAAGAATACCGAGGCGTCGGCGAGTTCCTGAGCTTCCTGTCCTCGTCGGATGTGCAGGCGGCGTGGCATCAGAACACCGGTTATCTTCCGATTACCGTCGAAGCCGGCGAAGCCACCCGTGCGGCAGGTTTTTATGACGAAAACCCGGGCACCGACATCGCGGTGATCCAGATGACCGCGAAAGAGCCGACCGCAAACTCGAAAGGCTTGCGTCTGGGTTCGTTCGACCAGATTCGCGGCATCATCGACGAAGAGCTTGAAGCGATCTGGTCCGGTGAGAAAACAGCTCAGGAAGCGATGGACAGCGCGAAGGAACGCGGCGATGCGTTGCTGCGCCGTTTCGAATCCGCCAATCAATAAGTCGTAACTTCATGCGGGCCTTTTCAGGGCCCGCATTTTCTTTCTTCGGTGGGTTTTCAGGATGGAAAAACGCGTCACCTTTCGCGGCTGGCTGTTGCCATTGGCTCTGATTGCCCCTCAGGTCATCATTTCCGCCGTCTTCTTCTTCTATCCCGCCGGTCAGGCCATATGGCAGTCACTGTTCATACCTGATCCGTTCGGGTTGTCGTCCCAGTTCGTGGGGCTGGGCAACTTTGAATTCCTACTGAGTGACAAGTTTTATCGCGCCTCTTTCGTGACAACGGCAGTGTTTTCCACGCTGGTTACGCTGTGCTCGATGATCCCTGCCTTGTTTCTTGCGGTCATTGCGGATCGATTGATCAAAGGGTCCGGGGTCTATCGGACTTTGCTGATCTGGCCCTACGCTGTCGCTCCTGCCGTTGCGGGTGTTTTGTGGCTGTTCATGTTCAACACGCGCGTCGGCGTCGTGTCATGGTATCTCAGCCAGCTTGGTTATGACTGGAACCACGTTCTGAACGGCACCGAAGCTATGGGGCTGGTGGTCGTTGCCTCCGCCTGGGGGCGCATAAGCTATAACTTCCTGTTCTTTTTCGCTGCCCTGCAATCCGTTCCTAGATCCGTGATCGAGGCGGCGGCGATTGACGGCGCGCATTTCTGGCGCCGGTTCTTTACGATCGTGCTGCCGTTGCTGTCGCCGACGGCGTTCTTCTTGCTGGTGGTGAACGTCGTTTATGCCTTTTTCGAAACCTTTGGCGTGATCCACACAATCACCGGTGGCGGGCCGCAACAATCGACGACAATTCTTGTCTACAAGGTTTTCTCAGATGGGTTTGTGGGACAGGACCTCGGCTCGTCTTCGGCGCAATCGGTCATCCTGTTGATCGTCGTTGGTCTGTTGACGGTCATCCAGTTCAAATACGTGGAAAAGCGGGTGCATTACTGATGGCGTCCCAACAACACGGAATGGTCGAAAAACGCGGCGCGGGCATCTGGTTGTCCCATGCTTTGATGATCCTCGGTGTCCTGATCATATTTTTCCCCATATGGCTTGCCTTTGTGGCCTCGACCGTGACCCAGGCCGAGATCGTCTCACCGCCGATGCCAGTTGTGCCCGGCGATCAGTTCTGGGTGAACTACAAAGCGGCGCTGTTCTCGGGGGTAAACGTGCCCGTGGCAACGATGCTGTTCAACAGTCTGGTGATGGCGATTGGTATTGCAGTGGGAAAAATCGCCATCTCGTTGCTGTCGGCTTTTGCAATCGTTTATTTTCGGTTTCCAGGGCGAACGACGTTCTTTTGGTTGATCTTCCTGACGCTCATGCTGCCGGTCGAAGTCCGCATTGTTCCGACGTTCGAAGTTGTCGCCGGATTCGGTATGCTCAACAGCTATTACGGGCTGATCTTTCCTCTGATCGCCTCAGCCACGGCAACCTTCCTGTTCCGTCAGTTCTTTTTGACGATCCCGGATGAGCTGGCCGAAGCCGCCCGGGTGGACGGGGCCCGCCCGATGCGATTCTTTATTGATATTGTGGTGCCGATGAGCCGGACCAACATCGCGGCGCTGTTCGTGATCCTGTTTATCTATGGCTGGAACCAGTACCTTTGGCCGCTGCTGATCACGACTGATCCCGAGATGAATACCATCGTGATGGGTATCAAACAGATGTTTCCGTCCGGCGACGACTTTGCGCATTGGCCGACGATCATGGCGACGTCCATTCTGGCGATGATCCCGCCGGTCATTGTGGTGGTTTCGATGCAAAAGCTCTTTGTCCGAGGCCTTGTCGATAGTGAGAAGTAAGAAATGGCAACAGTTACCTTAGAGAATGTCAAAAAGAGCTTTGGCCCGACGGATGTGATCCACGGTGTTGATGTCGATATCGCCGATGGAGAGTTCATCGTGATCGTCGGCCCGTCAGGCTGTGGTAAATCAACGTTGTTGCGGATGGTGGCGGGGCTGGAAACGGTCACGTCCGGGGAAATCTGGATCGGCGGTGAGCGCGCCAATGACAAAGAGCCGATGGATCGCGACATTGCGATGGTGTTCCAGAACTACGCGCTCTATCCGCACATGTCCGTGCGTCAGAACATGGGATATGGCCTGAAGATCGCTGGATTACCCAAGGCTCAGATCGATCAAAAGGTGACCCAGGCGGCAAAACTGTTGCAGCTCGAACCTTTGCTGGATCGCAAACCCAGGCAGTTATCAGGCGGTCAGCGTCAGAGGGTGGCGATGGGGCGGGCCATTGTCCGCGAGCCTGAGGTTTTCCTGTTTGACGAGCCACTCTCGAACCTCGACGCCAAGCTTCGTGTTCAGATGCGTCTGGAAATACGCGAGCTTCAGGAAAAGCTGGGGATCACGTCACTTTACGTTACGCACGACCAAGTCGAAGCAATGACAATGGCCGACAGAATGATCGTGATGAATGGCGGTATTGCCGAGCAGATCGGCACGCCGCTGGAAGTCTATGAAACCCCGCGAACGCTGTTCGCCGCGCAATTCATCGGCAGCCCGGCGATGAACATTTTTGAAGCGCGGCGCGAAAACGGGACCATCAAGATCGGAGAAATCGAAGTCGGACCCTCTCAGGGTGCAGACAGCGCCGTGAAGCTTGGCATAAGACCAGAGCATCTGGTGTTGAATGACAATGGCCCACTTGAAGCGGCGATTCAGATAGCTGAACCGCTTGGGGCCAATACGTTGCTGCACGGTCACCTGTCTGGCACTGCAAGCGCGATCACGGCGAGCCTTCCCGGCGTCCACCCGATCGAGGGACGCCACCCGGTTATGCAGTTCTCGGTCGCACCAGAGAACATGCATTTGTTTGACCACGTGACGGGCAAAAGGCTGGAAGGTTGATGGTGTTTCAGCAGGTTGAAGCCTTTCGTGGCGGTGAAAACCTGATCCGGGTTGTTGGCCATCGGGGGGCACGAGGTGTGTTACCTGAAAACAGCATGGTGGGCTTCGACTTTGCGCTCTCCATTGGTGTCCCGCTTCTTGAGTTTGACGTTGTCCTGACTGCCGATAATGTGCCGGTCATAACGCACAATCATCGCCTGCACGCAGCGAGCTTTCGCGATTCCAATGGCCTGTTTCTGATCGGAGAAGAGCCGAAGGTTTCCGCACTGACTTACGAGCAACTCCGGCAATTTGATATCGGGCGTTTGGACGGGCAATCCGCCTATGGCCAACGCTTCCCGGACCAGGCCCAAATAGATGGCGTTCGTGTTCCAAAGTTGTTGGATCTGCTCGATTTGGTCGATGACCCAAAAAACAGTGATGCCTATCTGATGCTCGAACTGAAGTCGGATCCCGACCTGGCCCATGATGCGCTATACAGGGAGAAATTTGTCGGGAGAGTTCTTCAGGACGTTCGCGGCAAAGGTTTATCTTCGCGCGCGGTCCTGCACAGTTTCGATTGGAATCTCTTGGAGGAATGTCAGCGGCAAGCTCCGGATATGCCGTCATCCTATCTGACGCAACTTCCGGAAAACGCCGACGATGTTGGTGAAGATTCCTCAAAATCCGTTTGCCCGGACTTTCGTGGTCGCCGCGATGAGATTCCAGACTTGGTAAAGCAAGCTGGCGGTTCGCTTTGGTGCCCATATTTTGCGGATGTGACGACTGAAAACGTGACGCGAGCAAAAGAGTTGGGCTTGTGCGTCGCCGTGTGGACGGTCAATGAGCACGAAGAGATAGGCAGGATGATAGACCTGCGCGTGGACGCAATCGTATCCGACTACCCCGGGCGGGTTCAAAGACAACTGTCGGACTCTGGCTTCGGTTGGCGCGCAGGGCATCGGTGATCCCGGCGCCCTGAGGGTGACGTGGATGAATTTCTTTCGCCATTTGAAAATTGCCTCAAACAAAGGCCCTTCAGCCCGTTGACGCACGGGACCAGCACGTTTTTACGGCATGACCCAATGAGAGCCTATTCTCAGGAAACCGTTCTTGGGCGCGGTTGACGGAAGTCCGGAATTCCGGAACGAATGCCCAATCGCTGACCTCACTGTTCTGAGCATTGCGCTTGCGGATGTCGGGACCGTGTACTGCGCCTTCGGTCGATGAAGAATAATTGATACCTGCGTAACAATATTCTCAATGCCGTTAGGTATTTCTGGCACCGAGGCTCGGCAATCGCGCTGGCCACAACCGTCATCGACTGGCCGTAAAGCCTGACGGATGGCGCCAAATGCTGAGTCACATTAACAACAATCTTGTGATTGCTGCAGTTCCGTCTCTTTTCCGCCGGAATTTGTGCTGATAAGGGTAAAGTTAAGTGTTGGGGTGGTAGTAAGTGCGAGTGGGCAGATGAGAGCCGGAACAAACGGTCAAATAGCTATTTCCTGGTGTCAGACGGAAATTGACGGGCTTGAAGATGCGCCCCTTTCCTCTTTGATGATTGGAGCATCATGGTCATGGCGTGGACAAGCAATCGTCCTGAGCGAGGCTGTGGAGCAAAGCATTGGAAAAATGGGGAATGCCGGGGGCGTTGCGACCCACGTGAACAGCCACTTTCCAATTGTCCGTGAGGTTTCAGGCCTTGTGTCAGGCATTCTTACCTTTACCAACGGTGCGCAGAAGTTCTCTGCCAGGCTTGTTGTCGATGGCAAGGATACGTCGCGGACTCTCGTGTTTGACGGCGCTTGCCCGCCACGGGATGAAGAGTTCTGGATTGTCGAAGTGACAGAGCTTGCGGCGATCCCGAACCCGCCATTGAAAAGTGACGCGACAGTAGTCTCTTTCCCGATCTCAAATTAGAGTTTCAAGGCAGCGCTACGCGGATTCGACGCTGCGTCGGTCCCGATGTCTGTCTGCCCTGATCGATTTTCTGAACTTTGCTGAATGCTGTGTTGACTCCGACGGCATTGCGGCTATAAGCGCGGCTTCATTGGTGTTGGTGGCCCCCGCAAGGGGATGCCTGTCATGGGGGAAACCTCAAGAGGACAACGCCCTTCATAGTGGCCCGTTAGGGCTTCGACAAAACGAAGGAGATCAGCCGTGACCAAACGCACGTCTGCCAAGTACAAAATCGACCGCCGGATGGGCGAAAACATCTGGGGTCGTCCGAAATCCCCGGTCAACCGTCGTGAATACGGCCCCGGCCAGCACGGTCAGCGCCGCAAGGGCAAACTGTCGGACTTTGGTCTGCAG
Organism: Ruegeria sp. CDSC085; assembly: GCF_059610465.1. Taxonomy (NCBI): domain Bacteria; kingdom Pseudomonadati; phylum Pseudomonadota; class Alphaproteobacteria; order Rhodobacterales; family Roseobacteraceae; genus Ruegeria; species Ruegeria sp. CDSC085. The sequence continues at coordinate 168,936 of NZ_JBXWNR010000008.1, read as the reverse complement.
TTGCGCGCCAAGCAGAAGCTGAAAGGCTATTATGGCGACCTGACCGAGAAGCAGTTCCGCCGCATCTACGCCGAAGCCGAGCGTGTGAAGGGCGACACCGGTGAAAACCTGATCGGCCTGCTGGAGCGCCGCCTGGACGCCGTTGTTTACCGCGCCAAGTTCGTTGCAACCGTCTTTGCCGCGCGCCAGTTCGTGAACCACGGCCACGTCAAAGTGAACGGCAAGCGGGTCAACATCCCGTCCTACCGCGTCAAAGAAGGCGACGTGATCGAGGTGCGCGACAAATCCAAGCAGCTGGCTGTTGTTCTGGAAGCCGCTGCGTTGGCTGAGCGCGACGTTCCTGACTACATTGACGCCGACCACTCGAAAATGACCGCGACTTTCGTGCGCGCTCCGTCGCTGGGCGACGTGCCGTACCCGGTCATGATGGAACCGAACCTGGTCGTCGAATTCTACGCCAAGAACTAATCTTCGCAGCACCCGAATTCCGAAAGGCCGCGCTTTTTGCGCGGTCTTTTTTGTTTGATGGGGACTCTGCCTCCATCGCAACGGCCCGCGCCTTCCCTGAGGGTTATTGGCCAGATAAGGTGCGGGTCAGATCGGCAGGGGTCTGCCTTCGGCAATCGCTTCCATTGCGAAATACGATGTCACGCTGTCCAGCTCGACCTTTTCGATCAATCGCTGATAGACCTTGTCATAAGATGTCATATCCTGTGTTACGACTTTCAACTGATAGTCGTAATCTCCTCCGATCCGATGAAAATCCACGACTTCCGGGATCGTCAGAACGTGGCTCCGAAACGCTTGAAGCCACTGAGCGGAATGATGTCGTGTGCGGAGCATGACAAAGACCACAAGGCTCAAACCCAGTTTCTCACGTGCGATGCGGGCCGTGGACCCGATCAGAACGCCGTTTTCGTTCAGGGCCTTCAAGCGCCGCCAGCAAGCGTTTTGAGAAAGTCCCACACGATCCGCCAATTCCCGCTGCGACAGAGTGGCGTCCTTTTGTAGTTCTTTCAGAATGCGCGTGTCAATTTGATCTAATTTTGATGTCATAACTGATCATATGACACAAAATTTTTAAAATCCACGCAAAGATAGGTGAAGTTTTTGCGGCTCGAAAATATCACATTGGTAGGGCAGTAAGGAGCCAACATAATGACCCTGTCCAAATTTCGTGCGGAACTCTGTTCCACCACTCACAATTCAAATCTGCGCGATGGGCTGATCGGCGAGAACGTTCTGATCCCGGGTCTGCATGGAGACGTGCCGCTTGTCTATGCGGATTACGTCGCTTCGGGCCGCGCATTGCGGCAGGTCGAGGATTTTGTGGCGCAGGATGTTTTGCCGTTTTACGCAAACAGTCACACCGAGGCCTCCTACTGCGGATCCTACATGACACGTCTGCGCCGCGAAGCGCGGGCAGAAATAGCCCGCATTGTTGGTGCTCGGGAAGAGGACGCGGTGATCTTTGCCGGGTCTGGCGCCACTGCGGGGCTCAATCGGTTGGTCAGCCTGCTAGGGGTGGCAGAGGCTGACCAGCCGATTGTCTTAATCGGTCCGTATGAGCATCATTCGAATATTCTGCCGTGGCGCGAAAGCAAAGCACGTGTCATCGAGATTCCCGAGGCCGAGGGTGGTGGTGTGGACCTACATGCGCTGAAAGCCGCGCTGGAGGCCCATGCGGATGCCGATTTGGTGGTCGGATCATTTTCCGCCGCGTCCAACGTGACTGGTATTATCACCGATCCTGATCCGGTCACGCGAATGCTCAACGCGCATGGTGCTTTGGCCGTTTGGGACTATGCCGGTGGCGGGCCTTACCTGCCGATGGACATGGGGCCCGAAGGTGCCCGCAAGGATGCGATCGTGGTTTCGCCGCACAAGTTTCCCGGTGGCCCGGGCGCGTCAGGCGTTTTGGTTGTGAACCAATCTGCCGTGAAACGAACATGTCCTAGCTGGCCGGGCGGTGGAACCGTCAGCTTCGTATCACCGTGGCGGCATGACTACAGTGCCGATCTGGCCACAAGGGAAGAGGCCGGGACACCCAACGTGATCGGAGACATTCGTGCGGCGCTGGCCTTCATCGTCAAGGATGTCGTCGGAACGGACGAAATCGCCCGGCGTGAGGTGCAGTACAATCAAATGGCGCTGGAAGGGTGGAAGAACAACCCGAACCTCACCCTGCTTGGGGTCGAGAGCGCGCATCGTCTGCCGATCTTCTCTTTCCTGGTGCGCGGCAATGCGGGTCAGCCTGTGCATCAGCAATTGTTCACGCGGATGCTCAGCGATATCTACGGCATTCAGGTGCGGGGCGGCTGTGCCTGTGCAGGACCCTATGCCCACCGCTTGCTGGGGATTGATCAGGCAACGTCAGAGGCGCTGCACGCTGCCTTGTCCGCAGGGGAAGAAATGAAAAAGCCCGGTTGGGTGCGACTGAATTTCTCGTATCTGATGAGCGAGGCAACGGTTCGGTTCATCATCGACAGCGTCAATGACCTGTCACACCGGACCGAGGAGTTCGCGCCATACTACAGCGCCGACCCGACAACCGCGCGCTTCAAAGCCGCATGAGGGAATTGTCGCTTTTCTCAATCCGTTGAGACAGGTATGAGAGGCCCATTCAACGGAGCCTCTCATGACCAAGATCACCCCACAACCCGGCATTATGGACATCGCGCTGTATCAGGGCGGCCAGTCGCATGTGGCCGGTGTGGAGCATGTGATCAAGCTGAGCTCGAACGAGAACCCGTTCGGACCAAGCCCCAAAGCGATTGAGGCAGTGCGCGACACCGCTGCCACCCTGCACCGTTATCCCGGCACCGACCATGCAAGCCTGCGCGAGGCGATCGGCGTACGCCACGGACTGGACCCTGCGCGGATCATCTGCGGTGTCGGCAGCGACGAGGTTTTGCAATTCGTCGCTCAGGCCTATGCGGGGCCGGGGGACGAGGTGATCTATACCGAGCACGGGTTTTCCATGTACCCGATCATCGCCCGTATGGCCGGTGCGACGCCGGTCATGGTGGCCGAGCGTGACCGCAAAGTGGATGTGGCGGCTATTCTTGCCGCTGTGACGGGGCAGACGCGGATCGTGTTTGTCACCAATCCCGGCAATCCAACCTCGACCATGATCTCGAACGACGAACTGGAACGTTTGGCGCTGGGTCTGCCCAACACTTGCCTGATGGTTCTGGATGGCGCTTATGCCGAATTTGTCGACGGGTTCGATGGCGGGGCGTCGCTGGTTGACGCCCATGAGAATGTGATCATGACGCGCACCTTCTCAAAAGTGTACGGGCTGGGCGGTATGCGTGTCGGCTGGGGCTATGCACATCAACCGATCATCGACGTGCTGAACCGGGTGCGCCAGCCGTTCAACCTGTCGCTGACAGCATTGGCAGCAGCTGAAGCCGCGGTGAACGACGTCGAGTTTCTCTCTTTCTGCCAATCCGAGAATGCGCGCTTGCGTGTATGGCTGGCGGATGAGTTGGCAAAAGTCGGTGTTCCGTCGGATCCGTCCTGTACCAACTTCATTCTTACACGTTTTGCCGATCAGGCCGAAGCCGAGGCCTGCGATGACTACCTGAAAACGCAGGGTTTGATTGTCCGCCGGGTTGCAGGCTACAACCTGCCGAACGCCTTGCGGATCACCGTGGGCGACGAAGAAGCGTGCCGCCGTGTGGTTGCGACGATCACTGCATTCAAAGAGGGCGCAGCATGAGCCAGATTTACGACCGCGTTGCGCTGATCGGGCTGGGGCTGATTGCTTCGTCCATGTTCTGGGCGATAAAACGTGCGGGTCTGGCCGGGGAAGTGACGGGTTATGCCCGGTCCGAGGAGACCCGAGAAACAGCACGCAGGATCGGACTGTGTGACCATGTTTGCGACTCGGCACGCGATGCGGTCGAAGGTGCCGATCTTGTTGTCCTGTGTGTGCCTGTGGGGGCTATGGGCGCAGTTGCAAAAGAGATTGCACCTGTGCTGAAGCCCGGTGCGACCGTTTCGGATGTGGGCTCGGTCAAGCGGGACGTCATTCGGGCGGTGCAGCCGCATATCCCCGACGGCGTGCACTTCATACCCGCGCACCCCTTGGCTGGGACCGAGCATTCCGGCCCTGAGTCTGGGTTTGCCGAGCTGTTTGACAATCGCTGGTGTCTGTTGGTCCCGGTCGAGGGTTCGGACCCGGATGCCATTGCCCGCCTGCGCGCGCTTTGGGAGGGCATGGGGTCATATGTTGATGAAATGGATGCGGATCACCATGATCTGGTCCTTGCCGTAACCTCTCATGCGCCACACCTGATTGCATACACGATGGTTGGCGTGGCCGACGATCTGCGACGGGTGACCGATAGCGAAGTCATCAAGTATTCGGCCGCCGGCTTCCGGGACTTCACCCGGATTGCCGCGTCCGACCCGACCATGTGGCGGGATGTGTTCCTGTCCAACAAGGATGCCACGCTGGAAATCCTGGGCCGGTTCACAGAAGAGCTTTTTGCCCTGCAACGCGCCATCCGTACCGGGGACGGTGATCATTTGTTTGACTACTTCACCCGCACCCGTGCTATTCGTCGCGGCATTATCGACGCGGGGCAGGACACGGATGCACCGGACTTTGGGCGGGGGAAGGCAAGTTCATGAGAGTGCGCTGGGGGCATATTCTGATCGGGGTCGCAGCTTTGGGTGCTGCGACGGTTCAGGCAGCGCCCCTTGACCAGTCTTTGGTGCCTCTCATGCGTCCCTCGCTTGTTCAGCAGGCTGCCAGCACGCCTATCGCCTTTGAAGTCGCCAAACGGCGCCCGGTTTCGCGCCCGGTTTCGCCGCAAGTCACGGCTGCAGCGGCGCGCCCGTCGGAACTGCCACTTCTGGGACCGGACACGTCCTTGATGCCTTATTTGCGACCCGAGTCGGTCGAACAGCAAGTATTGTTCAAAAGGAGCAAGCTGCGCAAAGGGTCTGTTTGCGGGGATATTGCCATTCAAGGCAAGCCTGTTGGCCGTGTGGGCAGCAAGAATTCAGCCTGCGGTGTCAAGGATGCGGTGCAGATCACCTCGGTTTCGGGTGTGATGCTCAGCCGTCCCTCGACTATGGATTGTGGCACCGCCAGTGCGTTGAACAAGTGGGTCGACAAGACCGTCAAACCCACCTTCAAACGCCGGGGCCCTGTGGTCGAATTGCAAGTAGCAGCCCATTATGCCTGCCGAACCCGCAACAACCGCAAAGGCGCGAAGATATCCGAACATGGCAAGGGGCGTGCGATCGATATCTCAGGTTTCAAAATGGCCGACGGTGAGGTGGTGACCGTCCTGAACGGGTGGCGCAAGAACCCGTCTCAGAAACAGCTCAAGAAGATCTGGCGCGGGGCGTGCGGCCCGTTCGGCACCGTGCTGGGGCCAAATTCAGATCGTTATCACAAGGACCACTTTCACCTTGATACGGCCCGCTACCGCAGCGGACCCTACTGCCGTTAACGCAGGATCAGGCGCGGGGCGGGGCCCAAAGGCAATGGCCCCAGTGCCACGAAACCATCCCGAAAGTTCAGTTGCAGGTCCACGGCGTTGGGGTTGCCGCCCAGCCCCGCCAAAAAGTTCAGTGCCCGGGTAACGGGATTCACCGCCTGATCGGGAAGGGCACCCGCCGCATTTGCCATGGCGATCATGTCGCGCCAGTTTTCGGCTTTGACGGCGATCTCTCCGGTCGGGATGCCTTGTGCGTCCACATCCAGATCGCCGGTCGCAAACAGGCGCAACTCACCCCATTTGATCTCGACCAGACGCAGATCAATGGCGACAGGCTGCGGTCGGCTGTCTTCCAGGGCGGACCGGTCCCAAACCTTGTCGAAAGTGGTGACCATATCCAGTTCCAGCGTTTCAAAGCTTTGTGGTAACGAATTGGCGGAATGCATCAGGGCCCGCAGTTTTTCCCCCGGTGTGAACCCATCCGCGCGGGCTGTGATGGCATAGGCTTCTGAAACTGGCGTTTGTTCCATGATCAGGCTCAGCGTGTCTCCGGAGGCCAGCGTGGTGGTGTTTTCCGTTACCGACCATGCCCCCGCCGTCAAAGCCATTTTTTCCAGCACGAGCGAGACGCCCGGCTGCAATTGCAGCTCGGCAAGCAATTCGTCAGCCACAATTGTTGATGTCTGGTCGAAGTATGACAGGCGTTGCGGCGTGTCTGCGAAGCGCAATACCTGACGACCGGGCCAGATGGCGGGGCTTTTGAATTCGATCCAGTCCGCGCTCCATGCAGTGCCATTTACCGGGTCGGCCAACGCCGGATTGTTCAGACGGGTCATGTGGTGGGTTGGATAGCCGGCCGTTGCGACATCCGAGAAATCCGCCTGCCAGCCGCGTGTCTCCTGCTGGTCGAACCAGCCAGTGATCGCAGAGCGCAGGCCATACCCGGCCACGAACCAATATGCGCTCCACGCAATGGTAACAAAAATCAACACTCGTATCAGACGCATCCGAAATGGCCCTTTTTCCTGCCTTGGAATTGATGTTTATAGGCCGAAACAGGCAAGGACCAGTGCAATGACGATGTGGGTTTTCGGATATGGATCGCTGCTGTGGAATCCGGGCTTTCCGGTGGCGCGCAGTGAACGCGCGACGCTGCACGGGTTTGCCCGGTCCTTCTGCATGAGTTCGATCCACCACCGCGGGACAGAGGAAAAACCCGGTCTGGTGCTGGCACTGGACGAACAGGAGAACGCAAGTTGCACGGGTTTGGCCCTTGCGGTCGAGGCGGGTCACGAAGACCGAACGCTGCAAGAGCTGCGCGAGCGCGAGTTGATTTCATCGGCTTATGTCGAACGTATGTTGGATGTGCATCTGGAAAGCGGAGACATCGAAAATGCCGTGACCTATGTGATCGATGCCGACCACGTCCAGTATTGCGGTGGGATGGCGTTGGAGGAACAGGCCCGGATCATCGCACATGCGGTCGGCGGGCGTGGTCCGAATGACGAATACCTCTACAACACTGCCGAACATCTGGCCGAGATCGGCCTGCGTGATCACGATCTTGAGTGGTTGGCGCAACGGGTCCGCAGTATCACCGCATAAACTCTTGGCGTCGCGAGCGGAATGTCGCTAGATTCGACGCAAAGCAGGCAAAAATCGGGAACCACGCGCATGGCGCAGGCACATCAGGGCGCGAGACCTCATTTCTCGCATCCAATTCGACAAATTCTGTTGATGTTGATGGCGATCGGCCTGTCCGGGCTGGGGGTGTTTCTGGCGCTTCCATACGTATTGCCGGTTTTTTATGCCAATCCGTATCTGAATGGCTTCATCCTGATTGTGTTCTTTATCGGCGTCTTCGCCTGTTTTTATCAGGTTACGCAGCTGATCGGGTCCGTGCGTTGGATCGAAGCCTTTGTTGGCGGTGTTGTTCGGGAAGATGCTCGAACACCACAGTTGCTGGCGCCTTTGGCTTCGCTGCTGCGCGAGCGAGGCGCGCGCTCGCAGATCAGCTCCACCTCTACCCGGTCTATTCTGGATTCCGTGGCAGAGCGGGTCGAAGAAGAGCGGGAAATCACACGTTATATCACCAACGTGCTGATTTATCTGGGTCTACTGGGTACATTCTTTGGTCTGGCGACAACCGTTCCGGCCATTGTTGACACCATCCGCAGCCTGAACCCGCAGGAAGGCGAGGAGGGTCTGGCTGTTTTCAATCGCCTGATGACGGGGCTCGAGGCACAGCTGCAAGGAATGGGCGTCGCGTTCGGATCGTCTTTGCTGGGTCTGGCGGGGTCTCTTGTCGTTGGTCTGCTCGAGGTCTTTGCCGGGCACGGTCAGAACCGGTTCTATCGCGAACTCGAGGAGTGGCTGTCGTCGATCACCCGAGTTGGATTTGCAGGTGGCGAAGAGGGCGGGGCAGAGATCGCCGTACTGACCCCTGTGCTGGATGCCATGTCAGAGCAGATGGATGCGTTACAGCATCTGTTTGCGGCTCAGGAAAGTGAAAGGGCGGAGGTTTCGGCCAAATTAGGGCAACTGGTCGATGTCATCGGTGAGATGAACAATCGCCAGGCCAATACCGAAAGTGTAACTTCTGCTTTGGAACGCGTGGCGCTTGGGCAGGACGCCCTGCTGGATCACATGCGCGATCATGGCGCAGGCGATGGCATCGATGCCGAAAGTCGGATGCGCCTGCGCTCGATGGATGTGCAACTGCTACGTATTCTTGAAGAGATTTCGGCGGGTCGGCAGGAAAGCATGAACGAATTCCGCAAGGATATCGAGCTGCTGGTCAAAGCTCTGACCCTGCCGCGGGGTGCCGTGCGCACCACGCCGGAAGGAGAATAACCCATGGCGCTGTCCCGCCGCACCGGACAACGATTCCAGGGCTCGGTCTGGCCCGGTTTCGTGGACGCGATGACGGGGCTGTTGATGGTGCTGACCTTCGTTTTGACCATCTTCATGGTGATTCAGTTCGTGTTGCGCGAAACCATCTCGGGGCAGGAAGACGAACTGACGACATTGGCAGACGAAGTTGCAGCGCTTGCGGGCGCGCTGGGTTTGGAAGAACGTGAAAACAGTCGCTTGCAGGCAAGGCTGGGTGCGTTGAACACGACACTGTCGCAGGCCGAAGACGATCTTGCGCAAGCGCAGTCACTGATCGCTTCGCTGAGTACCGAACGCGACCGTCAGGCCGCCGCGCTGGATCAGGCGCAGACCCGTATCACGAATTTCGAAGCACAGGTTGCCGCTCTGCTTGCCGAACAGGAACAGGCTTTGGGCGACATTGCCGCGCTTGAGACACAGCGCGAGCAATTGCTGACAGAGCAAGAGGCGCTGAACCTCGCCCTTGCACAAAGTCGGGACGAAATCGATGCGCAGACCGAAGCTGCCCGTTTGGCTGCCGCCCGCCGCGAGGCGCTGGAAGCACTCGTGGCCGATCTGGAGCAAAGCGGCGAAGAGCGTGCCGCGGAAATCACGGCCCTTGAACAGCAACTGAGCGATGAGGAAGCCGCCCGTCTGGCCGAAGCTGCTGCTGCTGAGGCATTGCGAAACCGCCTTCAGGATGCAGATGCCGAGCTGACGGCCATGACCCTGGCGCTGGAGTCGCAACGCAAAGAGGCCGAAGATACATTGACTCTTCTGGCTGCCGCGCAAGCCGCACGGGCCGAACTTGAGCGACAGTTCGGAGACGTAAACCCTGATGAATTGCGAGCCCAGCTTGAAGCCGCCTTTGAGGCGCAAACGCAAGCGCAGGCGGATGCTGATGAGCAACGCACTCTGGCCGAACAGAGGCAAGCTTTGCTGGCTCTGGCCGAGTCGACCTTGTCGGAGGAGAAAGAAATCTCTGCCGAGGCACAACGTGAGGCGGCCCTGCTGAACCAGCAGATTGCAGCCCTGCGCGGGCAGTTGGGGTCGTTGCAGGCTTTGCTGGACGATTTCGAAGACCGAAACGCTGCTGCCGAGGTGCAGATACAAACGCTGGGACAGGACCTGAACGCTGCATTGGCGCGGGCCGCATCTGAAGAACGCAGGCGGCGCTTGCTGGAAGAAGCGGAACGCCTGCGCATTGAGGCCGAGGCCGAGGCCCTGGCTGGCCAGAACGAAGAACTTGCCGCCCAGGCGGAAGACCTGCAACGCTATCGCTCGGAATTCTTCGGACGTCTGCGGGATGTCCTTGGCGAACAGGAAGGCGTGCGGATCGAAGGTGATCGCTTTGTGTTCTCGTCCGAAGTTTTGTTTCCGACGGGATCAGCGGTGCTGTCCGCAGAAGGGCGGCAGGAGGTTGCCAAGGTCGCCAATATCCTACGCAGTGTCGCCGCCGAAATCCCGCCTGGTCTGAATTGGGTGATCCGGGTCGACGGTCATACCGACAACGTTCCGCTGACTGGTTCGGGCCGATACCGGGACAATTGGGAACTCAGCCAAGGTCGCGCGTTGTCTGTTGTGCGCTATATGGTCGACGCGTTGGGCATTCCACCCAACCGCCTGGCGGCAAACGGGTTTGGTGAATTCCAGCCGGTCAACCCGGCTGACACACCCGAGGCACGGGCACAGAACCGCCGGATCGAGTTGAAACTCACGGAAAGATAGCAAAATCCTTGCTCTTGCCCGGGTAATCCGCGTGACTGGGGCAAACCGATTATGGTCTGCCGAAGCGAAAGCTTTGATCTGGTGTGCCCACGAAGCATCGGGGCACCACCGGGTAATCCTCGGTCAGAAAATACGCATAGGTTCCTGACGGGTATTCTGCTGAAACGGTAAAGGCGCCGTTGCATTGGTCCAAGTTGCCGTGACCCTGAACATAAGCGTAATCCTCGTTGAAGGTGCCGTCATGTCGCCCGTCCGGTGCATTGCCACCCGGACGGTTACCGGATTTCAGACGATAGGACGACGTCATTTCGGTCACTTTGCCCCCAACAACACCGGTCACAGCATAGATAGGGAAGCCATCTGCGGCGTAGCCGATCAACGGTGAGTGCTCGGACGGTGACCATCCCAGAAGTTCGACCTGCCCTGTCGGTACACCGTGATAGTGATACTTTCCGTTTGGCTGTACGTGGGCATGGTTGGCGTCCAGCCCCAAAGAAATGGCACCTCCCAACGCGTTGTAGGACCACCCGGAGCGGGGGTCGCCATGCCAGAACTCGGCCGCCAGCGGGTCAAACACAACCCCATTGAGTGACACGCCAAAGTTCCAACCCATTTGCAACGGCGTGATTGCGCCTTTGGCTATGGGTTTCGCGGGCAATTTCAACCTAACCTTCTGCTGTTCGATCTGGTGCGGATTGCCTTGGTTTGGAAACGGACCAACCAGATGATCAGGAATGCCATTGCCCGTCACTTTGATTTTTCCGCTTCGTTCTTTCAACGAGGCGCTGCTTGTTCCGGGGTTTTCGGTTGCTGGCACCAACCTCAGCGGTTCTGCGGTCGTTTCGTCGTGATAGCGAAACCTGTGCTGTGCAGTTGCCACCGCAGCCACGGCGGAAAGGGCAAAGGCGGTGCCCCAAAAGATAGAAATTTTGCTCACGTGCCGACCCCTGTCTTGTGCTGATCATTAAAGATGACACGCAGCAGAAGCCTGGTTCCGTCGCTTTTTTACTGCCAAAGCTGAAAAAGCCCGGCGATGGGGATCGCCGGGCTTTGAAAGAATGATCTGCTTTCGGCTCAGTCTGCCGTCAACAGAGGTGGTTTGTCTCCTGAAATGCGCCGTTGGTCCGGCCCAAGAATTTCAAGATCCAGTTCGCCCTTCTTGACCGAGACACGGACCACACCGCCCTTGGCCAGTTTGCCGAAAAGCAACTCCTCGGCCAGAGGCTTCTTGATGTGTTCCTGAATGACACGTCCCAGCGGGCGTGCACCCATCTTGTCGTCATATCCCTTGTCGGCCAGCCATTCGGCGGCTTTGGGCGTCAGATCGATGCTCACGCCGCGATCCAGCAGTTGCGCCTCAAGCTGTAGGACGAATTTCTCGACCACCTGCAAAATGACCTCTTTCGGCAGCGGTGCGAATGAGATCACGGCGTCCAGACGGTTCCGGAACTCCGGTGTAAACATGCGCTCGATCGCGGCCGTGTCTTCGCCTTCGCGCCGATCACGACCGAAGCCGATGGCGGCCTTGGCCTGCTCCTGTGCGCCCGCGTTCGAGGTCATGATCAGCACCACGTTGCGGAAGTTCACAGTGCGACCGTTGTGATCGGTCAGCTCGCCATGGTCCATCACCTGCAGCAGGATGTTGAACACGTCCGGGTGGGCCTTTTCGATCTCGTCCAGCAGCAATACGCAGTGCGGATGCTGGTCGACACCGTCGGTCAGCAAACCACCCTGATCGAATCCGACATAGCCCGGAGGGGCACCGATCAGGCGACTGACCGCGTGCTTCTCCATGTATTCCGACATGTCGAACCGAAGAAGCTCCACACCCAGCGTATCCGCCAGCTGTTTCGCCACCTCGGTTTTACCGACCCCGGTAGGACCAGCGAACAGGTAGTTGCCGATCGGTTTCTCAGGTTCGCGCAGACCGGCACGGGCCAGTTTGATCGCGCTGGACAGCGCCTCGATGGCCAGGTTCTGGCCAAACACCACCCGTTTCAGCGATGCTTCGAGGTCTTTCAGCACCAACGCATCATCCTTGGTAACGTTTTTGGGTGGAATACGCGCGATCTTGGCGACAACCGCCTCGATCTCTTTGACACCGATGGTCTTGCGCCGCTTGCTTTCCGCAACCAGATGCTGCGCCGCGCCGGCCTCATCGATCACGTCGATGGCCTTGTCGGGCAGTTTGCGGTCGTTGATGTAACGCGCCGACAGCTCGACCGCCGTCTTGATGGCATCGGCGGTGTATTTAATGTCGTGATGTTCTTCGAAATAGGGCTTCAGCCCGCGCAATATCTTTACGCTGTCTTCCACCGAAGGCTCGTTCACGTCGATCTTCTGGAACCGGCGGCTCAGCGCGCGGTCCTTTTCGAAGTGTTGACGGAACTCCTTGTAGGTGGTCGAGCCCATGGTGCGCAGCTTGCCGCCCTGAAGCGCAGGCTTAAGCAGGTTCGAGGCATCCATCGCACCGCCCGAGGTTGCTCCGGCACCGATCACGGTATGGATCTCGTCGATGAACAGTACCGCGTCAGGGTGATCCTCCAACTCGGTTACAACTGCTTTCAGGCGTTCTTCGAAATCACCGCGATAGCGGGTTCCGGCCAGCAGCGCACCCATGTCCAGCGAATAGATCGTGGTGTTTGCCAGCACGTCAGGGGCTTCGCCACCGACGATCTTGTGCGCAAGGCCTTCTGCGATGGCGGTCTTGCCTACACCCGGATCACCCACCAGCAATGGGTTGTTCTTGCGGCGGCGGCACAGCACCTGGATGCAGCGTTCCACCTCATCCGAGCGTCCGATCAGCGGATCGACATCGCCAGCTCGAGCCTTTGCGTTCAGATCCACGCAGTATTTTCCAAGCGCGCTTTCTTTCTGTTCGGTCTCACCGGATGTGGTCTGGGCGTCTTCTTCCACCTGATCCGCACCGGATACCGATCGGCTTTCGCCGTAGGCCGGATCTTTGGCAACGCCATGCGCGATGAAATTGACCGCGTCGTAACGGGTCATGTCCTGTTCCTGAAGGAAATAGGCGGCATTGCTTTCGCGTTCGGCGAAAATGGCGACCAGTACGTTGGCGCCGGTCACTTCGGTCCGGCCCGAGCTTTGTACGTGGATCGCAGCGCGCTGAATGACGCGCTGGAACGCTGCGGTGGGTACGGCTTCGGACCCGTCGATATCTGTGACCAGATTCGAAAGGTCTTCGTCGATGAACTCCACCAAAGTGCTGCGCAATTCGTCCAGATCGACACTGCACGCCTTCATGACGCGTACTGCATCGGGTTCTTCCAAGAGCGCCAGCAGCAAATGCTCCAGCGTTGCGAATTCATGGCGCCGTTCATTCGCAGCCGCCAGGGCCGCGTGGATGGCTTGTTCCAATGTGCTCGAGAATGAAGGCACGCGGGTGCTCCTCTGTCTTGGGTCAGGAGGGGGCGGTTTCTTGGCCGGAACCCCATCCCAACCATGTCCTCATACTATTAGAGTTTGGTTGATCGTGGCCCGGCTTCAAGGGTTTTCTTTCACTTGACAGTCACATTTGTTGTGACCGTGGCCCTGAAGAAGGGGAAATAGGCATCAGAACCGGTCTTTTCTACCCCGAATTTCTGCAAAAACGGCCTCAGGGTCGGCTCCAACCATGCCCAATTTCGTCTGAATCGCCGGATCGGCGGTCCTCAGGAACGGATTTGTGGCCTTTTCCAGGGCCAGAATGGTAGGAACAGTGGCTTTTCCGCCAGCACGCGCGCGGTCGATGTCAGCAATGCGATCTTTTAAGGCTTGGTTGTCGGGGTCGACGGTAATCGCGAATTTGGCGTTGGATTGTGCATATTCATGCCCTGAACAGACCAAAGTGTCGTCCGGCAGGGCGGCCAGCTTGTTCAGAGAGGCCCACATTTGTGCGGGCGTGCCCTCGAACAGGCGCCCACAACCCAGCGCCATCAGGCTGTCGGCGGTGAACACGGCAGAACTTTGCGGCATGTAGAAAGCGATATGACCGTCCGTGTGCCCGGAAACGTCCAGCACCTGAACGGATTCGCCGCCAATCTCGAAACTGTCTCCCTCGGTGACCTGCTGATCCAGCGGCGGCAGGCGATTTGCGTCAGCAGCGGCCCCGATGACCTTTGCCGGCTGTTTGGCCAATATTTCCGCCAGCCCGTCTACATGATCCCAGTGGTGATGGGTCAACAGCACATGTGACAGTGTCCATCCTCGGTCATCCAGCGCCTTCAGGATCGGTCCGGCCTCGGGCGTGTCGATCAGGGCGGTCTGGCCAGTGACGGCGTCATGCGCCAGAAAGGCGTAATTGTCGCTCAGGCACGGGATTGTAACGATTTCAAGAGGCATGGCCTTTTGCCCTTTCATTGCTAGACTGCGCCCAGCTAAGCCGATTGATCGGATGTCCGCAATGCATCTTGATGTACAGGATCTGAGGAACTTCTATTACCGCAGCACACTGGGTCGTGCGGCGCAGGCGGCTATTCGCGGGCGTCTGATCGAGCTATGGCCCGAAGCAAAGGGCCAGACAGTGGCAGGATTCGGTTTCGCCGTGCCTTTGCTGCGCCCCTATCTGTCGGATGCGCGTCGGGTCATCGGGCTGATGCCGGGACCACAGGGCGTCATGCCATGGCCGGCGGGGATGCCCAATGTCTCGGTCCTGACTGAAGAAACCCTCTGGCCAATCGAGACCGGCCACGTGGACAAGCTTGTGGTAATGCATGGGCTGGAAACGTCGGAACGGCCAAATCAGTTGCTTGATGAATGCTGGCGCGTGCTGGGCCCTGGTGGCCGGGCCGTCTTCATCGTTCCCAACCGGGCGGGTCTGTGGTCACGGTCGGACAAGACCCCGTTCGGGTTTGGACGCCCATACTCTGCAACTCAGCTGGAAAACCAGCTAAAGGAACATCACTTCCTGCCCGAGGCGCATTGTTCGGCTTTGTACATGCCTCCGTCATTTCGGCGATTCTGGTTGAAATCCGGCAGCCTGATCGAAAAGACCGGCCAGCGGATTCCGACGGTGATGGCAGGGGGGGTGCTGATGGTCGAAGTCAGCAAACATATTCGGCCGCCCAGCGGCAGCGTGACCAAGGATGCGGTCAAAAAACCGATCAAGGCGCTTGACGGTTTGCTAAAGCCCGCGTGACAATCGCGGGCTTTTAGGTGCGAAAAATAGAGGAAAAAAAGTCACAGGAATCGCAAAAACTTGCATATTCGTAACATTTTTCAACTGGACCAATGTGTTCAAACCGTCGCACTTGGCGTAAGTTCATGAAAAATAACAATTTGTGGATAAATCTGTTACCGCTATAGCGTATTGCTTGGTTGGTTCGGCTCTGCTACATCCCCGGTGATTTTGATCCCCGCCCTTCAAGGACGGGGTTTCTTCACGCCCCCGGGGTAGCTGCCGCACGCGAATTCGGGGCCCAAAGTATCGGAAGGGTGGACGTGTCCGAACCAGCTTCGATTTCCACTGGCATCGCCGAGCGCTATGCCACTGCGATCTTCGAGATCGCAAAAGAGAACAACGACCTTGCAGGTCTGGAATCCGGCATCAATGATCTGGCAGCAGCGCTGGGCGAAAGCGCCGAACTGCGCGACCTGATCGCCTCGCCGCTGGTTTCCCGCGCTGAACAGGAAAGCGCGATCACTGCAATCGCAGACAAGATGGGTCTGAACGCCATCCTGCGCAACACGCTGGGTCTGATGGCGCAGAAGCGCCGCCTGTTCGTCGTGCCGCAACTGCTGCAGGTTCTGCGCGACATGCTGGCCGAAGAGCGCGGCGAAGTGACCGCAGATGTTGCGTCGGCCAAGGCGTTGACCAAGACCCAACTGGAAAAACTGTCCAAGACGCTGTCCGAGCGCGTGGGCAAGACCGTGACTATCAATTCGACCGTGGATGAAAGCCTCATCGGCGGTCTTGTCGTTAAAGTGGGCTCGAAGATGATCGACAGTTCGATCCGTTCGAAGCTGAACTCCCTACAGAATGCAATGAAAGAGGTCGGATAAATGGGAATCCAAGCTGCAGAGATTTCTGCAATCCTGAAGGACCAGATCAAGAATTTTGGTCAAGAAGCCGAAGTGGCCGAGATCGGTCGCGTGCTGAGCGTCGGTGACGGGATTGCCCGTGTATACGGTCTGGACAATGTGCAAGCCGGTGAGATGGTCGAATTCCCCGGCGGCATCATGGGCATGGCGCTGAACCTGGAAAGCGACAACGTCGGTGTCGTTATCTTCGGGTCTGACCGCGACATCAAAGAAGGTGACACCGTCAAGCGCACCAACTCGATCGTGGACGTTCCGATCGGTGACGAGCTGCTGGGTCGCGTTGTAGACGGACTGGGCAACCCGCTGGACGGCAAGGGCCCGATCAACACAACCAAGCGCGGCGTTGCTGACGTTAAAGCACCGGGCATCATCCCGCGTAAATCGGTTCACGAGCCGATGGCAACCGGCCTGAAGTCGGTTGACGCGATGATCCCGATTGGCCGTGGCCAGCGTGAGCTGATCATTGGTGACCGCCAGACCGGTAAAACTGCCGTTGCTCTGGACGCGATCCTGAACCAGAAAACCTACAACGAAGCTGCTGGCGACGACGAGTCGAAGAAGCTGTATTGTGTTTATGTCGCGATCGGCCAAAAGCGTTCGACCGTTGCGCAGCTGGTGAAAAAACTGGAAGAATCCGGCGCGATTGAATACTCGATCGTCGTGGCCGCAACCGCGTCCGACCCGGCGCCGATGCAGTTCCTTGCACCCTATGCCGCAACTGCGATGGCTGAATACTTCCGTGACAATGGCCGCCACGCGCTGATCATCTATGATGACCTGTCGAAACAGGCTGTGTCCTATCGTCAGATGTCGCTGCTGCTGCGCCGTCCGCCCGGACGTGAAGCCTATCCTGGTGACGTATTCTATCTTCACTCTCGCCTGCTGGAGCGTTCGGCGAAGCTGAACGAGGACTTCGGCGCAGGTTCGCTGACTGCTCTGCCGGTCATCGAAACCCAGGGCGGTGACGTTTCTGCGTTTATTCCGACCAACGTGATCTCGATCACCGACGGTCAGATCTTTCTGGAAACCGAATTGTTCTATCAGGGTATCCGTCCTGCCGTGAACACCGGTCTGTCGGTTTCGCGTGTGGGCTCTTCGGCTCAGACCAACTCGATGAAGTCGGTTGCCGGCCCGGTGAAACTGGAACTTGCTCAGTACCGCGAAATGGCTGCCTTTGCGCAGTTCGGTTCCGACCTTGACGCCGCGACCCAGCAGCTGCTGAACCGTGGCGCGCGTCTGACCGAGCTGATGAAACAGCCGCAGTACTCGCCGCTGACCAACGCGGAAATTGTCTGCGTCATCTTCGCTGGCACCAACGGTTATCTCGACAAGATCGAAGTATCGGACGTTGGCCGTTATGAGGCTGGCCTGCTGGCGCATCTGCGCGGAAAACACGCCGACCTGCTTGAATGGATCACCAACGACGATCCCAAGATCAAGGGCGATGCTTCCGACAGGATCAAGGCTGCGATTGACGAATACGCCGCAACCTTCGCTTAAGGGAGAGGCGGGCATATGCCAAATCTTAAGGATCTTAAAAACAGGATCGAGTCGGTCAAATCGACCCGCAAGATCACCAAGGCCATGCAGATGGTCGCGGCTGCAAAACTGCGCCGCGCCCAGGAATCTGCCGAAGCCTCGCGCCCCTATGCCGAGCGGTTCAATGCCGTGATGGCGGGGCTGGCGGCTTCGGTCGGAGGCAGCGACAGCGCCCCCAAGCTGCTCCGTGGTACGGGCAGTGATGATGTCCATCTGCTGGTTGTCATGACAGCTGAACGCGGCCTGTGTGGCGGCTTCAACTCGAACATCGCCAAGCTGGCCCGTGTCAAAGCGGAAGAGCTGCGCCTGAAGGGCAAAACGGTCAAGGTTCTGACCGTCGGCAAGAAAGGCCGCGACGCGCTCAAGCGTGATTTGGGTGATCTGTTCGTTGGACATGTGGACCTGAGCGAGGTCAAGCGTCTGGGGTATACCAACGCACAGGACATCGCGAAGGACATCCTGTCCCGCTTCGACGGGGGTGAGTTCGACGTTGCCACGATCTTCTATTCGAAGTTCGTCAACGTCGTGACCCAGATCCCGACGGCACAGCAAATCATCCCTGCCTCGTTCGAGGACGATGCGTCGGGTGACGACAGCGGTGCCATCTTCGACTACGAGCCCAGCGAAGAGGCCATCCTGGCCGACTTGCTGCCCAAGGGGGTTGCAACAGCGATCTTCTCGGCTCTGCTTGAAAACGGAGCGTCAGAACAGGGTGCACGGATGTCCGCGATGGACAACGCGACACGCAACGCGGGTGAGATGATCGACAAGCTGACGATCCAGTTCAACCGTTCGCGTCAAGCCGTGATCACCAACGAGCTGATTGAAATTATTTCCGGCGCCGAAGCGCTGTAGAGACAAACCGGAGACGAAACATGGCGAATGCAAAAGGCAAAGTCACACAGATCATCGGGGCCGTCGTTGACGTGCATTTCGATGATCAGCTGCCTGAAATTCTGAACGCGCTGGAAACCACCAACAACGGCAAGCGCCTGGTGTTGGAAGTTGCTCAGCATTTGGGTGAAAACACCGTCCGCACCATCGCGATGGACGCGACCGAAGGTCTGGTCCGTGGCGAAGCAGTGACCGACACCGGCGCCCCAATCTCGGTACCGGTTGGTAACGCAACTCTGGGCCGCATCCTGAACGTTGTTGGTGATCCGATCGACGAGAAGGGCCCGGTTGAGGCAGCCGAAGTCCGGGCGATCCACCAGCCTGCGCCGAGCTTCGCAGAACAATCGACAGAGTCGGAAGTTCTGGTGACCGGCATCAAAGTTGTTGACTTGCTGGCCCCTTATGCGAAAGGCGGTAAGATCGGCCTGTTCGGCGGCGCCGGCGTTGGCAAGACCGTTCTGATCATGGAACTGATCAACAACATCGCAAAAGTGCACTCGGGTTTCTCTGTGTTCGCGGGTGTTGGTGAACGGACCCGTGAAGGGAACGACCTGTACCACGAGATGATCGAATCGAACGTTATCAAGCCGGACAACCTGTCGGAATCGCAGGTGGCCCTGGTTTACGGTCAGATGAACGAGCCTCCGGGTGCGCGTGCACGTGTTGCTCTGACCGGCCTGACCCTGGCCGAGCAGTTCCGCGACCAGTCCGGTACAGACGTTCTGTTCTTCGTCGACAATATCTTCCGCTTCACGCAGGCGGGCTCCGAGGTTTCGGCTCTGCTGGGTCGTATTCCTTCCGCTGTGGGCTACCAGCCGACGCTGGCCACTGACATGGGCGCCCTGCAGGAACGCATCACCTCGACCAAATCGGGCTCGATCACTTCGGTTCAGGCGATCTACGTGCCTGCGGACGACCTGACCGACCCTGCGCCGGCAACCTCGTTTGCTCACCTGGACGCGACCACCGTTCTTAACCGTGCGATCTCGGAAAAGGGTATCTACCCGGCTGTGGACCCGCTCGACTCGACCTCGCGTCTGCTCGATCCGGCCATCGTTGGTGAAGAGCACTACAAGGTTGCAACCGACGTTCAGCAGATCCTCCAGCGCTACAAGTCGCTGCAGGACATCATCGCCATCCTCGGCATGGACGAATTGTCGGAAGAAGACAAACTGACCGTGGCCCGTGCCCGTAAGATCGAACGTTTCCTGTCGCAGCCGTTCGACGTGGCCGAGGTCTTCACCGGCAGCCCTGGCGTTCAGGTTCCTCTGGATGTCACCATCTCGTCGTTCAAGGCCGTTGTGGCCGGCGAATACGATCACCTGCCCGAAGCGGCCTTCCTGATGGTTGGCGGTATCGACGACGTGATCGCCAAAGCGGAAAAGATGGCCGCAGAAGCCGCCTAAGGAGTATCCCTGATGGCAAACACGATGCAATTCGACCTCGTCAGCCCCGAGCGGAGCCTTGCTTCGCTCGCGGCCACCGCGGTCCAGATTCCCGGCGCGGACGGGGACATGACGGCAATGCCGGATCATGCCCCCACCATCACCACGCTGCGTCCCGGCCTGCTGAAGGTTGAGGCACCCGAAGGGTCCAGCGAATACCTGGTCACCGGTGGGTTTGCCCAGATCAACGGCGACAGTCTGTCGGTTCTGGCCGAAAAGGCCATCCCGGTGGATGAAGTGACCCCGGCGCATCTGGACGAGATGATCGAAGACGCCCGCGCCTCGCATGAGGCAGCAAAGGGTGGCGATGATCAGACCATCGTCGACGACGCAGCCAAGCTGCTGGCCGACATGGAAGCGCTTGGAACACATATGAGCCTGTAACGGGCCCACCTGTGAAAAATTTGAGCGGCCTCGCAATTGCGGGGCCGTTTTTTTGTCGTGCTTTTGCCGAAATGCCGGAGTAAGTTGCGGGAATTCAAGAATAATGATGATAAAAATGAAAAAATTCCTAACCCATCCCATTGGAATTGAGCAGGGTGAAGATGTCCTGTTTTCGGAATTTGCCGAAGGCGGCGAAATGTGGACCGGGCAGGGACCTCGTGAACGCCGCACACCCATTCGGTTCAAAGAAGCATTTCGAACCCCGCCCATGGTGCAGATCGGGATCTCGCTGTGGGATGTCGACACGTCTTCGGCGTTACGTGCCGAAGTTCAGGCCGAACATATCACAACCGAGGGCTTTGACGCAGTATTTCGGACCTGGTCCGACACGCGGATAGCCCGCATCCGCGCAAGCTGGACAGCGATAGGAGAGGTGGCGCACCCGGACGACTGGAATATTTCCTGATCCGGGTTCGCCGTGTTTCCAGGCGTTTGAGCGACAGCTTGGACTCAGTCTTCCTGCGCTTCGATCATGTCCACGCGCGTGGCGTGGCGGCCACCTTCGAATTCGGCACCCAGAAACGCGTCAACGATGTCCAGCGCCTGACCTTCACCGACAACCCGCGCGCCAATCGACAGCATGTTGGCATTGTTGTGCTGGCGGATCATGCGGGCCGAGAATGCGTCTGAACAAACGCCACAGCGAATGCCGGGCACTTTGTTTGCAGCCATCATAATACCCTGCCCAGTGCCGCAGAGGACAATACCCAAACTGCAATCGCCCGAGGCAACGGCCTGCGCCGCGGCCTTGCCGTGCTTGGGGTAATGGGTGCTTTCCGGGGTTGTCGGGCCGATATCAACCACGTCCCAACCTTGCTGCGCGATGTGGTTGGCCACGGACTGGCGCAGCTCGATTGCCGCGTGATCGCTGGAAAGAACAATGCGTTTGTTGGCAGTCATGGAGATTATTCCACTTGTGTCACCGATTGCGCCCCAAGGTCAGATATGCGCGCAATCGGCATTTCAGAAATCAAGGGGTGACACCTTCGGCCGCCCCCTATTGCTCAATCCATCTGATACATGGATTCGTAGATCGGTGTCAGCGTCTTGTCTTCGAACAGCGAAGACACACTGGTTCCGTTCCAGATGTTCAGGATCGCCTGGGTGAAGATTGGCGCAGTTGGAACGATGCGGATATTCTTTGCCTTCAATATTTCTTTGGTCGGCTGGATCGTATCGGTCAGCACCAGTGACTTCATGACCGAGTTCGTCACCCTTTCGACCGCAGGGCCGCTCATGACGCCGTGCGTGATGTAGGAGTGAACTTCCTTGGCGCCATTGTCCAACAGGACCTGCGCAGCCTTGCAAAGCGTTCCGGCGGTGTCACACATATCGTCGACGATCAGGCAGATCTTGTCCTTCACATCCCCGATAACGGTCATTTCAGCGACTTCGCCTGCTTTCTCGCGCCGCTTGTCAACGATCGACAAGGGGGCATTGATGCGCTTGGCCAGTTCACGTGCGCGGGCCACGCCGCCCACGTCGGGCGAAACCACCATGATCTCATCCAGATTGTCCTTGAACTGGTTTTTCACATCCAGGGCAAAGATCGGCGAGGCGTACAGGTTGTCGACGGGCATATCGAAAAAGCCCTGAATCTGCGCGGCATGAAGATCCATCGTCAGAATCCGCTCGATCCCTGCGCCGGTCAGCATATTGGCCACCAGCTTGGCGCTGATGGGTGTGCGGGCCTTGGTGCGGCGATCCTGGCGGGCATAGCCGAAATACGGGATCACGGCGGTGATCCGCTGTGCCGACGAACGGCGCAGCGCGTCGGCGATGATCAGCAGCTCCATCAGGTTGTCATTGGCCGGGTTCGAGGTCGGCTGGATAATGAACATATCCTCGCCGCGTACGTTCTCGAACACTTCGACGAAGATCTCTCCGTCATTGAAACGTTCGACGCGCGCATCGACCAAACCCTGGTCAACACCTCGATAAAGGCTCATGCGGCGTGCGATGGTTTTGGCAAGAGGAAGGTTGGCGTTCCCAGCGATAAGCTTGGGTTCGTGAAGTGTCGGCATCGGCTGAGGTCCCCGGGCAGCAATGGCAATGTGACAGATTCGTGATGTTGACACCGCTTAGCATGGCCTTACGGTCCCGCAAAGGTAACGCAGCGGAGAAAGTGAACATGACCCAGATTGACTACTTTTTTGCGACAATTTCGCCCTATAGCTACCTGGCTGGAAACCGGCTGGAAGAGATTGCGGCGAAACATGACGCATCGATCAGCTACAAACCGCTGGACATCATGGCCCTGTTCGCACGCACCGGGGGTACGCCGCCAAAAGACCGTCATATCTCGCGCATCGAATACCGCGCTCAGGAATTGCTGCGCCAATCGAAGAATCTGGGGATGGAGTTCAACCTGCAACCGGCGCACTGGCCGACCAACATGGCGCCGTCTTCTTATGCGATCATCGCGGCGATCAGCGATGGTTCGGGCGACGTTGGCAAGTTGTGCCAGTTGATCCTGCGCGCCTGCTGGGCCGAAGAAAAGGACGTCGCTCAGGATGATGTGATCCGGGACTGCCTGGCAACTGCCGGGTTTGATCCTGAACTGGCCAACAGTGGACTGCTGGTCGGGGCCGAAACCTATGCCGCCAATTTGGAAGAAGCCGTGGATCGCGGCGTGTTCGGCGCGCCGTTCTACATCACGCCGGACGGTCAACGCTTCTGGGGGCAGGATCGCCTGGACGATCTGGATCGGCATCTGTCGGAGATGAAAGGGTGACAGCCCCGACGGCGATGCAATCCGTCTTCGTCAGACAATTGGGCGAAGGAGGGCGCAACTTGCTTGCCCTTCATTGCACCATTGCGCATTCCGGCGCGTGGTCTGGCCTGTCCAAGGCATTGGATGGCAGCGCGTCCCTTGTTGCACCGGATATGCTGTCTCATGGGCGCAGTCCGGATTGGGACGGTCAGAGCGACTTCTTTGATGCGGTGACAGGGCTGGCAGCGGTCGAGTTGACCAAGCCCATGGATATAGTTGGTCATTCCTTTGGGGCGATCGTTGCGCTCAGACTGGCCATGGAGCATCCGGACCTTGTTCGAAGCTTGACCCTGATCGAGCCCGTGTTCTTTGCTGTGGCAAAACAGGACGCGCCTGATTTGTACGATCAGCACCTGCGAGAGTCACAACCGATTGAAGCAGCGTTCCAAGCAGGCGACGAATCGCTGGCCGCGCGGTTGTTCAACCGGATGTGGAGCACCGGTATCGGCCCAAAATGGCCTGACCTGCCAGAACGGACGCGCGCCGGCATGGTGCGCGGGATTCATGTTGTTCCTGCGTCTTATCCCGTTCTGTACGATGACCAGGCCGGGTTGCTTGACCCCGATAAATGCAAGCGTATATCGATGCCAACCCTGTTGCTGAGCGGATCAAAGACCCACCCGACGATCCCCGCAATCTGTGATGGATTGCAGCGCCGTCTGCCGAACGCACGCCATGAGGTCATTCA
This sequence comes from Ruegeria sp. CDSC085, assembly GCF_059610465.1. Taxonomy (NCBI): domain Bacteria; kingdom Pseudomonadati; phylum Pseudomonadota; class Alphaproteobacteria; order Rhodobacterales; family Roseobacteraceae; genus Ruegeria; species Ruegeria sp. CDSC085. The sequence goes on along the minus strand of NZ_JBXWNR010000008.1, from coordinate 145,056 downwards.
AGGTGCGGGGCACATGCTGCCCATTTCGCACCCCCTTGAAACCAGCGTGCTGCTTCAGGAGCTCTGGAAAACTGGCCACTGGACGGGTCTTACAACAGGCTGAGAAACTGATCGATCTCGGCTTTCCCGATCGACCAGTCGCAGACCAGTCTGCATGCAAGGCTTTCGTCGTCATCGCCACCTTCCATCTCGTCCCCCCAGAGGTGATAGATCGCCCCGGCTTCATGCAGCTGTTTGTGCTTCGCGCGTGAAAAAGCGGCAAAGATCATATTGGCCTGCGGCTCGTGCAAGAACTCGGCACCTTTTGCAAGCAGGCCGTCGGCCAGCCGGGCACAATTTGCATTCGCCTGACGCGCCAACTTCAGCCACAGATCATCCTTAAGATAGGCCGCCATCTGAGCGGACAGGTAGCGATGCTTGGAAAACAGATGCGCCCCGCGTTTGCGCCGCAGCTCGAATTCCCAGGCTTTGCTCTCATCAAAGAACACCACCGCTTCAACGCCCATCAGCCCGTTTTTCGTGCCGCCAAAGCTGACCGCGTCCACCCCGGCTTTCCATGTCATGTCAGCCGGAGAGCAGTTCAGAGCAACCAGAGCATTGGTGAACCGGGCACCATCCAGATGGACGGGCAAGCCATATTCCTTTGCGACCCCACACAGCGCCTGCAATTCCTCCAGAGAATAGACCGATCCGCGCTCGGTGACCTGAGTGATCGACACTGGCCCGCGCTGCGGCCCGTGTACCCCGCGGGTTTCTTCGCCTAGGATGGACCCGCGCAACGCGTCCGGTGACATCTTGTCGCCGCCGGGAACAAGGGTCAGCTTGGCCCCGGTGTAAAACTCGGGCGCGTTGCACTCGTCTTCGTGGATATGGGCAACCGGAGAACAGAAGATCGTTTCCCAAGGGTTAGACAATGTGGCAAGGGCCAGCGAATTTGCCGCTGTCCCGGTTGCCACGAGATAGACAGCAGCCCCCGGCGCTTCAAAGATGCTGCGAATGCGGTCCCGCACCTCGTTCATCATCGTGTCGGCGCCATAGGCCATCTGGTAGCCCTGATTGGCCTCGGCCAGTTTCGCCATGACCTGTGGGTGAACCGGCCCGGAATTGTCGGATGCGAAATACATCAGCTTGGCTCCTCGATAATATAGTCTTCCCACTCTTCCAAAGGGGTTTCGAACTCGGACACCGTGCGCCCTTGAACTGAAACGCCTGCGGCGTGCACGCTGTCCGGCGTACCAGATATCAAAGGGTGCCAGTCGTAAAGCGTTTTGCCTTCCCACAGCAGCCGATACGCGCAGGTTTGCGGCAACCAGTAGGCGTGTTCGTCAATATTGTCGGGTGTCATGACGATGCATTCAGGAACGAATTGATGCCGGATGTCGTATTGCGTGCAGCGGCAGCTTTCATCATCCAGAAGGCGGCAGGCGACACAGGTCAGGGCAACTTCGCCCGAATCTTCATCTTCCAGCTTGTTGAGGCAACATTTGCCGCAGCCGTCACACAGGGCCTCCCACTCGCGTTGGTTCATCTTGCGCAGGGGTTTACGCTCCCAGAACCGGGCGGGCAGGCCGGTGCGTTCAATCGGATCAGCGCTCATAGGGCGGCCAGAATGCCCCGGGCCTGTTCGCAATCGGCATTCATCTGCGCGATCAGACCATCCAGCCCGTCAAATGTCATTTCAGGGCGCAGGAATTCAATCAGCCCCACCGACAAGGTCGCCCCGTACAGATCGCCGGAAAAGTCGAACAGAAAGGTTTCAATGTTTGGCACTTCACCATGGAACATCGGGCGCACCCCAACCGAGGCCGCGCCGTGATAACTGCCCTGATGCGGGCCATCCAGCACGTCGACCAATACGGCGTAGACGCCGAATTTCGGCGGATGGAGCCCTTCGATGGACATGTTCGCGGTAGGAAAACCCAGTTCCCGCCCGCGCTGCTCACCGCCGATCACTTCGCCTTCGATTCTGTGCCAATGGCCCAGCATCGCAGCTGCATCCCTTGGGCGACCCTCGCTCAGTGCGGTTCGGATGGCGGTCGACGAGACCACGTTTTCCGACCGCTGCATCAAAGGGGCAATCGTCACGCCAAATCCCATCTCTTGCCCGAACCGCACCAGATCGTCAGCGGTGCCGCTGCGGCCCTTGCCAAAACAGAAATCGGCCCCGACCACGACATGGGACAGGCCCAGCCCCTCACAAATCACGTTGCGCGCGAATTCATCGGGGGAAAGCCCGGCCAGCGCCGCGTTGAACGGCAGCTCATACAGTTTCTTCACACCCAGCTTTTCAAGCCGGTGCGCCCGCGCATTGCCGCGCATCAGGCGGAACGGAGGAGAATCCGGCGCAAAGTACTCACGTGGATGCGGCTCGAAGGTCATGACACCCAGTGGCGCATCCGGGGCCGCGTCGCGGGCCAGTTCGATGACCGACTGATGCCCCAGATGGACGCCATCAAAATTCCCGATCGCAACGCTGGCGCCGCGATCTTCTGGCTCGACAAACTGGAAATCCCGGATGATCTGCATAGGCGATTGCGTAGCGTTGCCTTGCCATTTGTTCAAGCGGCAGTTTGAATTCAAGGCATGCGTCCTTGCGAAACAAACCAAAACCCTTCGTCAGACCTGATTGCACACAGGGCATCCCCGGAATGCCGTGCGATATGCGGCCAACTGCTTGATCCCAAAAAAATACTGGGTGTAGACTGAGTATCCGGCCCCAGACCACGCTGGGGGCGGACGATGGCCCGGCCAGGTTCAATTGAACCCAGCACAGGAGGTAGACCATGTATCGATTGCGACTGTTCGCGATTCGCAACGCCCGTGCGTTCGAGTGGATCTACAAATGTGTCGAACGGGGCATGGTCGCGATGGATCCGGTCTTTGCAAAGATCGGCTACAACCGCGTTGAACGCCCCATCGCGCTGGTCGAAAAAGGCGTCAAAAGCCTTTTGTTTGATTGCAAGATGTGCGGGCAATGCGTTTTGTCCTCGACGGGTATGTCCTGCCCGATGAACTGCCCCAAGCAACTGCGCAACGGCCCGTGTGGCGGTGTGCGTCCCGGTGAGTTCTGTGAGGTCAAACCCGACATGAAATGTGTCTGGGCCTTGGCTTGGGATGGGGCCAGCCGTATGCGACACGGGGGCGACAAGATAAAAGAGGTCCTTCCGCCCGTGGAACACACGTTGAAGGGGTCGTCATCCTGGTTGCGGGTCAGCCGCGAGATTGCAGCACAGGAACGCGAGGCCCGGGACGCTGCACGCGAAACGCTTGCGCAGGCATTCCCGGAGGCGCGCGAGAATGAACCCTCCGCGGCACCTCTGGCCGCTGAACCCCCCAATGCGGTGAACCGGGAGCTGAAGAAATGAATGGTGCCCATCGCAGCGAGGTCGAGCCGATCGGCTATGTGCCTGTTCCCGAAGGCTATGTATCGCACAGCCGACTGGAAAGAGTTTTGCGCTCGGGTCGTTTTGCCGTGACCGCGGAACTGAACCCACCAGACAGTGCTGACCCCGAGGATGTTTTTCAGGCGGCACAGCCGCTGGGTGAAGTGGCGGACGCGATCAATGCAACCGATGCGTCTGGTGCCAACTGCCACATGTCTTCGATAGGGATCTGTGCCTTATTGACCCGCGCGGGGTATTCTCCGGTCTATCAGATTTCCTGCCGAGACCGGAACCGGATCGCCATTCAGGGTGATGTTCTGGGGGCCGCGGCGCTGGGCGTCAGCAACGTGTTGTGCCTGACGGGCGACGGTGTCGGGGTTGGGGATCAACCGGGGGCAAAACCGGTGTTCGACTTCGATTCCCTGACCTTGCTGCGTACGATCCGAACGATGCGCGCTCAGGGAAAGTTCCTGTCTGGGCGCAAGATCACGCGTCCCCCTCAACTGTTTTTGGGAGCGGCGGAAAACCCCTGTATACCGCCCTATGACTGGCGCCCGGAACGTCTTGCAAAGAAGGTTGAGGCCGGGGCCGAGTTTATTCAGACTAACTATATCTACGACATTCCGCTTTTTGAAAGGTTCATGGGTCGGGTGCGGGATGCCGGTCTGGACGAAAAAGTATTCATCATCGCTGGCGTGGGTCCCATTGCTTCGGCGCGCGCGGCTCGATGGATGCGCAGCAATGTGCCCGGAATTCACGTTCCGGATCATGTCATCGAGCGGATGGAGAAAGCCAAAAAGCCCGCTGAAGAGGGAAAGAAGATCTGTATCGAACTGATCCAGCAGATCCGGGACATCGCCGGTGTTTCCGGGGTTCACGTGATGGCCTACAGGCGTGAACACGTGGTGTCGGAAATCATTCTGGAATCAGGTGCGCTGAAGGGACGAAAACGAACCCGTTCCTCCTGACGACCTTACGTTCAGTTGAGTGCCCAAACAAAAAATGTGCCGGTCGGGCGCCTTTTGCAAGACCGTATTCTCCAATCAGTCGAACTTGCGTGACGGGGCAAGCACCATGGCTTCGCCGATCAGGACCTTCTTTCCCTCGACCGAACAATGGCAGTCCAGCTTGACGCGGCGCTTGGCAAAGTCGATGTCGATCACCTTCACCTCGGCATAGACCATGTCACCCGGGCGCACAGGAGCCAGGAATTTCAGCGATTGACCCATGTAGACGGTGCCGTGGCCCGGCAGTTGTTCACCGATTACGGCCGAGATCAGACCCGCCGTCAGCATTCCGTGGGCAATACGGCCTTCGAAGATCGTATCGCGGGCATAGTCGTCGTCCAGATGCACCGGATTCCGGTCGGTTGAGACCTGTGCGAACATTTCGATATCTTCATCCGTCACCACTTTGCGCAGGTGGCGGGACATACCCATTTCGATGTCTTCGATACAGATCGTTCCGCGCGGAAGATTGTCCAACATGTTGCCCTCACTCGAAATCGGCCGTGAAAGAAAAAACCATCATTTGGCCAAGGTTGGCAACTTTATTACTTCGCAGTTGCAGAAAATCAAGTCTTTTCTTGCTACCTCAAGCGCCCGATCGTGTAGGTTGGATTGATCTTTTCCCTTTCAATATAGGCAGTTAGGGATTCGTGATGCGGATGATGCGACGTTTTTGTCTCGGTCGCAGCCAGCCCGCCCGAGATGAACAGAGAATCAATGCCCTCTCCCATGCCGCCCAGAATGTCCGTATGGGGGCCGTCGCCGATCACCAGAATGTCGTTGTCGGGGATATCGTGCCCCAGTTCCTGCAACCTGCGACGGGCCAGGTCATAGATAGGTGGGTGCGGTTTGCCGAAATACAGGCTTTCACCGCCCATTTCGGTGTACAGTTTGGCCAAAGCGCCGGCACACCATTCGCGCACCTCTCCGCGGTCGACAACAATGTCAGGGTTCGCACAGAGAAGCTTCATGCCCATCTGCTTGGCGTACAGGAAATCCGGCCGGTTCATTTCCGGGTCGGCCATTGGGTCGAACGGGCCGCAACATACAATACCTTCGGCTTCCTTCAGCGGCACGCGCTCGATATGGATTGGATGACCCAGCAATTTCAGCGGTTCGAAAAAGCCCGCATCGCGCTGCCACTCGCCCATGAAGTAAACCTTATGTCCCACAGCGCCCCGGAACATCGCAGATCGCGCGGAATCCCCACTTGTGGCGATGGTGTCATACGCTTCGGCGGGAACATTGAATTGCACGAGTTGTTCTGCCACGCCGGCGCGAGGTTTCGGAGAGTTCGTGACCAGGACAACAAGTCCACCTTTTGCGCGATAGGCCTTCAGCGCTTCGACGGCTTCGGGATAGGCCGTGATGCCATTGTGAACACAACCCCAAAGGTCGACGAACAATGCCTTGTAACGGTCGGAGATCTCGGAAAGCGAGGAAACGATCTGGGTCATGGGGGCCTCTGGGTCTGATATCGCGCTGGCGACAGCTATGGCAAAGCTTGGGCCCGAACACCATCCCGCATTCCCGTTTGCGCGAAGGATCAGGTGAAGCTGCTACTCGTCTTCGGTAATTTCTGTGACATCCGGGGCCTGCTGAACGTTTTCCGTTCCCAGGATGATCTGGGCCCCGATACGCGGCTGATACCGGATAATGGCCAGGTATCCGGGTCCCAGTTCCTCCTCCAACACCCCGACAAGAGGGGTTTCACGCAGCTTGGGTGGCAGCAAACCGGCAATGGAAGAAACTTTGAACTGCGCTTCGGCCGGCAGGTCGACGATCAGCCAAACCTCGGCCCGTTTGCGCTGAGCGTTGACGTCGATGCGGATGATTTCCACGGAAACCGGATCGGCCCATTCGCGAATGGCATCGGCCAGTTGTGCCTCGGTCCGCGTCTCCAGATAACGGTTATAGGTGGATTTCCCAAGTTGCAGGACGACGACGACCAGAAACGCGATCGCGACGAAGACGCTGGCTGTAAAGTTCAGCTTGCGCTTTCCCTTGCTGAAAACCACGGACCGCGCGGCATAGACAAGATATACCGCGCAGGCTGACAGAATGATCGCGCCAAGGTTCGTTGCGAAAAGCAGCCCAGCTTCATAGGCCTCGGCGGGTTCGTCAAAATACAGCAGGATGCCCGAAGCCGAGAGGGGCGGAACCAGTGAAACGCCGATGGCCGCGCCGGGCAAAAGGCTCAGTTCGGATTTGTTTATCTGAACATAGGCCCCGGCAACACCGGCAGTGAGAGCGACGATCAGATCTTCGGTGCCTGGATCGGTGCGCGCAAGGACCTGATCGGGGATCAAAATGCCACGAGGCACGTCAGCGATATAGACCAGAAGCCATGCCATCATAACGCAGGCAATGGCGGCCAGACAAACCGTGAGCGCCAGCGTCACTGCGCGTTTCAGCCACCCCATGACCATCGCCGCGGCCACCCCAAGGATCGGGGTCATAAGCGGCGCCACAAGCATGGCCGCGATCACAACAGCCCCGGAATTGCGCAGCAAACCCATGGTGGCGATTACGACCGACAGCGTCAGCAGCATTGCAAAGCGTCGCCAATACGCAGCCTTGTCGGCACCTTCAAAAAGAAGGATGCTGCGGGTGGTGCTTAGTTTTCGTACGACCATTGAACTTACCTGACCATGGGATAGGCTTCGCGCCCACGGCCAGACTAACAACCGATACCGTTTCCGCAAATGGCCGGTAAGAAAGAAAAAAGGCGCCTGAATTGGACGCCTTTCGATCTGGTTGGCAGACGATCAGACCTTCAGATTTGGAATGATCTGCTTTTTGCGGCTCATGATACCCGGCAAAACGACAGCGTCGCCGTCAACGGTAACACCAAAGCTCTTCTCGGCGACGGTTTTAACCAGATCGTTCGGCACCAACATCGTGGCCTCTTCGTTCAGGATATCAACCACGAACAGCAGCACCTGATCGACGCCGTCTTCCCTGGCAACATCCACCATCGAGTCTGCCAGGCTTGCCTTGCGGTCCAGAACAACGCCGGGGGCGGTGGTTTCCAGAACCGAGACGCGGAACTTGGTGCCGTCGACCTCGTATTCCTTGCTGTCCATGCGGATCAACTCGGCGTCCGAGAAGGAAGAGACATCCGATTTCGCCGCAAACATGTCAGCTGCATATACTGAAATGTCCAGCTCAAGCTCAGCCGCCAGGCGCTCTGCAACCTCGCGGTCATGCGCCGTGGTGGTGGGAGAGCGGAACTCCAGTGTGTCAGACAGAATGCAGGTCAGCGCAGCGCCTTTGATGGCGTCGGGCATTTTGGCGGCATCTTCGCCCATCAGATCAAACAGGATGGTTGCGGTGCAGGCCAAGGGGCGCACGGTGATATCGATCGGGCCTTTGGTTTCCAGACCGCCAACCAGCTTGTGATGGTCGATGATGGCGCGGATATCCGCGTCGTTGACGTTTGCCGGCAGTTCGGCCGGGTTATTGGTGTCGACGATAACCACCGGGGTACCTGCGGCAAGGTCTTCAATGATCCGCGGCTTGGGCAGGTCCCAGTTCTCCAGCATGAATGCTGCTTCGGTGTTGGGCTCACCCAGCAGTACGGGCTCGGTCTGCTCGCCTTTGACTTCGTTCAGGTACCAGGACCACACGATCGGTGAGCCTGTAGAATCGGTGTCGGGGGATTTGTGGCCAAATACTAGAGTGGTCATGTCAGTGTCCTGCGGAATGGAAATTTGCGCGCCTTATAGGGCGGGTAAATGCAGTTGTCACGCTGCAGCCCACCGTCTGCGACGCTTGGTCTGCAAACCGCAGGGTCAATTTAGAATGCGGCGCGTGTCAGAACGTATCCGGCTTTTTCCAGCTGGTTCAACAGGCCGTAATCATCACTCAGGTGCCCTGCGCCGACCGCAATCACAACTGTCTGATCCCTGATGTCCAGAATCTGCGCCATCCAGTTGGCGTTTCGTTGCACCAGCATCTGCTGCTCGAAATTGCGCCATTCCGCGTCAAAGGCCTCGGGGCTCAGGCCCGACTGTTCAAGCCCCTGAAGGTGGGCAAACTGTATGATCTCGGCGTGCTTTTCTTCCATATATGCATTGGCCATGGTAACCAATTGGTCGGCATTGCCCTGCATGGCTCCGGACAGGCGCACAAGCGACTCGACCTGTTTTTCCAGCGGGTGACTGTCGAACATGGCCATCAGGTCTTCGATCCGTTCCAGCGAGTGCTGTGGGATACCTTTTTCGACGGCCAGATCGTTCAGGCGAGCGTCCATTCCATAAGTTGCATTCGGGTCTTGGATCATGCAGGGCGGGATGCTCAGCATCATGGTCAGGAACCACGGGCGCATCTTCGCAGCCATCCAGCCGGGGATGCCGCGCTGGGCCAGAGCTGTGGAAAGCGCATCCCAATCGTCTTCCGTCATCAGGTCGATCAATGTAGGGCCCGAGGTGATCATCACCGCAGTCAGGTCGTTGGCCATGTTCTTTTCGAAGGCGTTCATGTCTTCCTGAGTGACTTCGAAATAAAAGGCGTCAGCCTTGTTCAGTTCGGGCGACAGGCGATCAATGACCTCCTCCATGCGGGGATCGAAGGTGTGCAGCGTTCCTATGATGTGCAAAACCGTATCGCCCTTGCGTGCAATCCAGTGATTGCCTTCGGGATAAGCGATCTCGGCCACTGCACTTTGCAATCTGGCCCGGGTTTCCTCAGGCAGTTGCGGCCGCAGGTCCACCCCCTCGCACGCGGCCTGAGCCGAGATCGGAAACAGAAGGAACGCAAGAAAAGTGAGCAAACGCATGGAGCCAGCCTGAATGGTGTCAAGAAGTTGAACCCAGACTTAGCCACGCCACCAGCCGATGTTCAAGCAGCCCGTCTGGTATTCCCCGACAATCTGCGTAGCATGGGCGCATGAACCGCGAGCAGGATCTCTACCCCCCGGTCAAGGCGCTGCTGGAGCGGCAGGGATACGCCGTCAAGGGAGAAGTCGGCGCAGCCGACATCGTTGCGGTGCGCGATGGGGATGCTCCGGTGATTGTCGAACTGAAACTTCGGTTCACGCTGGCCCTGTTTCATCAGGCGATCAATCGGCTGAAACTCACCGATCTGGTCTACATCGCGGTCAGCAAACCCACGGGCCGAACGGCCCGGCGGGCGCTGAAAGATAATCTGGCATTGTGTCGAAGGCTTGGCCTGGGCCTGATCACTGTGCGGGCTGATGGCACGGTTGAGGTGCAATGCGATCCCGGCCCCTATGCGCCCCGTAAGAACAAAGCCGGAGCCGCACGGATGCTGCGGGAATTCGACCGGCTGGAAGGTGACCCAAACGCCGGGGGCGCGACGCGCCATGGTATCGTGACGGCTTATCGGCAGGATGCACTGAAATGTGCGGCTTTTTTGGCCGAGAATGGCCCGACCAAGGGATCAGACGTCGCCAAGTCGGTCGGCGTCCCGGTTGCCACCCGGCTTATGCGGGAAAACCACTATGGGTGGTTTGAGAAGGTTGAAAAAGGCATATACGGGCTTACGTCCGCAGGAGCGGAAGGCTTGAAGCACTGGGCCTACAGTTGGGAACAGGTTGACTGATCCATTCTGCAAAAAAATCTCTCACAACTTGTTGACTCGGAGTTTTAGACTCCCTAGCTATGCGTCGTTATCACTCACACATCCCGAGTGCTAACGCCTCGCCGGAAGGCGAGGGGAGGATAAACAAACTTTGAGCCCAAGGAGCTACAAAGATGGCATTGAAACCGCTTCATGACCGTGTGCTGGTTCGCCGTACCGAAAGCGAAGAGAAAACCGCAGGCGGCCTGATCATTCCTGACAGCGCAAAAGAAAAGCCCAGCGAAGGCGAAGTCGTCTCAACCGGCGAAGGCGCGCGCAAGGACAGCGGCGAGCTGATCGCGATGGCTGTAAAAGCTGGCGACAAGATCCTGTTCGGCAAATGGTCGGGCACCGAGGTTCAGGTCGACGGCGAAGAGCTGCTGATGATGAAAGAAAGCGACATCATGGGGATCATTGAGTAAGCGATCCCGCTTCCTCTGATCTTCATCACAATACATTTTCTCAAGGAGAAACGACATGGCTGCAAAGGACGTCAAGTTCGACACCGATGCCCGTAACCGCATGCTGGCAGGTGTGAACATCCTGGCCGATGCTGTTAAAGTGACCCTGGGCCCCAAAGGCCGCAACGTGGTTCTGGACAAATCCTTCGGCGCACCGCGCATCACCAAGGACGGTGTATCGGTTGCCAAGGAAATCGAACTGGAAGACAAGTTCGAAAACATGGGCGCGCAGATGGTGAAAGAAGTCGCCAGCCGCACCAATGACGAAGCCGGCGACGGCACCACCACCGCAACCGTTCTGGCACAGGCGATCGTAAAAGAAGGCCTGAAGCAAGTTGCAGCGGGTCTGAACCCGATGGACCTGAAGCGCGGCATCGACCTGGCAACCGCCAAGGTTGTTGAAGGCATCAAAGAAGCCTCGCGCGAAGTCAAAGACTCGGCAGAAGTTGCTCAGGTTGGCACCATCTCGGCCAACGGCGAAGCCGAAATCGGCCAGCAGATCGCAGACGCGATGCAGAAGGTCGGCAACGAAGGCGTCATCACCGTCGAAGAAAACAAAGGTCTGGAAACCGAGACCGACGTTGTCGAAGGTATGCAGTTCGACCGTGGCTACCTGTCGCCTTACTTCGTCACCAACGCAGACAAGATGATTGCAGAGCTCGAAGACTGCATGATCCTGCTGCACGAAAAGAAACTGTCCTCGCTGCAGCCGATGGTCCCGCTGCTCGAGCAGGTGATCCAGTCGCAAAAGCCGCTGCTGATCATTGCCGAGGATGTTGAAGGCGAAGCGCTGGCAACTCTGGTTGTCAACAAACTGCGCGGCGGCCTGAAAATCGCTGCCGTCAAAGCACCTGGCTTCGGCGATCGCCGCAAGGCCATGCTGCAGGACATCGCAATCCTGACCGGTGGTCAGGTTATCAGCGAAGATCTGGGCATGAAGCTCGAGTCCGTCACCATGGACATGCTGGGCACCGCCAAGAAAATCGAAATCACCAAAGACGAAACCACCATCGTTGACGGTGCTGGCGAGAAAGCCGAGATCGAAGCACGTGTTGCTCAGATCCGCACTCAGATCGAAGAAACCTCGTCGGACTACGACCGTGAGAAGCTGCAAGAACGCGTTGCCAAACTGGCAGGCGGTGTTGCCGTTATCCGCGTCGGCGGCATGACCGAAGTTGAAGTGAAAGAGCGTAAAGATCGTGTTGACGATGCTCTGAACGCAACGCGCGCAGCCGTTCAGGAAGGCGTTGTTGTCGGTGGCGGTGTTGCTCTGGTTCAGGCCGGTAAAGCACTGGAGTCGCTGAAAGGCGCAAACGCTGATCAGGATGCAGGCATCAACATCGTTCGCAAAGCCATCGAAGCGCCTCTGCGCCAGATCGCAGAGAACGCGGGTGTTGACGGTGCGGTTGTTGCTGGCAAGGTTCGTGAAAACGAAGACGCTGCATTCGGCTTCAACGCTCAGACCGAAGAATATGGCGACATGTTCTCGTTCGGCGTGATCGACCCGGCCAAAGTTGTCCGTACAGCACTGGAAGACGCGGCGTCGGTTGCTGGCCTGCTGGTCACCACCGAAGCAATGGTTGCTGACAAGCCTGCCAAAGAAGGCGCGCCTGCTGGCGGCGGCATGCCCGACATGGGCGGCATGGGCGGCATGATGTAAGCACGCCGAATTCGCCTAGGCGAATTCTGACGGTCCCGACAGGCGCTTGGCTGTAAGGCCAAGCTGCCGAGGGGGAAGCCTTGGAACTTAAGATTGGGGTCGCCTTCGGGCGGCCCCGTTTTGTATTGACCGTTCTGCTTTGTCAGCGGGTTGCGACGCAGCTTCAACAAGCGCAGCTGGTCTGATCTTACGCCCTTCGGGAAAGTGAGTGTGCAAACCCGGCCCAAACGGCTATGCGGTTCGTATGAAATTGTTTTTGCTCACCGCCCTGACCATGTGTGCCTTCGCTGCGAATTCCATTCTGAATCGGTTGGCCATCGATAGCGGAGCCAGCGATCCTACTGGATTTGCCATCGTACGGGTTTTGGCCGGGGCCGTGGTGCTGGCCACTCTTGTGCTTGCACGCGGGGGGCATCTTCCACTGCGCAGTCGAAGGCGGATCGTTGGTGCGGGGTCGTTGACGCTCTACATGATCGGGTTTTCGATCGCCTACCTGACGCTGGATGCCGGATTGGGTGCTTTGATCCTGTTTGGCACGGTGCAAATTTCGATGTTTTCGATCGGCGCCTTGACTGGTGCGACTCCGACCGCGCGGCAAGTGGCGGGGGCAGGGGTTGCGCTTGCAGGTCTGGCCTATGTGCTCTGGCCCTCTGACTCCGTTCAGGTCGACCTGAACGGCGCGGCTTTGATGGTCGCCGCTGGTATTGGTTGGGCCCTTTATTCGATTGCGGGCCGATCTGAAACAAACCCTCTGGAGGGAACGGCCGCCAATTTCATTGCCGCTTTGCCATTGACTGCCCTGGCGATGCTTGCCACCGGCGGCGTCTGGCAGATGAACGGGGCGGGGTATCTGCTGGCTGTTCTGTCCGGTGGAGTTACCTCAGGGCTCGGTTATGCTTTGTGGTATCGTGTTTTGCCTCAACTGGCCCCGTCTGTGGCGGCTGTCGTTCAGCTCAGCGTGCCGGTGATTGCAATTCTCGGCGGTGTCGCCTTTCTGGGCGAGGTTGCCGAAACACGGCTGATCATCGGCACCGTGCTTGTATTAGGCGGTATCGCGCTGGCCGTGTTGCGACGTCAAAAGGGCTAGGGCTTTTATCGAAGGCTCATAGGCTTTATCTGGCGGTTATGAAACTTTTGATTGCCCTGTTCTTCTGCCTCGCTCCCGCCGCAGCCAGCGCGAAATGCGTGATCCTCCTGCATGGTCTGGCACGCACAGAGGCGTCGTTTACCGTGATGGAGCAGCTGTTCAAGGCTCATGACTATACTGTTGTGCGCCACGGGTATCCATCGACCGAAATCGGCATTCCCGAACTGGCAGAGCAAACCATACCGGACGCGCTTGCGGCTTGTGGTGACGACAAGGCCAATGTCGTCGCGCATTCCATGGGGGGTATCCTGTTGCGCTATTGGTTCAAGGACCATCGGCCTGAAAACCTGGGTCGTGTCGTCATGCTCGGCCCGCCCAATCAGGGCAGCCAGTTGGTCGATGAGCTGAGCGCATGGGAAGTGTTCGGGTATCTGAACGGCCCTGCGGGATTGCAATTGGGCACCGGTCCCGAAGGCATTCCGCGCCGCCTGCCGCCGGTGGATTTTGAACTGGGGGTGATTGCGGGCGAGAACTCGCTCAACCCGCTGTTTTCGTCGCTGATCGACGCGCAGGATGACGGCAAGGTCTCGATTGAAACCACCAAGGTCGAAGGGATGGCCGATCACATTGTTCTGCCTGTGACCCACACCTTCATGATGAACAACCCGCGCGTTATGGCGCAGGCACTGCATTTTATCGAATTTGGTCAATTCGATCCAAAGATCACCTGGCTCGACGGCGTGATGGAGATAATCGACGAGATCTGCATCGGGCAGGACTGTTCGGAACCTGACTCGGAGCCCACACGATGACCGCACTGGACCTGACAATGACCGGCGCAGAGGTCCTGTTGCCGGGGAATGGTCTGTCGCGCTACGATCTTTCGATAGCGGACGGCGTTGTTCAACACGATCCGACCGGACGCAGGATTGATCTGACCGGTTATCTTGTCCTGCCCGGTATCGTCGATCTGCACGGGGACGGGTTCGAACGCCACATCGCCCCTCGGCGCGGCGCGATGAAGCAAATGAACGAAGGTATTCTGGCAGTCGAGGCCGAACTGGCCGCCAATGGCATCACCACCGCTGTGCTGGCCCAGTTCTACAGTTGGGAAGGTGGCGTGCGCGGCCCGGAGTTTGCCGCGCAGGTGTTTCGGGCAATCGCTGCGGTCAAGGACAGCGCAGTCACGGATCTGATCCCGCAATTGCGGTTCGAGACCAACATGCTTGAGGATTATGCCGGTCTGGCGCGGCGTATCGCCGAATGGCAGGTGCCCTATGTGGTGTTCAATGATCACCTGCCGCATGATCGTTTGGCGCAGGGCAAAAAGCCTCCGCGCCTGACCGGGCAAGCGTTGAAGGCCGGGCGCAATCCGGATGCGCATTTTGAGATGCTGCTTGGCATGCATGCCTGTAGGAACGAAGTGCCTGCCGCCGTCGAAGCACTCAGCGCCACACTTGTCGAAATGGGTGTGCGTCTGGGCAGCCATGATGACGCAACCGCCGAGACGCGGGCATGGTGGCGCGACCGGGGCGTGCGCATTGCCGAATTCCCCGAAACGCTTGAGGCCGCCGAGGCCGCGCGTTCCGCCGGGGATCACGTTATCCTCGGATCTCCCAACGTTGTGCGGGGTGGGTCGCACAAGGGGAATGCCAGCGCGGTTGAACTGATTGCCATGGGGCTTTGTGATGCGTTGGCATCGGATTACCACTATCCCAGCCAGCGCCGCGCGGCGTTGATGCTGGCCAAAACCGGTCTGCTGGATTTGGCCGGTGCCTGGGCGCTGATCTCGTCCGGCCCCGCGCGGGTACTGGACATGCAGGACCGGGGCACGCTCGCGCCGGGAAAACGCGCGGACCTGGTCATCCTGGATCCGGATACCCATCGCGTCGCGGCCACCTTGGCCGGTGGGCGCATCAGCTATATGTCGGGTGATGTCGCCGCGCGCTTCGTGAACTGAAGCGCGCCGCATATTCACGTTTCGTCAACGTTTGATGCGGTTGAAATGCCCCATCTTGCGACCCGCCTTGACTTCGGCCTTGCCGTAGAGATGCAGCGCCACATCCCGCTCGCGGGCCAGCTCAGGTACACGGTCCATGTCGTAGCCGATCAGGTTTTCCATCACCGCATCGGAATGGCGCTGTCCGTCCCCCAAAGGCCAGCCTGCCACGGCGCGGATATGCTGTTCGAACTGATCGACAGCGCAGCCGTTCTGCGTCCAGTGGCCCGAATTGTGGACCCGCGGCGCGATTTCGTTCACGATCAGACTGCCGGGCGTCACGAACAGCTCAACGCCCATCACGCCGACGTATTCGAGTGCGTTCAGGATGTTTGCTGCGAGCAGGATTGCGTCTGTGCGCTGGGCGGGAGACAAGCGGGCAGGGATGGTGGTGGTACGCAAGATGCCATCGCGGTGCACATTTTCACCCGGATCGAAACAGGCGACCTGACCGTCCAGACCGCGGGCCGCGATGATCGACACCTCGTGCGAGAAATCCACGAACCCTTCCAGAATAGCTGGTGCACCGGCCATATCGGCCAGAGCGGTCTCGGCATCCTCAGGGTTGCGCAGCTGGGCCTGTCCCTTGCCGTCATAGCCGAAGCGACGGGTTTTCAGGATGGCGGGCGTTCCGATCTGCTCGATCGCCGCATTCAGGCTGGTCAGGTCGGCAATATCCGCAAACGGGGCCGTCTTCAGGCCCAGCTCTTGCAGAAATGCCTTCTCGGTCAACCTGTCCTGGCTGACCCGCAATGCCTCGCGCCCGGGGCGGATCGGGCGGTGCGCTTCCAGAATGTCCAGCGCTTCGGTCGGGATGTTCTCGAACTCATAGGTGATGACATCGACCGCATCGGCAAAGGCTTTCAGCGCGTTTGCATCGTCGTAAGCCGCGGTGGTGACGCGATCCGCAACCTGCCCCGCCGGTGGGTTTGCGCCCGGTTCGTAGATATGGCTGACAAAACCCAGTCTGGCGGCTGCCACAGACAGCATCCGGCCCAGCTGACCGCCCCCCAGAATCCCGATCACTGCGCCTTGGGCGAGCATTTCCGCCATCTTCAACTCTCCAAACGTTTGCCAATATCGCCAAGCGCGGAACGCAGCGCCTCGTGCGCGCCCTGATCCTTCAGGGCGTCCGTCATTTGCAGGCTCAGCGTGTCCTCTGTCGCCAGGGCGTCACGCTCTTGCGCCAATCGCCCGGCGGTGCCTTTTTCCATCGAGGCCAGAAAGCCCGCCATCAACTGCGTTGTATAGAACTCGGCCCCGTCCGTATCCCCGGTTGCGTCACCCAGCCATTTGGCACCGGTGGCCATCAGGTCCAGAATGCCGGGAACCATGGCACAAATGGCGAAATGCGCGTTCAGCGCGGCTTCATCCGCAACCTTGACCACAGGGTTCTCGGGCTCAAACAGATCGGCCAGCAGGCGATCATTGCCAAAAGCTGCCATCGGGCAGCCGCCGGTTTCCAGAAAGCCCAGCGGGATGGTCTGCACGAAATCCGACGCAGGGGCGCAAAGCGCGGCCAGTTGCTCGGCGGGCACCGACGCCATGACGGAAACGATCTGCTGATCGGCACGAAAGATCAGCGGGTCCAGAACGTCGGCCGCAATATGCGGGCGCAGGCACAGGAACACGATGTCCGAGGTGTCAAGCACGGTCTGAGGTGCAGCGACGGTTGCGCCCAGTTCCGCCTTCAAGGCAGATGAAACTGTGGCGTTGCGCTCGGTCACGCTGATCTGGTGCTCTTTGGCGGCCATCAGCCGCGCGATCGGCGCGGCGATATGGCCGGTGCCGATAAATCCGATCCGGCTCATCCCTGCGGTTCCTGGGGGATCGACGCTGACAGAGCGTCACGCCAGTTGTCCAGCCGTTCGGCCAAAGCATCATCCTGCAATGCCAGGATGCCCGCTGCCATCAGACCGGCATTGGCCCCGCCGGCGGACCCGATCGCCATGGTCGCCACCGGGAACCCCTTGGGCATCTGCACGATGGAATACAGAGAATCCACGCCCGACAAGGCGCGGGTCTGCACCGGGACGCCAATGACTGGTACCCGCGTTTTCGACGCCATCATACCCGGAAGATGCGCCGCCCCGCCAGCACCTGCAATGATCACCTGCAATCCACGCGAGACTGCGGTCTTGCCATAGTCCCACAACCGGTCCGGCGTGCGGTGGGCCGATACGATACGCGCTTCGTAGGCGACGCCCAGTTCGTCCAGAATATCTGCGGCTTCCTTCATCGTGGGCCAGTCCGACTGGCTGCCCATGATGATCCCCACTTTCACATCGCTCATCCGCATACGTCCCCGCGCTCAGAAAGAGCGCGCACTATAGCCAAATCCGGTTGACTGGCAATGCGGTACAGGGCCGTTCAGGCGATGATATCGGGGGTCAGGCGGTCTTCGATCAGCCGGATGATGTCTTTCAGGCGCAATTTCTCTTTTTTCAGGCGCCGTAAGGTCAGTTGATCGGCCGTTCCCTTTTCATGCAACGCTTCGATCGCCTCATCCAGATCGCGGTGCTGTCGGCGGAAAACCTCAAGCTCAACACGCAATACTTCATCTGTTTTCATCGAAAGATCGGTAGGCGCGTTCATTGGCGACTCGAGTTGGTTGCGGTGCTTGGCCAACAAGATAGTGTGTCAGACGTTATCGCGCCAGACCTTGTGGACATCCTGGTTTCTTCCCATATTCTATTGCAGGCGGTTGCCAGAACGGGGCCGCACACCACGTCGCTTTGACAATGAAGGACGAAAATACGTGTCGAAACTCACTCTTGGCTCATACCCGCATCTATTGGGGTTCGAGCAGTTGGAACGCCTTCTGGAACGGTCTGCAAAGGCCGGAAATGAAGGGTACCCGCCTTATAACATCGAACAGACCTCGGATTTCTCCTATCGCATCACTCTTGCGGTGGCCGGGTTTGCCGAAGAGGATCTGTCAATCACGATCGAGGATCGCCAGTTGGTGATCAGGGGCCGTCAGCGCGACGACAGCGAGGGG
This sequence comes from Ruegeria sp. CDSC085, assembly GCF_059610465.1. NCBI lineage: Bacteria > Pseudomonadati > Pseudomonadota > Alphaproteobacteria > Rhodobacterales > Roseobacteraceae > Ruegeria > Ruegeria sp. CDSC085. Next base: position 126,875 of record NZ_JBXWNR010000008.1, on the reverse strand, counting down.
CGCATATTCCTGCACCGTGGCATCGCGGCGCGTCAGTTCCAGCGCATGTTCGTGCTGGCCGACGGTGTCGAAGTGGGCGAGGCGATCATGGAAAACGGTCTGCTGCACGTGGATCTGACCCGCGCCGTGCCGGAAACCGTGGTTCAGACGATCAACATACGGAAGGGGTAAGAGCAATGAATACACCGATTGAAATCAACACCGAAGGCAACCGTATTGTCTATGTCAAAACGGTTGAAGTTTCTGAATTGCCTCGGGAAGTTCGTGAACAGGCAGGCGATCTGGATCAGCTTTACGCCGTCCACGATTCCGACGGGCAGCAACTGGCGCTGGTCGCAGACCGCAAGCTGGCCTTTGTGCTGGCGCGAGAACATGATCTGTCTCCGGTGGCCGTTCACTAGGCGACCGAAAACTCTGCTGAAACGAAGTGGCATTTTCTTTTCATGCGGTGATCTTGCCGCACATGCAAAGGCAGGAGCGGCATCATGGGCTGGTTTGACTTTGACTGGGTGGACGCCTTCAGTGATCGCGCATTTGGTGGCAACGGATGTGCTGTAGTCCACGAAGGTGCGCGCCTTACGGAAGAAGTCTGCATGGCCTATGTGCGCGAAACCTCTCTGGTCGAATGCACCTTTACCGGCCCGTCCGAGGTGGCCGACATCCGCGTCCGTTATTTTCTGGCCAGCCGCGAAATCCCCTTCGCGGGGCATCCGACTATCGCCACTGTCGCGGCGATGCGATCCCGCGGCATGATCTCGGGCGACAGTCTGACGCTGGAAACCGGTGCGGGTCTGGTCTCGATCCGGTTGCAGGGTGAACAGATCGAAATGACTCAGGTCGCACCGCAATTCGGTGCACTCGTCCCCGCGGAACTGGTGGCGGGAGCGGTCAGCCTGCCACAGGAAGCCATCATTTCGCCGCCTCAGATGGTATCAACCGGCTTGCCGTTCTGCATCACCGTTCTGCGGGATCATACGGCATTGCGGGCCGCTCAACTGGTTGAAGGCCCATTGCGCAAAGTGGCTGAAGCTGCGGGTTATTCCGGCTCGGATATGGCCGAACCGTTTCTTGTCACGCTGCAAGGGGCAACCGATGAGGGGGATACGTTTTCGCGCCTTCTTCTGGCTCCGCCCAGCCCGCCTGAAGATCCGTTTACCGGGTCTGCCACCGGTGCGATGGCCGCCTATTTGTGGAAACACGGATTGATGAAAAAGGAAAGCTTCATCGCCGAGCAGGGTCACGATATGGGCCGCCCCGGGAAGGCCATCGTCACGCGTGTCGGCCCGCCTGATGCGATGACGGGCATCAAGGTGTCCGGTCAGGGGTATGTTCTGATGCGCGGGCAGGTTGACCTGCCGGAAACGCCGATAAAATGAGCAAACGCTAACCGAGGGCTGCCCCCGGTATTCTGGCCGAAGGCGGCGGGTTGCATCCAGCCCAGCCGTCATCTGGGTCCACGCCAGGGTTGGATCGGGTTTGCCGACATAACGAAATCCAGCATCTGTTCCAAGGTCTCCGACCTCGTGCGCGACGCACAGGACGAAGCGGTGTCCTTGATCCGGAAAGGACTGAAGGCATAGTTGCTCCGACAAGCTCAGATCGGATCCCAACCAGAAACTGACAATGGTCGGAGACCTGTTCGTCATCTCAGTTTCACACCCGCCACGAGTTCCTGAACAGCATCAGGACCATCGGCAATCGTCATTTGGAAGCCAATAAAAACGGCCGCCGGAATGTCCGGAGGCCGCCCAATACAATCAGAAGAGACCGCAATCAGTTTGCTGCGATCAGGCCCATGCTTTCCAGTTTCAGCAGAACTTGATGGGCGCAGTTGTCGACCTCGACATTCTCGGTTTCGACGCGCAGTTCCGGGTTTTCTGGAACATCGTAGGGGTCCGAGATCCCGGTGAATTCCTTGATCTTGCCTTCACGTGCCAACTTGTAAAGGCCCTTGCGGTCGCGGCGTTCGCATTCCTCAATGCTGGTTGCGACGTGGACCTCGCAAAAGGCACCGAACTGTTCGATCTCTTCCCGAACGGCGCGGCGTGTCGTGGCATAGGGCGCGATCGGGGCACATATGGCGATGCCGCCGTTCTTGGTGATCTCGCTGGCCACATAGCCGATACGGCGGATGTTCAGGTCGCGGTGCTCTTTCGAGAAACCCAGTTCTGACGACAGGTTCTTACGAACAATGTCGCCATCGAGCAGCGTCACAGGTCGGCCACCCATTTCCATCAACTTGACCATAAGTGCGTTTGCGATGGTGGATTTGCCCGAACCTGAGAAACCTGTGAAGAACACGGTAAAGCCCTGTTGGCTGCGTGGCGGCTTGGTTTTGCGCAGCTCGGCTACCACTTCGGGGAAGCTGAACCACTCGGGGATTTCCAGACCTTCGGCCAGACGGCGGCGCAGCTCGGTGCCCGAGATGTTCAGGATGGTGACGTCATCCTTGTCGAGAATCTCATCATTCGGCTCGTACTGGGCGCGTTCCTGCACATAGACCATGTGCTTGAAGTCGACCATTTCGACGCCGATTTCATCCTGGAACTGGCGGAACAGGTCCTGCGCATCATAGGGGCCATAGAAATCTTCTCCGGCTGAATTCTTGCCGGGGCCGGCATGGTCTCGGCCCACGATGAAATGGGTGCAGCCGTGGTTGGCACGGATCAGGCCGTGCCAGACGGCTTCGCGCGGTCCGGCCATGCGCATGGCCAGGTTCAGCAGGCTCATCGAGGTGGTCGATGCGGGGTATTTGTCGAGAACGGCCTCATAACAGCGCACGCGGGTAAAGTGATCCACGTCGCCCGGCTTGGTCATGCCGACCACCGGGTGGATCAGCAGGTTGGCCTGTGCCTCTTTGGCGGCGCGGAAGGTCAGTTCCTGATGCGCGCGGTGCAGCGGATTGCGGGTCTGGAAGGCAACGATGCGGCGCCAACCCAGCTTGCGGAAATAGGCGCGCAATTCGTTTGGCGTATCCCGACGACCGCGGAAATCATAATGCACTGGTTGTTGGATGCCGACCACGGGTCCGCCCAGGTAGACCTTGCCGGCCACGTTGTGCAGATAGTTGACCGTCGGGTGGGAATCATCATCGGCGCCAAAAACCTTCTCGGCCTCACGCGCCTTGTCCGGGGTCCAGCGGTCAGTCACGGTCATGGTGCCCAGGATCACGCCTTCCTGATCGCGCAGAGCGATATCCTGCCCAAGTTCGATCCGATCCGCGAAGTCTTCGCTGACATCCAATGTGATGGGCATTGGCCAAAGCGTTCCATCGGCCAGACGCATATTTTCGACCACATTGTCGTAATCTGCTTCGCTCAGAAATCCCTTGAGCGGGTTGAAGCCGCCATTCATTAGAAGCTCCAGGTCGCAGATCTGACGCGGGCTCAGATCCCAGCTGGTCAGATCGGCAGCTTCCACTTTCAGCTTCTGCGCCGAATCGTATGAAACATACAGTTCGGAGATCGGGGCCAGATTGCTTAACATCGTCATCGGAATACTCTTGTAGCAGTGTTGATTTGCCAGTGGATATCGGGCGGTTTCGAGGCGTTTGCACCGGCTGACAGGCGAAGTCCACAGGCGTCAATGTAACAAAGGAGGATATGCGCCGAATATTTTTGAATTGGAAGAAATTTCTATTTCACAAGCCTAATCGATGATCTGATCCTTGCAATCAGAGATTATTCGTTCAGGCGGAGTATTTCTGTTCCTGTTTTGTGACGTTCTGCTCAAGTGTGGACGCACGGGTGACAGGCAGGGCGGGAATCTGTTCAGACACACCCCGCAACTGGAACAACCTGATTTCGTCCCGTGGTACGACGACACCTGCGGCCTTCAGCAACTCTTCCGAGACCAGCAATTCGACCTTCAGCGCCTTGGTTTCGCTTTCCAGACGACTGGCGACATTGACGGCGTCGCCGATTATGGTTTTCGACGCATGCCCCGCCGCGCCGATCTCACCAACGACCAGATCCCCAAGATGCAGACCCATTCCGATGCGAATTCCGGGGCTGCCTTCGCCCTCGAGCTGCTCGTTGAAATTGTCGAGGGCGTGACTGATGTCGATGGCGGCTTTCAACCCGGCACGGGCGGACGCCGCCGCATTCGGCTTTTCAAAAACGGCAAGCAGCCCGTCTCCCATATATTTGTCCACGACACCGCCTTCCTTGGTGATGGCAGGCACGACCGCGTCGAAAAACCGGTTCAGCAGGAATACGATGTCATAGGGTAATTGGCCGGTCGTACGCGCGGTAAAGCTGCGCATGTCCAGAAACAGAACGGCCAACTGGCGTTCCTGACCCTGACTGGCATGTCCGCGTATGCGTCCGCCATCTGGCCTGAAGACCCGAAAAACGGTGGTGGGTTCCGTTGGCCGTATCTGGCAGGCCAGTCGTGTCTGCGGCGAGGCGCCCACAGCAGCAAGGCTGCGCGCTTCGACGTCGCCGGGCGGCGGCAGGGCGTCGCTGCCATCCTCTACAATGACACGGCATGTGGTGCAGCGCCCCTTTCCACCGCACAAGGCGGCATGCGGCACGCCGTTCACCTGGGAAATCTCAAGCAAGGTCAAGCCTTTTTCCGCGACCACCTCGGGCCCTTTGGCGTAATTCACGCGCACCGAATGCCTGCGCCGCCACAGTTTGCGCCCGATGTAAACCAGCCCCGTTGCCCCAAGGGCCAGCCAGAAAACCATAAGGCCATAATCTTTTACACTGAACAGGGTCTGGAAGGCCTCGGGCGATGGCCAGTTGTAGTGCTCAATATATTGATCGCGCAGGAATTCATCAGCGAAGTCGGCCCATATGCGACGCCCTTCGGTCAACAAGCCGGCCAGTGCGAAAAAAGGCACGAAAACTGCAACACCAATCAGATAGGGCGCGACCCGCGACCACCACCGGGTCAGCCGTAGCCACATATGCAAGCCGATGCACCCGTGTATCCAAACGATCAGCAACAAGGCGCTTTGCATCCATACGGCGATACTGGGCCACATCAGAATGATGATATATCCCATCTCGTCGTTGACGTCGTAGACCTCGTGCGCGACCCGCGTCTGCACGATGTGGGAGATCAGTTGCAGCGGAATCAGCAAGCCCAGACCGACCTGCAAGGCAGTGCTGAAGGGCATCCGCAGGGTTCTGCGTTGCGCGATCGACGTCAGGGCCAGACCAGCATGCGTGAACAGGGCAGCATAGAAAAGCACGCTGATGGCATTGTGGCGGGTGATGGCCTTCCGGCCGTCCTGCATCCCGTGCAGATAATCGGTATGAAACAGGCCTAAGCCAATGTTTATGAAATGGAAGAACGCGAAGACAAACAACACAAGACCACTACCGATCCTGAGTCGGGTTGACCACCCGCCGCGCCAAAGAGCGTTGTTCAAATGCTCACCTGTTCTTCGCTTTTCCCAGGATAATCCTGATACGCTGCTGGCTGGCGGTCAAGGGATTGGCAGTTGTTGCTGTTGTCGGACAACGATCACGTTGCAGCTGAATTCGTACAGTGCCCCACGAAACCATGGGGCACTGTCATTGAAACTCTGATCGCCGACGGATCTGATTTTTCCGAAGCAGCCCGGAAGATTCCGAGCCCGTGTTATTCGTTTTCCGCCAGGAACCGCTCGGCATCCAGTGCCGCCATGCAGCCCATACCGGCGCTTGTGACCGCCTGACGATAGATGTGATCGGTCAGATCGCCTGCTGCGAACACGCCCGGAACCGAGGTTTCGGTGCTGCCCGGCTTGGTGACAACATAGCCACCCATATGCGTTTCGAGCGTGTCCTTGACCAGCTCGTTTGCAGGCGCGTGGCCGATGGCAACAAAAACGCCTTTACAGGGGATTTCAGTGATCTCTCCGGTTTTGACATGTTTGACGCGAACGCCCTCAACGCCAAGCGGCGCATCGGTGCCGATCACTTCTTCCAACTGGTGGAACCACAGTGGTTCGATTTTATCGTTCTTCATAAGCCGGTCTTGCAGGATCTTTTCCGCGCGCAGCTCATCGCGGCGATGGATCAGAGTCACCTTGCTGGCGAAGTTGGTCAGGAACAGGGCCTCTTCCACGGCCGTGTTGCCGCCGCCGATCACCACGATTTCCTGTCCGCGATAGAAGAACCCGTCGCAGGTGGCGCAGGCTGAAACGCCAAAGCCCTTGAATTTCTCTTCCGACGGCAGGCCCAGCCACTTGGCGCGCGCGCCGGTCGCCAGAATGACGGCGTCCGCCGTGTATGTGGTGCCGCTGTCGCCCTTGGCGGTGAAGGGGCGCTGGCTGAGGTCCAGATCGCTGATGATGTCGCCGATCACCTCACAGCCCATCGCCTTGGCGTGATCCTGCATCCGGACCATCAGGTCGGGGCCCTGTACCTCGGTGTCGCCGGGCCAGTTCTCGACTTCGGTCGTTGTCGTCAGCTGGCCGCCGGGCTCGATGCCCTGTACCAGAATGGGTTCCAGCATGGCGCGGCTTGCGTAAACGCCCGCGGTGTATCCTGCGGGCCCCGATCCGATGATCAGAACCTTGGTGTGTCGTGTGTCGGCCATGGTATCCCCGCTCGAATTGCCTGAATTGGGCCTTTGGCCCGTCGCCCCGATATAGCGACCGACAGACCCGACTTAAAGCCCCTTACTGTTTATGACTTCGCAAGCGACCCTGCGAAGGGTGCGGGGAAAATGAGGGATTTGAAAACAAAGAAAATTGCGCATGTGCGAAACATTATTGCGTGCGCGTGGGGGGCTGATATAAGAACCGCAAAAATCAGGAGCATTTGATGGTCACGACTCGGTTGGATGATATCGACCGCAAGATTCTGGCGGAATTGCAGGCAGACGGTCGGATGACCAATGTCGAACTTGCAAAACGGGTCGGAATCTCGGCGCCGCCCTGTCTGCGCCGGGTGCGCACACTGGAAGAATCCGGCTATATCACAGGCTACCACGCCGAAGTGAATTCCCGCGAGCTGGGATTCGAAGTGCAGGTGTTCGCCATGGTCGGGCTCGACAGTCAGGCCGAGACCGAGCTGCGCGCGTTCGAAGAACGCTGCCGCGAATGGCCACTGGTCCGGGAATGTCACATGCTGAACGGCGAGGTGGACTTCATCCTGAAATGCGTCGCACCTGATCTCAGCAGTTTTCAGCAGTTCCTGACCGGTGAACTGCTGACCACGTCAAACGTGGCCAGCGTCAAGACATCGCTTGTTATCCGCGGCGCAAAAGACGAGCCAGGCGTGCCGTTCGACGTTCTGGAAGAACGAATGAACCGGACGGCGTAACGCCCAGACGTTTTGTCTGTGCGGTGTTCGGTGGCAGCATAGCAGCCACCGCCAAGGATAGAATCCAACTTAGTACCAGCTGCATGATGCCCCCCATAATGCAGTAATCGCTATCGCACTCAGGCTGTCATCGCGTCGATTTCCCCGTCTCCGGCGCGCGGCATCAGCAGCGGACCAAAATCGTTGAGCGATTCGATATGCGCGAACAGGTTCAGATAAACCGACCGTAACGAGTGGCTGATCATCCGGACCGCGTTCACACCTGGGTGATACGTTTCAAACTGTAAACCATCTACCCGAATAACGGAATGCCGTTTTAGACAAATGTGAAACAGTTCAACTGGCGTCGGCGGCATTGTTTCAATCACGCCCGTTCCATCCTGGAATTCGGATACAGGTGTCAGAATCGGGCCATTCCCATGCAGATGCCGCAAATGCGCCGGCGTGCCCACGATCCGCGCCGCAGGCCCGGCGATTACACCCGACATCGGTTTTTGCATCCCGAATGTATCCGCCATGATGCGCGTAAGCGGCCGCGTGCGGCCCCGCGAATCCGGACGTCCCGGGATCAGAGTGACAGATCCCTTCCACAGCACGGTTTCGGACGCGCCATCCTGAGTCAGGACAGTATCCCCCGGCATCAGGTCTTCGATTGCCATCGGCCCATGTTCGGTTTCAACCAGCGACCCACGCGTGAAGGCACAAAAGGCATCTTCGAACATCGGCAGGGCCGGCGCAATGTGTCTGGTCTGAACAATGTTCCCGTTTTTCAACAGGCTGCTGACTTCATACCGGCGCAGCTGGGCCTTTGGTTTTGCAACCGGGCGCGGTGCGTCCCGCAGCATGGCCGTCGTTTCGATTGCATTTCTGGCCGCGCGGGCCAGTGAACTAGGAATAGTCATAAATATTCCGTCCCCTCAAAATGTCCGATCAAGCGCGGCGTATCCCCGTACAGGCCAACCTGACGAACTGGTTCTTTGTCTTGAAACAAATGGGTGACCCATGGGCGGCAGTCGGTCAGACCCCGCATGGCGACAAAATTGCGCTTTCCAATGGTCAACACATTGACCCCCCAGACAAACTCGTACTTCACGGGCGAAAATTGCCCGCACACACAACTCCTAAACTCGTCCCGACCCCCTCAGATCGTGACGCTCTACACATCGGGCAGGAGCAAGCCCGTTATGCGTTCACCCCATCGAGACCGGCAGCTTGGGCTCTGGGTGCTTCTGCCTCAGCGTCGTGCCGCGATGCGACTGGCGACCCTGACAGAATGGCTTGATACCCGCTTCCACGGCATTTCCAGCTTCTGGCTCCGCGTGGCGACGACCATGGCTTTGAGAAAGCGAGACTTGGTTTTCATTTTCTGGTCCTGCTCTGAACGGGTTTGTTTTCCGCATCCATTATGACCCTTTTTTGACGCGCGTTTGCGGCATGGATAAGGCTTATCCGGGATGTTTTGCAGACAAGAAATTTATAATCGGTCTATCCTTCCACTCAACACGCCAGCGTCCGGAACATGGACGTCAGATGACCATCTGATTTCTGACAAAACTCGTTACGATTCTGTTTCCGATAAACACAACAAATGTGGCGGAAAAGTGGCGCGGCGCCTAAATCTGGTCCAAAATCACAATCTTATGACCGAGATCAGCCGCCCGTAATCGGCCTCGTTTGCGTGCGTTGTGCGGCGGTAGGAATAGAACCGGTCCGGGTCAGAATACGTGCAGTGCCGGGTCCATTCCCCCTGCCCGACACCGGCCTGCCGCAAGCGGTGCAAACCAAAAGCGGGCAGGTCGAATTGCAGCCGGTCATCCTGACCATTGGCAAAAAAACGCGAGTTGTCCGGTGAATCGGTCATGAAGGTGTCCAGGAGCTCAGGCCCGACCTCATACGCGCGTTGCGAAATGCAGGGACCGATGACGGCGTTGATATTCTGGCGCCTTGCGCCAAGCGCTTCCATGGCGTCCAGCGTCGCCTCCAGCACACCGTCCAGCGCACCGCGCCAACCTGCATGGGCCGCTCCGATCACATTGGCCGACGGGTCGGCAAACAAAACCGGTTGGCAATCTGCCGTCAGAATCGTCAGCGCCACACCGGGTGTCGCCGTTACGACGGCATCCGCGCGCGGCTTTTCACCTTCCAAAGGCTGTTCAACCGTCAGAACTGTTGGGGAATGCACCTGATGAACGCCGATCATCGCCTCGGGCGCAACACCCATTGCATCAGCAACCCGCCGACGGTTCAGTGCAACAACTTCGGTCTGATCTGACGATCCAAAGCCGCAATTCAACCCGTCGAAGATACCGGAAGAAGCTCCGCCGCGACGGGTGAAGAACCCATGACGAAATGGGGAAAGCAAGTCTGAAGTCAGAATTTCCAGTGTCATGGCTCTAATCCTGGCGGTGGTGCAGCATAGGCCGGATAGAGGCCCATCACTTTGAACAGATTTCCCATTTCGTCCGGGTGCGTCAACCGGCGATGCGCTGCAATCAGGGCATCCAGCTCGGAACCGCTCAGCGTACGGGACAAAGCCTGTGCCCGGGCAGTTATGCCGAGCCGTTCCAGAAACACGCCCTGCGGTGTCAGGCGTGTGTGCCTGCAACCACAGGCTCGGGTCGCGATGGCAAGAGGTTCAAAATCCACATGCGCAGTCAGGTCGGCTTTACCGGGTGCCGCCAGCGGATCGGCGTGCTCATGGTTTTGCAGGGCTTGCAGCGTATCGCCCAATGAATGCCAGTCGCCATAGTCGACAATCAGCGCGGCGCCTCCATGGCTGGCGATCCGACCGGCAATCACGGTCAGAATGGGAATCGCTGCCGCGCACAGCTCGACCTGATCACCATCCTTGGTGTCCGAAAGCCTGTCAGTCAGCGCCACTTGCGGTCCGTTGGGCCCCCGTCCAATCAGCAATTCGCCGTCGCGTTCGCCGACCAGGCGTTCACTCCAGCCGTCGCCGTCGCGCAGGAACTGCCGAACAGGCAGCGCGTCGAAGAACTCGTTCGCCACCAACAGCAGCGGCTGGTCCGGCAGCTCTGCGACGCTGTCGGCCCAGTTAGGTGTGTAATCCCTCAGAGTGTCCGCCTGCACCTGTTTCAGGACCGGCGAGGTCTCGACCAGCACAATCCGGGCAGCATCGTGAAATCCTGCTACGGTCCGTGTGGCACGCAGTATATCGCCCATCAGAGTGCCGCGCCCGGGTCCCAACTCGCACAGGGTGAACGGCGCGGGCCGCCCCTGATTCATCCAGCTTTGCGCAAGGCACAGCCCGATCAGCTCGCCAAACATCTGGCTGATTTCCGGTGCCGTGGTGAAATCCCCGGCAGCCCCCAGCGGATCGCGTGTTGTGTAATAGCCCCGCGTGGGATGCAGAAGACATTCGGCCATGTAATCGGCCACACTCATCGGCCCATCCTGACGGATGCGGGCGATAAGGTGATCTTTCAAGCTCATTTTGCCCGCCCTGCGCGCAGGACAAACCACAGGCCAAGCGCGATCATGGGCAGCGACAGGATTTGCCCCATGGTCAGACCATATCCGCCCACATGCAAGGCAAGCCCCATCGGATTGCCGGGCGACATGAACTGTGCATCCGGCTGACGGAAGAACTCGACGACAAAGCGCGACGCACCGTAGCCCACCAGAAACAGGCCCATGACAAAGCCCGGTTTGTGAAACGCGCCGCGTCGATAAACCAGCCACAGCAACAGCGCGCCCAGCAACACACCTTCCAGTGCTGCTTCGTATAACTGCGATGGGTGACGCGCGCACATTCCTGCTACCACGCCGGGGCAGTCCTGCGCGGCAAAACCGGGAAAGATGACGGCCCATGGCAGGTCGCTCGGACGGCCCCACAGCTCGGCATTGACGAAATTGGCCAGCCGTCCCAGCAGCAGGCCGGGTGGAACAGTGTAAGCAACCAGATCGCCCAGGGACAGGGTCGGGATCCGATGGCGTCGGGCAAACAGATAAGAGGCAAGGATCACGCCCAGCAAACCCCCGTGAAACGCCATGCCGCCTTGCCAGACCTTCAATATCTCAAACGGATGCGACAGGTAATAGCCGGGTTGGTAAAACAGCACAAAGCCAAGCCGCCCGCCCAGGATCACGCCCAGAATGATCCAGGTGACCAGATCCTCCAGTTGGTCCGGTTTCATCGGTGGGCCGTCGGCTGGCCACAGGGCAGGGCGGCGCAAAGCCACGACCGCCAGCCGCCACGCAATCAGGATGCCCGCGATATAGGCCAGCGCATACCACCTTAACGCGAACTCCATCCCGAACAGCGAGATCGAGAACAGTTCGGGCGACAGATCGGGGAAATTCAGAACAGCCTGCATGTGCGTCTCATTGCCCGGGGATTGCAGGACAAGTCAACCTTGAGCATGCGGCAATCTTTCCCCATATAGAGATCAATCGCGATACCGGAGTAAAGATATGCAAACCCGCAACAAGATACTGGACGACGTGTCCCAACTGATGACCAACGCCATGGGTGTCGCGCAGGGCGCGCGGGAAGAGGCCGAAAATGCGATGAAGTCGATGATCGATCGCTGGCTTGCCGACCGCGATTTTGTCACGCGTGAAGAATTCGACGCCGTCCGCGCCATGGCCCAGAAAGCGCGTGAAGAAAACGCCGCTCTCGAAGCCCGCATTGCCGCGCTTGAGGCAAAACAGGACAAGTGACGCCCCTAGCTTCTCCTGTTTTCACAATTTTGGACAAACTCTGACGCCGCGCAATCCAGCCGGGATTGTACGGCGCCGTGCATTCTGAAGCATCGCGGGATTTAATCAAGACAAAGCTGGTTCAAGAGTCAATATTTTGATCCCCGTTGCTTTCTGTCCACAACTTATTGCTGTTATCCCCAACAAATAGGGTTGCCAGAACCAGCGCCGCATCGCACCATATTTAGTACAGGCCAATGGGGGAAGCCCGGTTTGTAGAGCAGGCAACTAGCGCTGGGGCGCTGCCAGCCCCGAAATGCTAGAGATTAGTGAGGTGGCATTATGGCCCTTTCCGAGCAGTATCTCGAAGAAGACATTCATCCGATCGACATTGTTGAACATCTGGCCGAACATCACGACTGGGATTTTGATCGTATAGGGGACGATCAGATTGCCATGGCTGTCGAAGGCCAGTGGCGCACCTATTCGATCACACTCGCCTGGTCCAACTATGACGAAACGCTGCGGATGGTGTGCTCGTTCGAAATGGAACCGCCGGCCGAGCGGGAAATGCAGCTCTATGAGCTGCTCAACAAGATGAATGATCAGTGCTGGGCAGGTGCCTTTACCTATTGGGCAAACCAGAAGCTGATGGTGTACCGGTATGGGCTGGTCCTCGCCGGCGGACAGACAGCCAGCGCGGAGCAGATCGACACGATGATCACCGCTGCCGTCATGAGCGCAGAACGGTACTACCCGGCGATCCAACTGGTCACCTGGGGAAATCGAGGACCAGAAGAAGCCATGCAAGTGGCCATTGCAGAGGCCTACGGCCGGGCGTAAAGCTTTGCCCCAAACCGACATGTAACGCGGGAGGGGCAAATGGACATGACGCGTGTGGCCGAACAGGGGCTTGTGCTTCTGGGGTGCGGAAAGATGGGGTCCGCAATGCTGGCGGGATGGCTGGAACACGGCCTCCCGCCAGCGTCCGTTTGGGTGATCGACCCACACCCATCCGACTGGCTGAAGGCGCAGTGCGTCAACATCAACACACCCCTGCCAGAAGCCCCCGCCGTGGTGTTGGTCGCGGTCAAGCCGCAGATGATGGGCGAGGCATTGCCCGCCATTCAGGCGCTGGGCGGTGGCAGCAGCCTGTTTGTTTCGGTCGCGGCGGGCACCTCGATTGCCACGTTCGAATCCGTTCTGGGCAGCGACACCCCGATCATTCGCGCCATGCCCAATACGCCCGCCGCCATCCGTCAGGGCATTACCGCGCTGATCGGGAATTCAAACGCATCACCTGATGATCTGACGCTTGCGGAAAACCTGCTCTCGGCCATTGGCGAAACGGTACTGCTGACGGATGAGGCGCAGATGGATGCGGTCACCGGCCTCAGCGGATCCGGGCCCGCCTATGTGTTTCATCTGATTGAAACGCTTGCCAAAGCCGGCGAGGCGCACGGCCTGCCACATGACCTTGCGATGAAACTGGCCAAATCGACGGTGGCCGGGGCCGGAGCGCTGGCAAAGGCCGCAGACGAGGATCCGTCACAACTGCGGATCAATGTAACCTCGCCGAACGGCACGACCCAGGCCGCGCTTGAGGTGCTGATGCATGAAGAACGCGGTTTCCCTGACTTGCTGCACCGTGCCGTCAAGGCCGCAACCGACCGATCCAAGGAGCTGTCACGTGAGTGAGATTTCTTTCGACGACTTTCTCAAGGTCGATATCCGCGTGGGTGAGGTGATCCGCGCTGAACCTTATCCCGAAGCCCGCAAGCCCGCGATCAAGATGTGGATCGATTTCGGTGATGAGGTCGGCGAGCGCAAGACGTCGGCCCAGATCACCGCGCATTATGATCCGTCGACTCTGGTGGGCAAACAGGTCATGGCCGTGGTCAACTTTCCCCCTCGCCAGATCGGGAGGTTCATGTCCGAGGTTCTGGTGCTGGGTCTGCCCGATGAAAACGGCGAGATTGTTCTGATCGGTCCCGACGGCAGAGTTCCGACAGGCGGGCGGATGCACTGATGAAACTGCTGATCACACGCCCGATGACGCCGGCAGTCGAGGCCCGCGCCCGCGCCGCGTTTGACGTTGAGATTCGTAAAAATACGGCGCCCATGACGGGCCGGGAAATGCTGTCCGCTCTGACGGATTTCGACGTGGTCGTGCCCACGCTGGGCGATCAGTTCTCGGCTCGGATATTTGCGGATGCAGGCTCGCCTCGATGCAAGCTACTGGCCAATTTTGGCGTCGGCTACAACCACATCGATGTCGAGGCAGCGCGCGCCGCATCAGTCGCAGTGACCAACACGCCCGGCGCAGTCACCGGTGCCACGGCGGATATCGCCATGACCCTGCTGTTGAGCACGGCCCGGCGCGCGGGCGAAGGCGAACGGCTGGTCCGCGCAGGCCAATGGCAGGGTTGGCATCCCACGCAAATGCTGGGTCACCATGTAACCGGCAAACGCGTCGGTATCGTCGGGATGGGCCGTATCGGGCAGGCCATCGCGCGCCGGTGCCATTTCGGTTTTGAAATGCAGGTGGCCTATCAATCCCGAAGCGCCAAGAAACTGGACTTCCCGGCCGAGTTCACACCTGACCTTAAAGCACTCGCCGCCTCGGTCGATTTCCTTGTGCTCGCCGTTCCCGGCGGTGCCGAAACCCGACACCTGATCGATGCACAGGTTCTTGAGACGATGAAACCTTCGGCCATTCTGGTCAATATCGCGCGGGGAGAGGTTGTAGACGAAGCGGCCCTGGTTGCGGCGTTGCAAAAAGGTCAGATCGCGGGGGCGGGGCTGGATGTCTACGAGTTCGAACCCGAAGTACCACAGGCGCTCTGTGAAATGGAAAACGTCACCCTGCTGCCCCATCTGGGCACAGCCACCGAAGAGGTGCGCAGCAGCATGGGACACATGGCCCTGGATAACGTAGCGGCCTTTGTGGCGGGCGAGGCATTGCCCAACCCGGTCTAGTCGCCCACCGCCTCGCGCCAATGCTTGCGGCAGAGTGAGACATAGGTCTCGTTGCCGCCGATCTGCACCTGGGCACCTTCGGTGATGGCTTTGCCGTTTTCGTCCTGACGTATCACCATCGTGGCCTTGCGTCCGCATTTGCATATGGTGCGGACTTCACGCATCTCATCGGCCAGCGCCAGCAGCGCCGCTGATCCCGGAAACAGCTTGCCCTGAAAATCCACCCGTAACCCGTAGGCCAGCACTGGTACGTCCAGATCGTCGACGGCCCGCGCCAATTGCCAGACCTGAGCTTCAGACAGGAACTGGGCCTCGTCAATGAACACGCAGGTCACGGGACCTTCGTTCAGACGATTTCGGATCATCGCAAAGACGTCGTCTCGGGGCGTGAAGGTATCAGCCTCCTCCGAGATGCCGATGCGCGATGCGATCCGTCCGGCACCCGCCCTTCCGTCAATGGCTGCCGTCATCAGGTAGGTCTGCATCCCACGCTCGCGATAGTTGTGCGATGCTTGCAGCAACACGGTCGATTTCCCCGCGTTCATGGTCGAATAGTTGAAATACAGCTTTGCCATGACGCGGGTCTAAAACGCTTGGGGAAAAGGAACAAGATATCAATCGCTTTGATGGAGCGACGTCGCCGTTGCGTTCGCAGAGGCCGAGCTACGCTCTAGGGGATGGAACCCCCACATCTGCAACAGCGACGCCGTCGGCCAACATGTGGCCAAAACGCAGCAAGGCGTAACAATATCACCCTGCAATTACTCATTACCGGCTTGAACTGCCGCCACTCACTCACAAAATCCCTCGCATATCTGAGGGATAGCCAATGTATGACATTTCAATTATGACTTTGTTATGGGAAATTTACCCACGCTTTCCCCCGATTGGACATTGGGCAGGCGTTTGCAGGTAACAAAGGTAAAACAATGGCAGATATCGGGGCCTATCTGAAAAAACACACAGAAGCGCTGGTTAAAGATGTTGGAATCGAAGCCGCGTGCGAAATTACAGGAAAATCCAAGGCCACTTTAGGACGGTACTATTCCGACAATGCTGAACACGAGGACAGGTTCATGCCTGTGGACGCGGTGGCCCGCCTTGAAAACGTGGCGACATTTCCGCATGTAACGTCGGCTTTGGCAGATCTGAAGAACATCACCTTGTCCTATTGCGACAGCAACACAGCCACACCCCGCACCGGTGGTGTTAATTCGGATGTCATAGCGCTCAGCCAGCGGTTTGCGATGTTGATGACCGAGTATCAGGCCGCAATCGAAGACGGAATCATCACGGTCAACGAAGCCAAGCGGCTACTGAAAGAAACCAGCTTGCTGCAACAGGTTCTGATCGAGATGAAACTGCATCTTGAAGAAGAAAGCGTCAGCTAGCCGGGATCCGGAGCCGTTGCGCCCATGACCGGCCACATTCCGCCTGTATGGCTTAGCTGTATTCACTCGTCAAAAGGCAGAAACGCTGACTGGGCCTTTTGCCTCAATTCAGTCACGTCTGTCCTGTAAGGTCCGTCGCGGGCAAGATCGTCAAGGGCGGAGGACCATGCAGAATTCGCAGGGAACATACAGTCTTTTCGCAGACCGGCTGGTTCTGAGATTTTTTGTATGCGCCTATGCGGCACTTCTGGTTCTTATGGCCCTGAGTGGTCATCAGGAAGGCTCTGACGACGTAATGCGCTGGGTGGTCGTGCAGGATCTGTTGCAGGGGCAGGGCTGGTTCGACAGCCAACAGTATCGGCTGGGCCCCGAGGGCGGCACGCTGATGCATTGGTCTCGACTGATCGACGCGCCGATTGCCTTGCTCTACAGAACATTCGGGTTGGTCTTGCCGCCTGATATGGCCCTTCAGGTGACGGCTTTTGTCTGGCCCTCACTTTTGGCGGGTCTGACCTTGTGGGCCTTTGCCGTGACGGGAAGCGTTTTGGGCGCGCGGGAAGGTGCTGTTTCGGCGCTGGTTGTGGGTGTGTTGGCGCTCGAACACTCCCGGAAGTTCGACTATTTTTCGTTTGATCACCACAATGCTCAGATTCTTCTGTTCGCCACGGCCCTGATGCTGTTCGCATTGCGCAGGGACAAACCATATGCCGGATGGTTGCTGGGTGCCTGCCTGGCGCTTTCGGTATCGATAGGCACCGAATCGATATTGCAGATCGCGCTTGTCGCAATATTCTTTGCCGTTGATTGGATCATCAATGGTGAACCGGCCCGCCGCCCGACCATGGCATTTGGTGTAGGGCTGACCGTGACGCTTGTGCTGATCAGCCTTGCAACTACAGGACAAAAGGCCTTTCTGTTCCCAAGCTGTGACGCCCTGACACTCAGTGTGGCGTTACCGGCAAGCGTCGCCGCGATGGGACTTTGCGCTGCAGCCCGGGTCGGGTCTGCTTGGCCGCTTTGGGGCCGCATCAGTGCGTTCCTTGCGGTTGGTGCGGTGACCTTGGCCTGCGCTTACAGCTTTGCCCCGCATTGCCTCAGCAACCCGATCGAAGCCCTGCCTCAGGACATGCGGGACTACTGGCTGAGCCAGGTGGCAGAAGCGCAGAAAATCAGTGTCATATTGGAGCTGCACAGGGGCGAAGTTCTGGCCCTGATCGCAATGTCGTTCGTCACCATGGCAGCCGCCCTGATCTTTGCAGTCAGGTCGCCTTTCAGATTGGAATACGCCCTGTTTCTGGCCCTGATCGTGACCGGCCTGGTGGTGTTCCTCTATCAGTCCAGAATGATGACGTTCCTGGGTGTTTCGCTGGTGGCTGTCCAGGCGCAGATCCTGCGTGTCCTTTACACCCGCTATGCGAGCAGTCGCCGCGCGGTATGTGGGCTTGCGATGGTTGCTTTTGTTCTCTGCATCTCACCGAAAATCGGTGCAACTATCGAGGAACAACTGGGGCGTTTTGCCGGGCCGTCTCTTGCCGCACCGGCGCTGCCGGCCCGACAGTCACGGCAAAACTCCGGGGCATCCTGCAAAACGCCCGAAGCCTATGCGGCCCTGCGTGATCTTCCAGCCGGGAGAGTTCTTGTTGATTTCGACTTTGCCGCAAACGTTCTGCGCCGTACCGACCATTCTGTTCTGGCGGGCAATTACCATCGGAATCAGGCTGGAATTCTGGCGCAGATCGAACTGTTCCGCTCGGACGCCTCTCAGATCGGATCACGTCTGACTGAGCTGGATGTGGATTACGTCATGCTCTGCACGTCCGCGCCGCGTGCCGAATTCTGGTTCTGGGCCTCACAGGGTCGTGGTTTGCAATTGCACTTGGTTGCAGGTGAAATCCCTGACTACCTAATGCGGGTACAAACTACGGAAGATGCGGCGTTCCAGGTCTTCAAAGTGACTGCGCTACGCTAGGCCGGACAAAACCTGCCATCAAGCGTGGCGTTTCACGATCACCGACCCAACGGAATACCCAGCTCCAAAGGAACATATCAGGCCAAGATCCCCTTCCTGCAAGTCGTCGGAATACTTCGAAAACGCGATGATCGACCCCGCAGATGACGTGTTGGCATAATCCTGAAGGATGTTTGGTTGCTCGCCCGCCTCGGGTTCGCGGCCCAGAACCTTCTTGCCGATGAAGTCGTTCATCGTCTTGTTGGCCTGATGCAGCCACAGGCGTTTCAGGTCGGTGTTTCTGATCCCTTCGGCATTCATATGGTCGCTGATATGCTTGCTGACCATCGGCAGTACTTCCTTGAACACTTTCCGACCGTTTTGCATGAACTGCATGTCACGCCGGTCGGCCAGCCCGTCAGGGAGTGAGCGGCGCAGAAAGCCGTTGTTGTTACGAATATTGTTGGAAAACACCGTGGCGCAACGCGTCGACAAGATCTCGAAATGCGGCCCCTTGGCGTCTTCGATCCGTTCGATCAGCGTCGCTGTTGCCACATCGCCAAAGATGAAATGACAATCCCGGTCGCGCCACTCCAGATGGCCCGAGCAGATTTCGGGGTTCACCACCAACGCCGCACGCACCGATCCCGACCGCACCATATCCGCCGCAGCCTGAATGCCGAACGTGGCCGACGAACAGGCGACGTTCATGTCAAAGCCGAATCCGTCGATTCCCAGTTCCTGCTGAATTTCGATCGCAATTGCCGGATAGGCGCGCTCGTGGTTCGAGGCCGCGCAGATCACCAGATCAACATCCGCCGCGGTGCGCCCCGCCTGTGCCAGCGCCTTGTTGCAGGCGTCCACCGCCATCTCGGTCATGATGCCGGGTTCGTCATCGCTGCGCTGCCGCAGAGACGGGTGCATCACGTCCGGGTCGAGCACACCGCTCTTGTCCATCACGTAACGGTTCTCGATCCCTGATGCCTTGACGATGAACTCTTCAGATGAATGCTGCATCGGCTCCATCTGCCCGGCGGCGATGGCTTCGGCATTCTTCGCGTTCTGCTTGTCGGCATAAGCGTTGAATGCCTCGACAAGCTCGGCATTGGTGATGACGTTCTGAGGCGTGAAGACACCGGTACCGGTGATGGCGGGGGTATACATGGCGGGCCCTGAATGTTTCGGATTTGCCCAAAATGCAGTCATGGTGTGATTTGATCAAGGCATGTTGACCTAAGGGAATGCGCGCAGCGCGGCAGTTTCATATCTTGAATAGTTCAGAAACTGAAGTATATGACCCCTCCAAGCGCGCGGAGATCCCCCATGCCCGACGATATCAGTTCCAGACTTGGCCGCCTCAGCCCCGAGATTCAGGCGATCATGGGGGTGTATGCCCTGTACTGGAAACTGGAAGAGACATTTGACTGCATCGAGACCGACCTGAGCCACCCCGAATGCCACATGCTGATCAAGCTGGATCAGCCGAAACGCATGGGGGTCCTGGCTGCTGACATGCTGAGCGTACCGTCCACAATCACCGCAACCGCGGATTCCCTGGAAAAAGCAGGCTATCTGACGCGCGAGCATGACCCCGAAGACCGCCGCGCCTGGTTGCTGGTGCTGACCGAGCAGGGTGAAGAGGTCCGCAACATGCTGGTGGCCGAGGCCGGAGACCTGTTTCACAGGGCCTCGGGTCTGAACGTAGAAGAAACAGCCGAATTCGCGCGGCTGGCGCGCAAAATCCGTGACAACGTTTTGAAAACGGGAATTCCCGAGGGACTGAAGAAATGAAACTCCTGACCTCTCTGGGCCTTGCACTGGCCGTTCTGGCAACTCCGATTGCCGCTCAAGATACTCCGAAACCGGTAAAGCTGATGCAGGTGAGCGAAACGGCGCCCGGCTTCACCCGACAGTTTTTCGGCCGTGTTGCGGCGCGGCAGACGGTCGATCTTGCCTTTCAGGTCGCTGGTCAGATCGTCGAGATGCCGGTCAACGAAGGGTTTGTCATCGCCAAAGGCGGCCTGATTGCGCGACTGGATCAGGAACCATTCGAACTGCGGCTTGAGCGGGCGCAGCTTCAAAAGGAACAGGCCGACCGAACCGTAGCGCGCCTGTCGCGTTTGCGTGGCACCACGGCCAGTCAGGTGGCGGTCGATGACGCAGAGACCGAAGCGCAACTGGCCGCGATCGCTCTGCGCGACGCGGAATACGAGCTGGAACACGCAACACTGACCGCGCCATTTGACGCGCTGGTCTCCAGCCGCGCGGTCGAGGCTTTCACCACCGTATCGGCAGGCACGCCCATAGTCCGCATTCACGACATGTCCGAATTGCGCATCGAGGTCGACGTTCCCGAGATCCTGTTTCAACGCTCAGGCCAGAATGACGACATCACCATCACTGCCAAGTTCCCGGTAAGTGATGAAGTCTTCCCGTTGGAAATTCGTGAATTCGACGCTGAAACCTCCAGCGTCGGGCAGACCTTCCGCATCCAGTTCGGCCTGACCCCGCCCGAGGGGCTGCAAATTCTTCCCGGCTCGTCCGTCACCGTCAACGTAAAGGTTCAGGATGAACGCACAGGCATTGTTGTGCCAGCGACGGCCGTTGTTGCTGATGCAACAGGCGAGCTGAGCGTCATGGTGTTCTCGCCGGTTGGTGCGGATGAAGGCACGGTCCGCCGCGTTCCGGTGACGATTGAGCCCACGCAGACGGGCGATGTTCGGGTTTTGACGGGTTTGTCCGACGATGACGAAGTTGTTGTGGCTGGCGGCGCCGTGCTGACAGACGGTCAGCCCGTGCGCCGGTTCACCGGCTTCGCGAACTGAGGGGCTGACAGATGAACATCGCGCGCGCCTCGATTGATCGACCGCTTTACACATGGCTGATTATCCTCATCGCTCTGTTTGGGGGCATCTGGGGGTTCACGTCGCTTGGTCGCTTGGAAGACCCGGCTTTCACCATCAAGAACGCCGTCATCGCCACGCAGTATCCAGGTGCGACGGCGGAACAGGTGGCGCTGGAAGTGTCCGAGCCCTTGGAATCCGCGATCCAGCAAATGGGCGAGGTGGATGTCATCACCTCGGTCAACCAACCCGGACAATCGTTGATCGAGGTAGAGATCAAGTCGACTTACGACGGCACCGAACTGCCCGATATCTGGACCCGCCTGCGGGCCAAGGTGCGTGATGCCGCCCGCGGGCTTCCGTCGGGTGTCAGCCAACCTTACGTGAATGACGGGTTCGGTGATGTATTCGGCCTGTTCTATGCGGTGACCGCCGAAGGGTTCTCGGACGCCGAAAAGCATGAATTGGCAACGTTTCTGCGACGGGAATTGCTGACCGTGGACGGCGTCGCCGATGTCGAGGTTCAGGGCCTGCCGGACGAGGCGATTTTTGTCGAACCCGACCTTGCGATTTCGGTGAACCAGAACGTCCCGCTTCAAGCAATCAACGAAGCTATCGCCAATGCGGACTCGGTGAATTCCTCGGGGTCCTTACGCTCTGAAAACGACCGCACCACCATTCTGACCGCCGAAGGCTCGGACAGTGTCTCGGCCATTGCGGGCCTGTCCGTCGGCTCGCAAGGGCAGGTGATCAACCTGTTCGACATGTCCGATGTCTATCGCGCGCGTCAGAACGATCCGGACATCGTGATCCGGTATAACGGTACCGAAGCGTTCACCCTCGGCATCGCTGGTCTGGCCACGGAAAACATCGTCGAGGTCGGCAAACGGGCCGACGCCAAATTTGCTGAGCTGGAGACGAACATCCCCTTCGGGGTCGATATTCTGCCGATCTACCAGCAACATGTGGTGGTCGAGCAGGCCTCGAACGACTTCCTTGTCAATCTGGCCATGTCAGTGACGATTGTGGTCGCCGTGCTGGGTATCTTCATGGGGTGGCGCGCGGCCATCGTCGTCGGCTCGACATTGCTGCTGACAGTGGTCGGCACGCTTCTGTTCATGTCGCTGTTTTCAATCGAGATGGAGCGGATTTCGCTGGGTGCACTGATCATCGCCATGGGGATGCTTGTAGACAATGCCATCGTCGTGGCCGAGGGGATGCAGATCGCGATGCTGCGCGGAAAAAATTCGCGCGATGCGGCGGAGGATGTGGCGGCAAAAACCCAGATCCCCCTTCTGGGGGCCACCGTGATCGGCATCATGGCCTTTGCCGGGATCGGGCTCAGCCCGGATGCGACGGGTGAATTTCTGTTTTCTCTGTTTGCGGTGATTGGTATCTCATTGCTGCTCAGCTGGATACTTGCCATCACTGTGACGCCCTTGCTTGGCCACTATTTCTTCAAGCAAGGCAAGGAAGGTGAGATCGACGCTTACGGAGGCATCCTGTTCCGCACCTATGGTGCGATCCTGCGCTTTGCGCTGCGCTTCCGCTGGCTGGTTGTTGCCGGGCTCGTTGGAGTAACGGTGGTGTGTTACGCCGGGTTTGGGCTGATGAAACAGCAGTTCTTCCCCAATTCGAACACGCCTTTGTTCTTTGTGCATTACAAGCTGCCACAGGGCACACCGATTGCACGTACGGCGCAGGATATGGCGGTGTTCGAAGACTGGCTGGCCCAACGCGAAGATGTGGTTTCGGTCACGACATTCGTCGGTCAGGGGGCAACCCGGTTCATGCTGACCTATTCGGCGGAAAAACCGAACCCGAGCTATGGCCACATGATCATCCGCACGGAAAGCCTGGATGACATCCCGGCATTGCAGGCGGACCTGGAAGCGTTCGGGTCGGTCCAGTTCCCGGAAGGAGAGTTCGGAACCAAGCGTCTGGTCTTTGGCCCCGGTGGCGGCGATCCGATTCAGGCCCGGTTCTCGGGCAGCGATCCGGTGGTTCTGCGTCAGCTTGCTGACGAGGCCGTGCAGCGCATGGCGGCGGCGTCACCCAACGCGCTGCTCGTTCATCATGACTGGCGCGAACAGGAACTGGCGGTGCAACCGATCTATGCCACAGAACGGGCGCAGACCGCGGGTGTCACGCGCGAGGATATCGCGGCCACTCTACAATTCTCGACCGACGGCATCACCGGCGGCGTGTTCCGGGAACGGGATCGTCTGATCCCGATCATCCTGCGCCGTCCGGCTGATGGGGATTACTCGATTGTCGATCAGGTGGTCTATTCGGACCAGTCCGAGAAATTTGTCCCAATCGAACAGATGGTCGATGGATTCGAATACAAATCCCTGAATACTCTGGTTCACCGTCGCGATCGTGTTCTGACCATCACTGTTGGTGCGGACATCCCGCCTGACCTGACGGCGGCACAGGTTCACGCCGAAGTAAAGGACGCCATCGAAGCCATCGAGCTGCCTCCCGGGTATAAGATGGAGTGGGGTGGAGAGTTCGAGAACTCGCGCGATGCGCAGGAAAGTCTGGGTAAGCAATTGCCGCTGAGCCTGCTGATAATGGTGTTGATCTCGGTTCTGCTGTTCAATGCAATCCGTCAGCCGATCATCATCTGGCTGCTGGTTCCGATGTCGGTAAACGGAGTGGTGATTGGCCTGTTGGGAACAGGTTTGCCCTTCACCTTTACGGCCCTTCTGGGTCTGCTCAGCCTGTCGGGAATGTTGATCAAGAACGGTATCGTTCTGGTCGAAGAGATCGACCTTGTTCGCGCCACGGGTAAACCCCTGCGCGAGTCCATCGTCGAAGCCTCCGTCTCACGTTTGCGTCCTGTTATGCTGGCGGCCATCACGACCATTCTGGGTATGGCGCCTTTGCTGACGGACGCGTTCTTTGTCTCGATGGCGGTGACGATCATGGGCGGGCTGGCTTTTGCGACCGTCCTGACAATGGTTGCCGCGCCGGTGTTCTACCTGCTCTTCTTTGCGCGGGATGAAAAACGCGAGGCACAGGCAGTCTGAAAACGGTCTGTGACCGGGTCCGGGCTTGATCGGACGGACCCGGTTGGATCAGATCAATGGGACAAACGGCACATCACATGCAGCCAGAACTGTATGTAACGTGAGAACCAGAAATATGCGCATTGATCCACTTTCCTTGTGCCCTAATTAGATGCGCGCCCGTTGAGATCAAGTCAACGGGCGCGCATCTGTACGTTCATGAATGAGCCAATTGTGGCTCAGGCCAAGCAAGTTAACCCTGAAGGGATTTCACCTCGACATCCCCTTCAGCCTGCGCCTTGATTGCCAGAGCGGCAGCATGGCTTGCGGCCGCAGTGGTGTAATACGGGATCTTGTCATAGAGCGCGATGGACCGGATGGCCTTGCTGTCCTCTACCGCCTGTGCGCCTTCGGTGGTGTTCATCAGCAGTTGAACCTGACCGTCTTTCAGCATGTCGACCACGTCCGGGCGACCCTCATAGACCTTGTTGACCACATCGCATGGCACACCCTGTTCCGCCAGCCAGCTTTGCGTGCCGCGGGTGGCGACCAGCGTGAAGCCTTGTTCGACCAGAACCTGTGCGGCCTCAAGCATCGCCGCGCCCTTGTCGGCATCCTTGATCGAAATAAAGGCCCGGCCCGAGGTCGGCAGGACCATGCCCGCGCCCATCTGCGCCTTGAGGAAGGCGCGCGGGAAATCGCGGTCCCAGCCCATGACCTCGCCGGTCGAGCGCATTTCCGGACCCAGGATCGTGTCGACGCCCGGGAAACGGGCGAAGGGTAGAACCGCCTCTTTCACCGAGAACCACGGCATATCAGGGTCGGCCAGCGTCATCTGATCGGCGATCTTGGTGTCGTCCACGGTCTTGTATGGCGGGCGCTGCGGGAAACTCGTCAGCTTTTCGCCTGCCATGACGCGCGCGGCGATGGACGCAATCGCACTGTCGGTGGCCTTTGCCACGAACGGCACGGTGCGCGAGGCGCGCGGGTTCACCTCGATCAGGTAGATCTCGTCATCCTTGATCGCGAACTGGACATTCATCAGGCCGACAACGTTCAGCGCCTTGGCCAGCTTGAACGTCTGATCCTTGATCTGCCCGATGATCTCTTTCGACAGTGAATAGGGCGGCAGCGAACAGGCCGAGTCGCCCGAGTGAACGCCGGCTTCTTCGATATGCTGCATGATGCCCGCGACGTGCACATCGGTGCCATCGCACAGGGCATCGACATCCAGTTCCACGGCGCCAGACAGATAGCTGTCCAGCAGAACCGGGCTGTCGCCCGAGACCACCACGGCTTCGTTGATGTAGCGTCTCAACTGATCCATATCGCGCACGATTTCCATCGCACGACCGCCCAGTACGTAAGAGGGGCGGATGACCAGTGGGAAGCCGATCTCTTCGGCAATCTCCAGCGCTTGTTCGTCGGTCGAGGCGATACCATTTTTTGGCTGTTTCAGGCCCAGTTCATTGACCAGCGCCTGGAACCGCTCGCGGTCTTCGGCCAGGTCGATGGCATCCGGAGTGGTGCCCAGGATCGGAATACCTTCGGCTTCCAGTGCGTTGGCTAGTTTCAGGGGGGTTTGACCACCGTACTGAACGATCACACCGTGCAGTGTTCCGTTTTCCTGTTCCTTGGTCAGGATTTCCATGACGTGTTCGAAAGTCAGCGGTTCAAAATACAAACGATCCGAGGTGTCGTAGTCGGTCGACACGGTCTCGGGGTTGCAGTTGATCATGATGGTTTCATAGCCTGCTTCGGTCAGCGCAAAACAGGCGTGGCAGCAGCAATAGTCGAACTCGATGCCTTGACCGATCCGGTTTGGGCCACCGCCAAGGATGACGACTTTCTTACGGTCAGACGGACGAGCCTCGCATTCTACGTCACCCATCATGGGGGCTTCGTAGGTCGAGTACATATAGGGCGTCTGCGCCTCGAACTCGGCGGCGCAGGTGTCGATGCGTTTGAACACGGCTGTAACGCCCAGATTGCGGCGCGCCCGGCGGATGTTGTCTTCGTCGCGGCCCGTCAGGTTGCCCAGACGCGCATCGGTGAAGCCCAGCATTTTCAGCTTTCGGATGCCGCCCTCGGTGACGGGCAGACCGTCTTTACGGACCTGACGTTCTGCCTCGATAATCTCGCGGATGCGGGCCAGGAACCACGGGTCGAACTTGGTGACACCGAATATCTCATCATCGGTCAGGCCATGACGCATCGCTTGCGCGATGGTGCGCAGACGGTCAGGCGTTTGCTGGCTGATCGCCTTGATCACGGCGGCCTTGTCGTCGGCTTCGTCCCACAGGCCCACGTTCAAGCCGGGGATTTCGATCTCATCAAAGCCGGTCAGGTCCGATTCCATCGACGCCAGAGCTTTCTGCATCGATTCGTGGATCGTGCGGCCGATGGACATCGCCTCACCCACCGACTTCATAGCGGTGGTCAGGTAGGGTTCCGAGCCGGGGAATTTCTCGAACGCGAATTTCGGAATCTTGGTGACAACATAATCGATGGTCGGCTCGAACGAGGCGGGCGTGACCTTGGTGATATCGTTGTCCAGCTCGTCCAGCGTGTAGCCAACGGCCAGCTTGGCTGCGATCTTGGCAATCGGGAAACCGGTCGCTTTCGAGGCCAATGCAGAAGACCGGGACACGCGCGGGTTCATCTCGATCACGACCATGCGGCCGTCTTCGGGGTTGATGGCCCATTGCACGTTCGAACCACCGGTTTCGACGCCGATCTCGCGCAGAACGGCAATCGAGCCGTTGCGCATGATCTGGTATTCCTTGTCGGTCAGCGTCAGGGCAGGGGCCACGGTGATCGAGTCACCTGTGTGCACGCCCATCGGATCGACGTTTTCGATTGAGCAGACGATGATGGCGTTGTCGGCAGTGTCGCGCACCACCTCCATCTCGTATTCCTTCCAGCCCAGCAGGCTTTCATCGACAAGGATCTGGTTTACCGGCGAGGCATCCATGCCAGAGCGGCAGAAATGGATGTAATCCTCACGGTTGTAGGCCACGCCACCGCCGGTCCCGCCCAGCGTAAAGGCCGGACGGATGATGGCGGGCAGGCCGATTTCATCCAGCTCATCCAGCGCCATCTGCACACCGGCGTCCAGATCGGTGGTTCCGTCTTCGCGCCTGGGGGCGGTCACGATGGTCGCCTTGGGGTTTTCCAGACCCAGTCGATCCATCGCCTCGCGGAACAGCTTGCGGTCCTCGGCCATTTCGATGGCCTCGCGCTTGGCGCCGATCATCTCTACGCCGAATTTCTCCAGCA
This sequence comes from Ruegeria sp. CDSC085, assembly GCF_059610465.1. Classification (NCBI taxonomy): domain Bacteria; kingdom Pseudomonadati; phylum Pseudomonadota; class Alphaproteobacteria; order Rhodobacterales; family Roseobacteraceae; genus Ruegeria; species Ruegeria sp. CDSC085. The sequence goes on along the minus strand of NZ_JBXWNR010000008.1, from coordinate 99,497 downwards.
CGCCCATCTCTTCCAGTGCCAGCGAGGTGTTCAGGCCGGTCTGCCCGCCCATGGTAGGCAACAGGGCGTCGGGGCGTTCTTTCTCGATGATCTTGGCGACAACCTCGGGCGTGATCGGCTCGATATAAGTGGCATCTGCCAGGCCGGGGTCGGTCATGATCGTCGCCGGGTTTGAGTTCACCAGAATAACCCGGTAGCCTTCTTCGCGCAGGGCCTTGCAGGCCTGAGCGCCGGAATAGTCGAATTCGCAGGCCTGACCGATAACAATGGGGCCCGCCCCAATGATCATGATCGACTGGATGTCGGTTCTTCTCGGCATGGCCTTGTTCCTTCGATTGTCCGCGAGTCAGGGCACCGCCCCAGCGCCCAAATTGTCCTGCGTTATAGGGACCGCGCAAAAAGGTGCAAGAGGTATCGGAAACAGGGGCGAAATTGCCGCTTTCCCCTCTTTCACTTGGCAGAGTATTCTCTATACGGCCCCTCACGGCAAATGAGGATGCAAGTGCGTATTCGTTTCGATCAGGGACCGGCCGGGCGAGGAACCCGGTTTCAGCGTCCGTCTCAGGTGATCCGCGCGGATGTGGCGGAGGACGTGCCCCAGGCTCTGGCGGCGCTGGATGAGGCGCGCGCAGACGGTGCCTGGCTGGCAGGGTATGCCAGTTACGAGCTGGGCTATGCGCTCGAGCCCCGGCTCAACGGTCTTTTGCCGGAAGAACGCCGTCTGCCTTTGGTGTGCTTTGGGGTTTACGATGCACCGGATCGGGTCGCCCTTCCGTCGCCTGCGGGTGACGTGGGCGCATTCCGGCCCCGCTGGGATGAAGCGCGTTACAGCAAGGCGTATCAGACCGTGCATGACGCCATCGGTGCTGGTGACATCTATCAGGCCAACCTGACCTTTCCGATTGATCTGACCGTCTCGGGCAACAGCGAAACGCTCTATGCCGCGCTGGCGGCGGGGCAGCCAGTGGGCCACGGAGCACTGGTGCAACAGGATGGGCTGCCTGATCTGCTCAGCCGCTCGCCGGAGTTGTTTTTCCGCACCGATGAGGGTGGACGGATCGAAACCCGGCCGATGAAGGGCACGCAACCGCGCAGTGAAGACCCGGATGAGGATGCGCGCCGCCGGGCTTTTCTGACCACGGACGAAAAGAATCGGGCCGAGAATCTGATGATTGTTGACCTGCTGCGAAACGACATCAGCCGTGTCGCGCTGCCCGGATCCGTTCATGTGCCCGAGCTGTTCCGGGTGGAAACCTATGCTACCGTTCATCAGATGGTCTCGCTGGTCCGGGCGCAGCTGCACAAATGCGTTGGGCTGGGTGAGATACTGACTGCGCTGTTCCCCTGCGGGTCGATCACAGGTGCACCCAAGATCCGCGCAATGGAAATTCTGGTGGAACTGGAGCCATGGGCGCGCGACATCTATTGCGGGACGATTGGCTGGGCCGCACCTGATGGTCGGTCCGAGTTCAACGTGGCCATCCGCACCTTGATGCTTGAAGATGATCAGGCCACTCTGAACGTAGGCGGCGGTGTCGTTTGGGACAGCACCGCCCCATCAGAGTATGAGGAGGCGTTATGGAAAGCCCGCTTCGCCCGCCAGCTGAACCTGATTTCAGCCTGATTGAAACACTGGCCTTCCGCCCGGATCAGGGCTTTGTCAGGCTGGACCGCCATCTTGCACGGATGGCCCGTACTGCGCGGGTGTTCGAGATTCCTTTCAATCCGGATGAAGCGACCGCCCGGCTGAATAGCGCGGCTTGTGACTCCCCGCTGCGTTGCCGCCTTACGCTGGATGTGACGGGCTCGTTCGATCTGTCGACCGGCGAACTGGTGGGCAATTCCAGAATCTGGAGCGTCGCTGTGTCAGATCAGCGTCTGGCTTCGAATGACCTGTGGTTGCGTCACAAGACCACGCGCCGTGCGCTCTATGATTCTGCGCGCGCTGCACTGCCAGAGGGGGTGGATGAGCTGTTGTTTCTGAATGAACTGGATGAGCTGTGTGAAGGCACCATCACGAATTTGTTTTTGAAAATGCCTGATAGCCGGGTTCTGACACCCGCTCTGTCCAGCGGGCTTTTGCCGGGGATACTGCGGGAAGAACTGCTGGATAATGAAACGGTCACCGAAGCCGTTCTGACCTTGACCGACCTGAAAAGCGCCCAAACTGTATACATGGGCAATTCATTGCGCGGACTGATCGAGGTGGAGCTTATAGACAGGTGACAAAAAACAGCACGATGGTCGGACCGCCGGTAGCATTGCGCCGGCTGCGGCTGGAATTCGGCATGTTCTATATCGGCTTCCCGTTGCTGATCGCTGTTCTCTTTCCACCGAACTGGATGTTTCCGGCCCTGTTTGCACTGACCGGGCTAGGGATCGTTCTTCTGCACCGGACGCCCGGATTTCAATGGGCTGAGCTTCGTTACGGCTGGGCCAGCTGGACCCTGCGCGAGATTGCTCTGTTCTCTGCCATCGTGACCGTCTTTTGCGTAGGACTGATACAGATCACACGCCCGGATGCCGCGTTCTTCCTGCTTATGCACCGCCCCGAAATGCTGGCCCTCATCTGGGTCGGCTACCCACTTTTGTCAGCGCTGCCACAGGAGCTGCTGTTCCGCCCTTTGTTCTTTCGCCGCTATCACGCGATCCTGCCAGAAGGGCGCGCGGCCTATCTGCTGAACGCGGCCATATTCTCGTTCGCACACCTGATGTACTGGAGTTGGATCGTCGCCCTGATGACACTTGTCGGCGGGCTACTGTTCACCTGGGCCTACCGGCAGCGCGGGTCATTCTTCTATGCGGTACTGCTGCACGCGATTGCAGGCAATATCATCTTTGCGGTGGGGCTGGGTGTCTATTTCTACTCAGGCAATGTGCAAAGGCCGTTTTGAAAGGGCGACCCGCCTTGACTTTCCGGGTCTGACAGGGTGTATCGGCGCGACGAATTCTGCGCCCGAAGGGATATTCCATGCACGCCTACCGCAGCCACACCTGCGCCGCCTTGACCGCCGCCAATGTTGGAGAAACCGTTCGCCTGTCCGGTTGGGTGCATCGGGTTCGAGATCATGGGGGCGTGCTGTTCATCGACCTGCGCGACCATTTCGGCGTAACTCAGATCCTGTGCGACGGCGACAGTGCCGCCTTTGCCGAGTTGGAAAAGGTGCGGTCTGAATGGTGTATCCGCATCGACGGCACCGTCAAAGCCCGCGACACGGACCTGGTGAACCCGAAACTGCCCACCGGCGAGATTGAAGTTTATGTACGCGAGCTGGAAGTTCTGGGAGCCGCCGACGAATTGCCGCTGATGGTCTTCGGTGATCAGGAATACCCCGAGGAAACCCGCCTGCGCTATCGCTATCTGGACCTGCGCCGCGAGGCTATGCAGCAGAACATGACCCTGCGCTCGGACGTTGTCGCATCCATGCGTAAAAGGATGTGGGATCAGGGTTTCCGCGAGTATCAGACGCCGATCATCACCGCGTCCTCACCGGAAGGCGCGCGCGACTTTTTGGTGCCTTCGCGTCTGCACCAGGGCAAGTTCTACGCGCTACCGCAGGCCCCGCAGCAATTCAAACAGCTGATCATGGTGTCGGGCTTTGACAAGTATTTCCAGATCGCGCCGTGTTTCCGTGATGAAGACCCGCGTGCTGACCGCTCGCCCACCGATTTCTACCAGCTTGACCTTGAGATGTCGTTTGTCGAGCAGCAGGATGTGTTCGACACGATCCAGCCCGTTCTAACCGGTGTGTTCGAAGAGTTCGGCGGGGGCCGCAAGGTTGATCAGGAATGGCCGCAGATTTCCTACAAGGATGCAGCGCTCTGGTACGGCACCGACAAGCCCGACCTGCGGAACCCTATCAAGATGCAGGTTGTATCTGAGCATTTCCGTGGTTCTGGCTTTGCGATATTCGCCAAATTGCTAGAGCAGGAAGGCACCGAAATCCGAGCCATCCCGGCCCCAACTGGTGGCAGCCGTAAGTTCTGTGACCGTATGAACGCCTTTGCCCAAAAAGAAGGTCTGCCGGGCATGGGCTATATCTTCTGGCGCGATCAGGGTGAAGGGATGGAGGCTGCGGGACCGCTGGCCAAGAACATCGGCCCCGAGCGGACTGAGGCGATCCGTCAGCAACTGGGTCTGGGCGTTGGTGATGCGGCGTTCTTCTTGGGTGGCAAGCCGAAGGCCTTTGAAAAGGTCGCCGGTAAGGCACGTGACGTGATCGGTGAGGAATTGAACCTGACCGAAAAAGACCGCTTTGCCTTTGCGTGGATCGTGGACTTCCCCATTTACGAGCAGGATGAAGAAACCGGCGCGATCGACTTTGAACATAACCCGTTCTCGATGCCGCAGGGCGGCATGGACGCGTTGCAGGGCAACCCGCTGGATGTGCGCGGTTATCAGTATGATCTGGCGTGTAACGGGTACGAGCTGGTTTCAGGCGCGATCCGAAACCACAAGCCGGAAATCATGCTGAAGGCCTTTGAACTGGCTGGCTATGGCGAGGATGAAGTGAAATCCCGCTTTGGCGCACTGTTCAACGCCTTCCACTACGGCGCACCGCCACACGGTGGTTGCGCGGCCGGTATCGACCGGATCGTGATGTTGCTGGCGGACGAGGCCAATATCCGCGAAGTCATGATGTTCCCGATGAACCAGCGCGCTGAAGATCTGATGATGGACGCACCTTCGGATCCGACCTCGGATCAGTTGATGGAGCTGGGTCTTCGCATTATCCCTCAGGACTGATCAATGACCGTCCGCTAAAAAGCGGGCGGTATTTCCACGCAGGTTTCGCGTGTCAGTCCAGCGGATTTTTCAGATTGTTCCGATTGACACGAATGGAACGCGCTGCATGCCGTGTCTGGCGGTAAAACCAAACGCACAAAAGGGTCGCAGTGATGAAATAGGCTGTGACCATTTCAAATTGCCTCTCGCTGTTCCAGACGGTTCTGTACCATCCCGGCAACCTGCGCTGCCTGCGCGGTGATCGGTGTCCCGTTTGCGCGTGACAGTGCCAGCTTTCGCGCGGCTTCCGCCAGGGGTCTGTCGTCTGCCTCGCGCGCGACTCCCTGTAGGAACTGTGCGGCGTAGTCCAATGTGCGATGATCGTTGGGACCTGCGAGCACATCGGCGATGTGGGCCATGTCGTCCTGATAGGCCAGAGGGTCCGGGTGGATGATTTCATCGCGTACCGCATGCAACCCGCAAGGCCGCCGATCTTCCGGCAGGCGTTCCAGAATGGATTTCTGAAAATAAGACATTGATTTTAGAGGCTTGGACAAAAATCCATCCGCTCCGGCCGCAAGAGCCACGTCTTCGCTGGCGTCATCGCCCGACAGGCCCATGATGACGCTGATACGGGGCGTGGCATCCGCCAATTCGGCGATCAGGTCGGCACCGGACCCGTCCGGCAGGCCCATATCGACCAGTATGACCGAAGGCCGATAGATCTGCAGATGCCTTCGGGCCGATTTCAGACAATCCGCGCGGCGAATACGTGCGCCGCTGTGCAGGCACATCAGGCGGATGGCATCGCAAGCGTACCGGCTGTCTTCGACAACCAGTATGGTCTGACCCAGCAAGGGTCGAGTCGCGGTAGGCGCGGCGGTGGTGGTGGCAAGTTGGCCCGAATCGTCCATGGCAGCTCTCCTATGCAGCAGATGCCTCACGCTAGGAACTTCTGGCTAACACGACGTTAACGCGCGATTTGGCGCACTTGTCCTTTGGCGGATCAGCCCCCATAACCCATCCAACGCAGGACAGCAGGAGTGAGACATGATTGGACGCCTGAACCACGTAGCCATCGCCGTACCCGATCTTGAGACGGCGTCCGAGCAATACCGCAATGCGCTGGGCGCCAAGGTCGGCGCACCGCAGGATGAGCCGGATCACGGTGTCACGGTTGTGTTCATCGAGTTGCCAAACACCAAGATCGAACTTTTGTACCCACTGGGCGATGACAGCCCGATCAACGGATTTTTGGAAAAGAACCCGTCCGGCGGCATCCACCATGTATGTTATGAGGTCGAGGATATCATCGCTGCCCGCGATCATCTGAAAGCAACCGGCGCGCGTGTTCTGGGATCAGGTGAGCCCAAGATCGGTGCGCATGGAAAACCGGTTCTGTTTCTGCACCCCAAGGATTTCAACGGCTGCCTGGTCGAACTGGAGCAGGTGTAATCCCCCACCCTCGGAGGGCCTGAAATGACCATTACTGCCGCACTGGTGTTGTTCGCCGTCATCTGGTTCATGACGTTGTTGGTGGTGCTGCCCATTCGCATCAAAACCCAGGGCGATCTGGGTGATATCGTTCCCGGCACGCATGCGGGCGCGCCGGAAGTGCATCACATGAAAAGAAAGATGTGGATCACCACCGGTATCTCTGTGGTTCTGTGGGCGATCATCGCCGGGATAATCCTGTCGGGCGTGATCTCGGTGCGCGATTTCGACTGGCTGAATCAGCTGGAGCCAAGGTAATCCCCGTCAGGCCTATTGGCCGGACACGGCGTGATATATATGGGTGAACGTGGCGGCCCCGATGATCGGGATCACCAGGTTCACCAGCGGCACTGAAAGAGGAATGGCCATCAAGGTGCCCGCCACCCAGATCGTTGTCGAGTGTTTGGACCGCAGCTTGCGTGCCCCGTCGCGCCCGATTCTTCGCATCGCAGCCAGGGTGAAATATTCCCTCCCCAGCAAGAACCCGTTCATGGCCCAGAAGATGAAAGGCGCAAGCGGGGTGAAAATTGCGTACAGGATCAGCGCCAGCAGGTTTGCGACAATCAGAACTCCAAGAAAGCTGAGACCGTCCATAACCGCCTCTGAGACAGGGATGCGTCGTGCGGGCGGCAAAGCCGGAAAATGCTTGTCCTCAACCGCCTGTGCCACCTCGTCCAGAAAGATCGAGGTGATGGCCGATGCGACCGGCACCATCAGAAATACAGGCAAAACAAGGACAAGGACGATACCGGAATAGTTCAGGACGTCGTTCAGCCACGGGACAGCACCCACAAATGGCAGAGAGATTTCACTGCCTGACAACCAGTTGATCAACCAGATCGCACCTGCACAGGCGAGAACCAGCAACAGAATGGTCAACCCCACACCGCGCAGCAAGACGGCCCGAAACTTGGGATCTCCGATCTGGCCAAGTGCGCTGAAAAAGGCGTTCAGGATAATCATTTCGTAACCCACTCTGTCAGCGCGGCCACATCGGGCCGCGGGCGTTCCGGCGGGGCCGTCCCCTCGGTGGCGATATGAATCAACCCGGCTACACGTTCGTTTTCAGCAAGTCCAAATGCGTCGACGCAGAATTCGCGATCATGTGTTTGCCAACCCGACAGCCAATTTGCGCCCCAGCCCGCAGCCAGCGCGGCGTTCAGCAGGGCCAGACAGACCGCACCAGCGGAGTAGGTTTGTTCGATGGCCGGAATCTTCTCGGATGGTTTTTGAACCTCGATGATCGCAACTGCCAGATGCCCCATATCGAACTGGCTGCGGGCTTTGGTGATGTCTTCCGGGCTTTTGTTCAGCTTTTGTCCGCAGGTCTCGGTCAGGGCCGCCAGACGAGGCATGGCGCCCTTTTCGAGAACGATGAACCGCCACGGCTCCAGTTTGCCGTGATCGGGGCTGCGTGCTGCGGCCGTCAGCAGGGGCAACAACTCTTCCCGGGTCGGGGCCGGTGCAACCAGTGTCTTGGCGGGCCGGGACCGGCGCGACTGTAAAAACTCCAGAGCGGCGGGGTTTTTCAGGGACATATGTTAACTTCCTTTACATCACGACTCTGTATCTTGGTCGGCGTTCAGCCCGTTTCAAGGGCGCGCCGATCGATTGCGTGGATCAATTTCATTCCGATGTCCTTCATGCAAGACTATTGAAAGAGGGGGGAAACAATGACGAAATCCAAACTGCGCGATTTGCCGGACCTCAGCGCGCTGGCGCGGACAGAGGCTACGTTCGAACTGAAGGTGACGCCAAAGGCGGCCCGTGATCGCGTGATCGTTGAAGGAGATCAGATCAGGGTTTTCGTGACAGCCCCACCTGAAAACGGTAAAGCCAATAGCGCTGTGCAGTCACTACTTGCAAAATGCCTTGGTGTCGCGCCTTCAACCCTGACACTGAAACACGGGCAATCCGCACGGATCAAGGTGTTTGTCTATGACCCCTGAGGCCCGGTTTCGCGAATCTGATAAACGCCTTCGGGCAGGTCCAGCGCGGCCGCCAGATCCCGCACCTGCTCCGGTGACAAAGTGATCCTTTGTATTTGATCGGTACGGGGATCCAGTTGCTCCAGCGTGACGCATTCGGCGAAATTATTGATCACAACATCTTCCTGCAAAGGTCTTTCACCTTCGTCCACAAGCGTAATGACCGTCGAGTCGAATTCATGCTCAATCGAAAACATGAGACCAGAGTGCAGGCCGCCGAGGCGCAATGCAAGCCGTTCGTTGAGCCGGCGGTGTGGTTTCGCCGGTTCGCTCGTACTATGTTGAAATCACGGTCATTCGACCTCAAAGGATATGACATGCACAGATGGTTTGTTTTATTGCTGTCCCTGCTGCTTGCTGCGTGCGGAGAGGGGGCCTTGCGTGTCCAACCCGCCGAGGAATGGCTGGGGGATGAACCAGAGGCCGAACCCATGGTGCAAACCTTTCGCGAGGTCAGCCGGGCGGTCGGGGCCGAAGCCCGTAGCCAGTGCCTGAAACAGACGACTGGGCAGAATTGCGACTTCCGGATTCTTGTTGACCTGAACCCTCAGGCATCGGCCAATGCGTTTCAGACGCTGGACAACAAAAAGCAGCCGGTGATCATATTCACTCGCTCGATGATCGAATCCACCCAGAACGCGGATGAACTGGCGTTTGTCATGGGGCACGAAGCAGCCCACCACGTGTTGGGGCATATCGCCAGACAGAGTGAAATCGCCAGCGCCAGCGCGGCCGAGTTCGGGCGGGTGGCGCAGTTGCGTGGCGGGGACGCCGCTGCAATAGAGGAAGCGCAAAAGCTGGGTGCGCAGGTTGGTGTTCAGGCCTACGTGAAAGACTTTGAGCTGGAGGCAGACCAGTTGGGAACCATCATCACCTATAACGCGGGATACAATCCGTTGGTTGGGGCAAAATTCTTTGATCGGATCCCCGATCCCGGTGACAGATTTTTGGGAACCCACCCGCCAAATGCTCAACGCGTTCAGATCGTGCTGGAGACAGCAGAGCAACTGGGTCTGTCCCAATGACCGCGCTTACATGTCTGGGGGTTATCTTGACGGATCGCGGTTCGAAATACGCGGTGTCCGGGGCGCAGGTCACGACGCGGGCTGAAATCGACGCCGTTCTGGACGATTTGAAATCCGACAAGAGCTATGCCAAAGCCACCCATAACACCTGGGCTGCGGCTTTGCCGACCGGCGCGTTGAAAGCTGATGACGGGGAAAGCGGCGCGGGCATGGTGATCCTACGTATGATCGAACGCGCCGGGCTGAAAGATCATGTAATTATCGTGACGCGCTGGTACGGCGGCAAGAAACTGGGCGGGGATCGCTTTCGCCGTGTTCAGGATGCCACGCGGGCCTATCTGGATCACATCGGCGTCCAATCTTGACCTGAGTCAATGTTTGCCCTCGCGGATGCGCTACCCTTTGGACACAGCGTGAAAGCGAAAGGAAACAGCATGCCCACCCAAGAGACCCTGCGGCTGCATGCCGGATTGGTGGACGATATGGCCAGAATGCTGGACATTGATCTTGAGGAAGCCGCCATTGATGGCTCCGTTTCCGTGGACCAGATCTCTGACGCTGTTTTGCGCTGTACCGACTGCCCGAACCCGGATCACTGCAAGAGTTTGCTGAACAATCCCGGTTCTGCTCGGCGTACGCCCGAATACTGCCGAAATCAGGAATTGCTCGACAATCTCCTGCCTTAACGTACAGGTGTGCCATGACACGTCTGGGCGAAATCATGACCCATCTGCGTTTGGTGTTGCGCATGGGGCGAGCAACTGGAACCGATTTGGCAGCAGCCTATCGGAGCGGTCATCTGAAACAAGAAGAATGGGCGGAAATCGTGCAGCAGTGCCGCGGCTGTTCCTGGGCCAAGGACTGCCCGGAGTGGTTGGAACGGCGTGAGCAGGTCGAACAGGCCCCGTTTTCATGCCCGAATCGCAAGTGTTTTGCCGCCCTCAAGGCCAAGCAGAAGGAGCACGCTTGATGTCTCAGGTCGCGTTAGGGGAAATCGAAAAGCATTTCTGGCTTACACGCTCGGTTTCGCGCTGTATGGGCATTTCCATGACCGAAGTGATGGCCGACGGACGCCTTTCGCCGGAACAATACGCCGAGCTTGTCACGCGGTGCCGCGCTGCCGGATGTGACGTGCAATGCGAATACTGGCTGGCCCGGCAGCAGGGCCAGGCGGCCACGGCCCCGGATTTTTGCCCGAATGCCGAGACCTTGAATGGACTGAAAACCTGATCAAAGCCCGCTGTGCGTTCCGTCGCACAAAGGCGGTTTCGAGCTGTGTTTGCACCCGCAAAAGAAGACCTTTTTACTTTTATCCGCTGTATATTTCACGGGTTCAAATCCGGTGCCTTTATGCGATCCGTCGCAAAACGGCTGGCGGCCGGATTTTCCGCAGGCGCACCAGAAATAGGTTTCCCCTTCGACCACCTCTACCGGAAAAGGTGATTTCTGGGCAATGATGGGTGCGTCTGACATGTGGCTTCTCCGTCTTTTGCTGATCTCGCTGCAACATTTTAGGGCGCTGACGCCAAAAGGATAGTTGCGACGCTGCAATGATCACCACTGCGGCCTCGGATTGGCATGGATTCGCTGTGACTCACAAAGACGTGATCGAGTCAGTTGCCAGATTGTCGTTCAGCCCGTATTCTGAATCTGGCCCCGAAAAGCTGGGCAATATCAGAAAAGTAATAGAGGATTGACGGACATGAAACTGAAACTCGCTGCTGTTGGCGCATTTGCACTGATCCTGACTGCCTGCGCGCAGCAGGAAGAACCGACACCTGTTTACGTTCAGCCCAGCTATGACAAAGCCGGCACACCTAGCTGCCCGGGCGGTTATCAATTGGCCACAACCGAGGCTGGTCAGACGGTCTGCGACCCGATTACTCAATAAGCCATTCGCAGGCGGCCCGGATGCGGACCGCCTGCACCAATCTGGGGATTGCAGCCGCCATTCGAGGCGGTTTTTTCTTGCCTGCGTTTGCGGCTATCGGGCAGGCTGCTTTTTGCAGTGCGCAAACACCGTTTAGTGCCTTTGGAAGCCGTAGGAATGCTTGAACTTGAATGATTTGAATTTGTGTCGCTTGACCGACCTATGGGGGATATGCTCCAGGACACGCCGTTTGGGGGCGGTGTATCGATGAACCGGGGTCGGCTTTTTGGTATGCACCTTGGGGTGCTTGGCATGTGACTTGGCTTTCGGGGCCACGAAATACCGGTTTATCTTGTGACGGCCGTTTTTATGAAAACTCAGATGTTTGCCGCCGGCCACAATAAATCCGGCAGAGCCGACCTGTGTGGGCTGGGCGTAACCGGGGGTGGCCAAGAAATGCGCGGCCATCAGGAAAATTACGCCGTTCAGGCCAAGCTTGAAGATACGAGACATGAAAACCTCCGTGTTCGGCTTTCAGCCCAAGATCGTATCTGACCGCGTGTTCTGCCAATAAACTCGCTTCACGCTTTGTCCATATGACGTGTGTCTGACGCATTGTCAGACCTTAGACGGGCTTGCCCCACAAATCGTATTCTCCGGCCTCGTCCACTTCGACCGTGACGATGTCACCGGGGTTGAGGTTTTCGAATCCTTCATCGATGAACAGGTTGCCGTCGATCTCGGGCGCGTCTGCCTTGGTGCGGCAGGTGGCGGCCTCGTTGTCGATCTCGTCCACGATCACCTCAAGCGTCTGTCCGACCTTCGCTTGCAACTTGGCCTCCGAGATCGCCTGTGCCTTTTCCATGAAACGATCCCAGCGCTCTTGCTTGATTTCTGCCGGGACGTGATCGGGCAGGTCGTTCGAGCGCGCGCCTTCGACGTTTTCATATTGAAAGCAGCCGACACGATCCAGTTGCGCCTCGTCCATCCAGTCCAGCAGGGTCTGAAATTCCGCTTCGGTCTCGCCCGGATAGCCAACGATAAAGGTAGATCGCAGGGTGATATCCGGGCAGATCGCGCGCCACGCCCTGATCTCATCCAGCGTTTTGGCCGCTGCAGCCGGGCGGGCCATGCGTTTCAGAACGTCCGGGTGGGCGTGTTGAAACGGGATATCCAGATAGGGCAGTACGTTGCACCCGGTATCAGCCATCAGCGGAATCAGGTCACGCACATGCGGATAGGGATACACATAGTGCAGCCGCACCCAGGCATCCAACTGCCCCAGTTCACGCGCCAGATCGGTGATATGGCTGCGTACTTCACCGTCTTTCCAAGGGTTCACATCGTATTTTCGGTCCAGCCCGTAGGCCGAGGTGTCCTGCGAAATCACCAGCAATTCACGCACGCCATTGTCGACCAGCTTTTCCGCCTCGCGCAGAACCGCATGCGCGGGGCGGCTGGCCAGCTTTCCGCGCATGTCAGGGATGATGCAGAACCTGCACTTGTGGTTACAGCCCTCAGAGATTTTCAGATAACTGTAATGGCGCGGGGTCAGTTGCACGCTGCTGGCGGGTAGCAGGTCCACGAACGGATCAGGATCGGGTGGCACGGCGGCGTGCACCGCATCCAGAACCTGCTCGTATTGGTGCGGGCCGGTGACAGCCATGATGCGGGGGTGATGTTTGCGAATGTAATCTGGTTCTGCGCCCAGACAGCCGGTCACGATGACCTTGCCGTTTTCCACCAGCGCCTCTCCGATAGCGTCCAGCGATTCCGCCTTGGCGCTGTCAAGGAACCCGCAGGTGTTCACAATGACGGCTTCGGCCCCGGCATAATCTGGCGAAATGCCGTACCCTTCGGCACGCAGCCGGGTCAGAATGCGTTCACTGTCGACCAACGCCTTTGGGCATCCCAAGGACACCATACCGATGGTCGGCTGGTTTGATTGGGGCGTCTCGGTGATCCGGGCAGCAGGCGCCAGGTCGGGGCGGAGGTTTGGCGGGTTCGTCGTCATGCGCGGCATATAGTGGGGAAAGCTTCCCCTTGCAAATGTGACGTGTGATTTGAATGATCACGGCAATGACAAGCCAAAAGGCGGAGAGCAGAATATGAAATGGCTGATGCGCATCCTGTTTATTGTTGTGGCCGTGGTCGCGCTGATTATCGGCGCGCTGTTGCTGATGCCGGGGGAGAAGCTTGCCGCGATTCTGACCGAGCAGGTCAAGGCCCAGACCGGGAGGGATCTGACACTGACCGGCGATGTGCGCATATCCTTCTGGCCGGTGGTGGGGATGGAGACCGGGCCGGTGCGTTTCGGCAATGCAAGCTGGGCCGGACCGGAGCCGATGCTCAGCGCGGATAGCCTTGCCGTCGGGGTGGACGCTGCCGGGCTGTTGAACGGGGATCTGCGAATCAAACGTGTTTTTGCAGACAATCCCGTGTTGCGGTTGGAACGATCAGATGGGCGCGGCAATTGGGAGTTGAGCGCCCCGACAACCGAGGCAACTGCGGCCACGACCGGGGGCTCCACGCCAGCTGAACCATCGGGGCAAGTCACTCTGGATCAGCTGGAGCTGACAAATGCACGGTTGATTTACGTGGAAAATGGCGTCTCACAGATGGATTTCTCGGACGTGACGCTATCTGCAAGTTGGCCCGAGGTCACGGCCGCGATGGTGATGAAGGCGGCCATGCCGGTGCCCGGAGGGGCGGTTCAGGTTGATCTGAAAATCCCGGATTTACCGGCTTTTGCGGCCGGGTCAGTGACTGATCTGGAACTGGCTTTGACGGCTCCGGGCGGCGAGATCGGATTTGAAGGACGCGTCAATCTTACGGGTGAAATGGATGGAACCATCAAGGTCGTGACGCGGGACACCGAAAGGTTGCTTGCCGCCTTCGGTCAGGCTGGCACGACTGTACCGCCTGGATTGGGCAAAGTCGCCGACATTTCCGCGCAGATGACATATACGCAGGATGGGCGGATTTCCATGCGGAACATGACTGCGCAATTGGATGACAACCGGTTTGTAGGTGAGGCGGATGTCACCATCTCGGACCCGCCACGGATCGTGGCTCGTCTGGATGCCGGTGATCTGGATCTGTCGCGGATTTCCGAAACGGGTTCTGCTCCAAGCAGCACGTCTCAGGCAAACGCTCCTGCAACTGAGGGGTGGTCGAAGGACCCTATCGACGCGTCCGCTCTGGCACTGGCGAACGGTAAGATTCGCCTGACAGCCAACTCGATCGCCGTGCCCGGAATGACGTTCGGAAAAAGCGACCTGACCCTGTCGCTGGACCGGTCGCGGGCCGTTCTTGAAATGCATCCGGCCACGCTGTTTTCGGGGCAACTGAAGGGTCAGGTGGTTGCCAACAATCGCAACGGCCTGTCTGTCGGCGGTACTGTGACCGCGACCGGGATCGACCTGAAACAAGCGCTGACCACAATGGCCGGTGTTGAGCGCCTGTCGGGAACCGCTGCCGGCGCGTTTGAGTTTCTGGGCGTTGGTCAGTCCGAGGATCAGATCATGCGGTCCCTCAGCGGCAAGGGAAACCTAGATGTTGGTCCCGGAGTGATTTCCGGGCTCGATCTGGACCTGTTGATGGGGCAGGGCACCGGATCAGGCGGAACCACTGTGTTCAACAGCACGACGGCCAGTTTCATCATCGATCAGGGCGTGTTGACGAACAACGATCTGCTCATGTCACTGAAGAATTTTCGCGCAGATGGCACCGGTGCCGTGGATCTGGGGGGGCGCAATATCGACTACCTGTTCACGCCAGTGGCGTTGCGTGCCAATTCCGGGCAGGGGATATCGGTCCCCGTTCGCATCGTGGGTCCCTGGAGCGACCCGTCGATCAAGCCGGACCTGACCAAGGTGATCGAGGCGGCTGCGGATGTGAAGGTCAAGGAACTGGAAGACGACGCCAAACAGAAGGTTTTTGAAAAGGTCGGCAACGAATTGGACACGACGATCACGGATAGTGATCAGATCGAAGATGCAATCAAGGACAAGCTTGAAGAAGAGGCCAAGAAAGGTCTGCTCAAACTGTTTGGCGGGGATTGAACAGCTAAGGTGCTTGGGGCATTGGGATATGCCCCAAGCGGTTGTTTTCAGATGGTTTGGTCGTAATCGCCGACTCCGGGCTCGGTGCGGATGACGGCATCGATGTCCGCGAAGATGGCGCGCATCTCAGCCTCGCTTTCGCTGCTTTCACAGACAACGACCAGATTGGGGGTATTGGATGAAGCCCGCACCAGACCCCAGCTGCCGTTGTCCAGAATCACACGTGCGCCGTTTACCGTAACCACTTCTTTAATTGCGCGACCCGCGAATGTCTCACCGGCGTTGCCCTTCTCAACCAGTTTTTTGACCAGTCGCTGAAGCATATCGTATTTCTCGGTATCGGCTGCATAGGGCGACATCGTGGGTGTGGACCATGTCTTGGGCAAAGCCTTGCGCAGGTCCGACATGCTCTGATCCGGGTTGCGGTCCATCAGTTTGCAGATCTCGACTGCGACACGCATCCCGCAGTCGTACCCACGCCCGACCGGTTCGGCCAAAAAGTAGTGGCCTGACTTTTCGAACCCGGCCAGTGCGCCAATTTCCTTGACCCGACGCTTCATGTGGCTGTGGCCGGTCTTCCAGTAATCGGCTTTGACGCCCAGGGCCTGCAATTCGGGATCGCTGGCGAACAGACCGGTGGATTTCACATCCGCGACAAAGGTCGATCCGGGATACAGCTTGGCCAGATCACGCGCCATGATGACGCCGACCTTGTCGGCAAAGATCTCTTCACCCTCGTCATCGACAACACCACAACGATCACCGTCACCGTCAAACCCAAGCGCCATATCGGCACCGCTGGACTTCACCATGGCGGCCATGTCGTGCAGCATTTCCATGGCCTCAGGGTTCGGGTTGTAGTTGGGGAAGGTATAGTCCAGACGGTTATGGCTGGGCACAACCTCAACCCCGATCCGTTCGAAAATCTCGGGCGCAAAGGCCGATGCTGTGCCGTTGCCCGTTGCGCAGACCACTTTCAGCGGGCGGGACATTTTGAAATCGCCCACCAGGTCGTCGATATAGGCTTCTTTTATCCCCTCAACGAACTCGTATGATCCGCCTTCGTGTGGCAGTCCCTCGCCGTTCAGAACGATGTCACGCAGTTCCGACATCTCATCAGGGCCATGGGTCAGAGGGCGCTCAAAACCCATCTTTACACCGGTCCAGCCGTTGGGATTGTGGCTGGCTGTGACCATCGCCACGGCAGGCACGTCCAGATGAAACTGCGCGAAATAAGCCATGGGGCTGAGTGCAGGGCCAATGTCTTTCACACGGATACCGGCCTGCATCAGGCCCAGCATCAATGCGTTTTTTATCGCCAGCGAGTAATCGCGATAGTCGTTGCCAACGGCGATCACGGGCTCAATGCCGCGCCTGCGCATCTGCGTGCCAAGCCCCAGTCCAAGCGCGGTCATGCCTGGCAGGTTGATCTCTTCGGGGTATTTCCAGCGGGCGTCGTATTCACGGAACCCGGTGGGCTTGATCATTGCGTCGCGCAGAAAGCTCCAGCTGTTGGGTGTCACCTCGGGAAGGGGTTTGGTCATAACAAGTCTCAATCGTTAAATTTGAATAGGGTTTGCTTTAGCCAGCGCATCAAATCGCATCAATGTGTCAACAAGTTGGGGCATCTGGTCGAGCGGGATCATATTTGGCCCGTCCGATGGGGCGGAGTCCGGATCCTGATGGGTTTCAATGAACACAGCCCCAACACCCAGAGAAACGGCGGCGCGAGCCATCACTGGCGCAAATTCGCGCTGCCCGCCCGAAGACCCGCCTTTGCCGCCGGGTTGTTGCACGGAATGGGTGGCGTCCATCACGACCGGATACCCGGTTTTCGCCATTTGAGGCAGCGCGCGCATGTCGGCAACCAGCGTGTTGTAGCCAAATGAGGTGCCACGCTCTGTCAGCAGGATGTTCTCGTTTCCGGTGCTTTCAACTTTGTCGACGATATTGGTCATTTCCCAGGGTGCAAGGAATTGCCCCTTTTTTACATTTACCGCTTTCCCGGTGTTGCCTGCCGCCAGCAGCATATCAGTCTGACGGCACAAGAAAGCGGGGATTTGCAGAACATCCACCGCTTCGGAGGCGATGGCACATTGTGCTTCGGTATGAACATCGGTCAGAACCGGGATGCCCATCGTCTTGCGGATGCCGTCAAGCACTTGCAGCCCCACATCGATTCCCATTCCGCGCTTGCCTGACAGAGAGGTCCGGTTTGCCTTGTCATAAGACGCCTTGAAAACGTATTGCGCCCCGGCGGCGTCACAGGCTTCTTTCATCTTGCCCGCAATCATTTGCGCGTGGTCTGCGGATTCAAGCTGACACGGGCCTGCAATGATGGTCAGCGGAAGGTCGTTGCCGACTGTCAGGTCGGAGATTTTTACATGTTTCATGAGTCTTATGAGGATACCTGTTCACGAAGGACCGACGCTGTAAGCGAGATCATGAGGTAGATACCAGCAAACAACAGAAATGCCAAAATCGTATTTTCGAACTTGCGCGGATAGCTGGGTTCCTGACTGGGAACCGGGTTTACCGAGACGGTCAGATAGCGCACCTGCCGGTTGGCTTCGGACCGGGTCGATTCCATTTGCTGCATTGCCGTTTGCAGCATCATGTCCCGCGCCGCCAAGTCCGCCTGCGCGATCTGGATGCGCACGCTCAACCGCGCCAGCGAGTTTTCGCCGTCCGAGGCATCCTGCATCTCGGCATTCAGGTCTTTCAGAACCTTCTCCAGACGGGCGATATCTGCTCTGACGCCATCAACCTTTGCTTTGTTCGGACGCAGGTTGTCCTGAAGCGCCGCGAGTTCAAGTTCTTTGTCCTGAACCAGAATTTCGATTTCGTTGATGCGGGCGCGCAGGCTGGCAATGACGTTTTCGGGGTCAAGAACCGCGCCCTGAAGCTGAAGCTCGATCAATTCTTCCTGAGCTTGTCTGCGCGCTTCCTGCGCCGCTTCGAAGCTTTGCAGTGCGTCGCGCATCTGGTCTTCACGTTTTTTCCCGGACAAGGCGTTCACCCTGTCTTCTGCATAAGAGATCAGACGTTCGGCAAACTCGGTCGACGTCTGGGCATCGGGGGCAGCAACTTCCATCCGAATGACCCCTTCGGTCGGGTCATAGCCGATGGTGATCATGCGTTTGAACAGCTTGTAGGCGTCTTCAAGCGTGGCGTCCGGGGCCAGTCTCTGAATCGGGTCGATCCATTCCTGTTTGAAGACATCGGAAAACCCGGCATCCCGATCCAGCAACAGCAAAGCTTCTTTCGATTCCAGGAAGGACTGAACCGAGATCGAGTCCTGCGTGGTGGCGAATTGCGTGCCGGCAAGCAGACCGCCGATATTGCCGGGCCCGCCATCAGCTTGCAGGATCAGGAATTCGGAATCGCTCGCATACATCGGAGTGGCGATGCGGTAGAAATAGAACCCGACAATGAAGGTCGGCAGGAATACAAAGACTGCCAAGCGCGCAAACAGTCCAAACAATTTACGCCTGCGGCGACGGGCGATGTCTTTTTGGATTTGGCCGATTTCGAAATTGCGCCGTTCGGCCGGGCTGAGCTCGGGCCCGGGCAGGTTTGTTTTCTCGGCACCCATGGCCTGCGGCAGTTGAACGTTGATCTTGTCCTTGGGTTTGTCACCCCCGTTCGATGGTTTTGCGGCAGCAAGGTCAAGAAGATTGGTGCGCTGGAAGGGATCTACGCCCTTTTTGCGCAACAACCGCACCGCGTCATAGTCGGATGTGGCAGCCAGATTGTGTTTTTGCGCCAAGCGTCGTGCGATACGCAATTGACGGCCCGTCAGGCCTTCGCGCTTGATGTCATCCAGCTGCGTCCCCGGCTGCGCCACGCCTGCGGCGGCAGGGTCATGCGTCGCGTTGCGAATACGCGAAATTGCGTCCGACCTCGCCTCAGCCGAACTTTCAGTCTGGCGTTTGTGGCGCCAGTTATATTTTCTAACCTTGGGTTTCGTAGTCATACAGCTGCTTCGCCTCTTCCAAGGAGTCAAACATATACAATTGCCCGTCCAGAAGTACGGCCGCTTTCCGGGCGAATTTCTCTAACACGGACGGGCTGTGCGATACGATCACCAAAGTCGTTGTGCGCAACCTTTCCTTCAGGATCGACCCTGCCTTTTCGTTGAATTCGACATCTGTTGTCGCCGGCATCCCTTCGTCGATGAGGTACATGTCAAAGTCCAACGCCAGCATCAAAGAAAAGGTAAAACGCGCTCTCATCCCAGAGGAATACGTAGCGAGGGGCTGGTCGAAATATTCGCCCAAGCCGCAGAGCCATTTGCAATAGGCCTCGATATAGTCGGGGTCCATACCGTAGATTTTAGCGATGTAACGTGCGTTCTCAAGCGCTGACAGTTTCCCCGACACGCCACCGGTGAACCCCATGGGAAAGGAAACGCGGCATTCGCGACGGATCACGCCTTCGTCGGGTTTTTCCAGACCTGCCATCATGTTGATCAACGTGGTTTTCCCGGTTCCGTTCGGGGCCAGAACACCCAGCGAGGTGCCCAGTTCGACCCGAAATGAGACCCGATCCAGAATCACCTTGCGGCGCGTTCCGGTCCAGAAGGATTTGCTGACGTTGTCGAACTCTAGCATTCGCGGTCTGCTGCTCGTTTTGGTCGTGTTGTCGCACTTGCGGGCGGCCAGAAAGGTTTTTTTTACCGACCCATGTTGGCTACATTATGTCGAATTATGAAACAAATGATCAATGCGTCCCGGTAATGCGCATGAATGTCTGGTCAGTTGCAGCAAGAAATTCCATTCACTTGGTGCTGCGTCCGGTCGATACTATCTGTTTTATCGACCAACAACAGTCTGGATGGGCAGGGCCTTCACGATCAGATGAACGCTTTACGTCAGGGGATCCGCGCCTGCCGCTTGTGTGCTGACAGGTTCGCGCAAACAGAAACGGCACACGAGCCGCGTCCGGTGGTCTGGTTCCGCCCCGGAACGCCAATCCTTGTCGCCGGGCAGGCACCGGGCGCCCGTGTGCACGAGTCGGGGCGGCCCTTTACCGACCCGTCAGGCGACAGGCTGCGGCACTGGCTGGGGATTGATGAGACGGTGTTTTACGATCGCGACCGCGTTTCGATCGTACCGATGGCGTTCTGCTTTCCGGGATATGATGCGCGCAATGCTGATCTTCCTCCACCTGCGATTTGCCGCAAGACCTGGCATGACCGGGTGATGCAGGAACTGGGGCGTGTGCCGCTGACCGTGTTGGTCGGAGGTCATGCGCACAAGTTTCATCTTGGCGTGCGCGGGTCGGTGACGGACACCGTTCGCAACTGGCGGGACCATGCGCCGCGGGTCTTTGCCTTGCCTCACCCGTCCTGGCGCAATACGGCATGGTTGAAGAAAAACCCGTGGTTCGAGGCTGAATTGCTGCCTGTTTTGCGTGCACGGGTCCAAGAGGTGCTGAATGACTGACTCCACGGCGCTGGACACCGCGCATGCAGCGATGCAGGCGGACCCGCAAAATGATGCCGCCCGGCTGCGTTTCTTTGAACGGCTCGCGGACAGCGAGCTGTTTCTGATGCTGACTGAAGAAGCACGGGACGAGAATATCTCGCCCGAATTGTTCGATGTGGCTGACGGGCGCTTTGTTCTGGCCTTTGACCGTGAGGACCGGCTGGCGCAGTTTGCCGGGCAGCCCGTGCCTTATGTGGCGTTGTCGGGGCGTGCGCTGTCGGGGATGCTGTCGGGGCAGGGCATCGGGCTTGGTCTGAATCTGGAGACGGCGCCATCTTCCATGCTTGTTCCGGCAGAAGCTTTGGGTTGGCTGGCCGAGACATTGCAACACAGCCCGCAAGAGGTTGAGGAAGAACTTTCCGAGTTTTTGCCCCCTGCCGGCCTGCCGCAGAACCTGCTGACCGCGTTGGATGCGAAACTGGCGACGACAGGCGGACTTGCCAGCGCGGCTTATCTGGTCGCCACCAAGTCCAAATCGGGCGCGCAGAGCCATCTGTTGGGATTTGTCGATGCGATCGAGGGGGCCGAGCCCGCTTTGGCCAAGGCCGCGTCCGAGGCGCTGACCTTTTCCGGGATCGAGGCAGGCGCGATGGATGTCGGTTTTTTCACCGCAAGCGAGGCCGCCGCTGCGCTGTTGGCCAAGGTGGGGCTTCGGTTTGATCTGCCTCAGTCTCAAATTGCCGAAACGGTCCGTGAAACCCCCGGCAGCAACCCGGACAACCCACCCATTCTGAAATAATCATCCAAACGCAAACACGCGGCGCAAGCTGCACCGCGTGTTGTTGCATTGGGGCTTGTTTATTCCGCGGCTGCTTCCAATTTGTCCTGCGTGCGGGTTTCGAAGTCGCTGGCGTCGTGGCGTTCGTGAAGCTGGGTGTGCGGTTCGCCAAAGGCGCGGTTGACCATGCGGCCACGCTGAACCGCAGGGCGCGCGTCGATCGCCTTGGCCCATCGCATGACGTTCTTGTAGGAATCCACGTCCAAGAACTCTGCCGCGCTATAAAGGCGGCCCAGAACCAACTGACCATACCATGGCCAAATCGCCATGTCGGCGATCGAATAGTTTTCACCCGCGATGAAGGTCTTATCCGCCAGTTCACGATCCAGAACATCCAGTTGGCGCTTGGTCTCCATGGCGAAACGGTTGATCGGGTATTCCCATTTCTCTGGTGCGTAGGCGTAGAAATGCCCGAAGCCACCGCCCAGGTAAGGCGCGCTGCCCATCTGCCAGAAAACCCAGTTCATCACCTCGGTCCGCTCCGGGCCAGACGCGGGCAGGAACGCGCCGAATTTCTCAGCCAAATGGAACAGGATCGAGGCGCTTTCAAAAACACGGACAGGTTTGTCACCCGACCGATCCCAAAGCGCGGGGATTTTCGAGTTCGGGTTGGCCTCGACAAAGCCCGAGCTGAATTGATCGCCTTCTCCGATGTTGATCAGCCAGGCATTGTATTCGGCACCTTCATGACCAAGTGCCAGCAGCTCTTCCAGCATTACCGTGACTTTCACGCCATTGGGCGTGGCGAGCGAGTACAACTGAAGGGGATGCTGTCCGACCGGCAGGTCCTTGTCATGAGTGGCACCGGCAATCGGTCGGTTGATGTTGGCGAATTGTCCGCCACTTTTACTGTCCCAGGTCCAGACTGCTGGTGGGGTGTACGAGGATTGGTCGCTCATCTCTTGCCTTTCTTGCCTATATCAGGACTGCCTTACAGCTAATATTGCAAACCGCCGAGTCCAACCCGGTGCGACCGGCTTATTCTGTAACATTCCGCAGCCAAACTCTCACGTTTTCTCGTGCCAGGTCACAGCGGCGTTAGGGGGACTACGCACCGCACGGGAATCGCATATTGTCCTGACAGACCTGCCAGCACGGCATCACGGACATAGTTGACCCGAAAAGGATGGACCACATGAAACGCTTTGCATTGACCCTCGCTGCGGCCATAGTTCTGGCGGTTCCGGCTTTTGCCGGACCTCAATATGTTGACGGCACAGGTTTTGCTGTCTCGGGATATGACGTCGTTGCCTATCGCAGTCTGGATCAGGTGCCGGTTGGCCAGCCGCAGCACGAAGGTGTGCGCGGAAAAGCCGACATCACCGCAGAGTACAACGGTGCAACCTGGGCTTTTGCGACCGAGGAAAACCGCGCCAAGTTCTTGGAAAACCCTGCATATTATGCGCCGCAATATGATGGACACTGCGCTTACGGCGTGTCGCGCGGCGGCAAGGTTCCGGCAAACCCGAACCTGTGGCGGATCGTGGATGACAAGCTGTATCTCAACATCACCGACGTGGTTGTGGGATTTTTTGAGGAAGACATTCCGGGCAATATCAATCTTGCCGAAGGAAATTGGCCCGGTATCGAACCGAGCGACGCCTCAACCAACGTGATCCCGAAATTCACCTCCGAAGGCCCGGTTTCAAACTGATCCGGCGACACAATATCAGTGCCCGGCTGGTTCAGCCGGGCTCAGGCCCTTACCCCGCAAGCCAGAATTGATCCCGAATATCCTGATCAGCATCAAATCTGATCCGCACACTCTTGGCCCCTGGAAACTTGCGTTCGCGGATTGTATCGGGGATGATGACTTCCCCCGCACCGGTATCTTTGGACTGAAAGCTCAGAATTTCAGCGTCGGTGTGGCGTGTGCTGCTCAGGACAGTCGTTGGCAAGGCGACGCGATTTGCTCCATGATGCACGGGCGTGGTTACAAAATAGGTCAAATGCCGCCCGTAACACCCGACCGCATCAGGAACGTGGTCCGAGACACTTGCATCAGGCATTTCCTCGACATCCCTCTCATTGTGCATATGCGGCAGCACCTGGTGGGGGTTCAGCATCGCCTTGCAGGCGGCGATGTCTTCCTGCGGAAGTTCGATGATGCGTTTTTTCAAACGGGGTCGACGCGGCTGCGGAGAACCGGAACTGGCACCAGCTTTTGTTGCCAACCCTTCCTTGCGCAGAAAATCATAGGCCGCTTTGGCGCGCGAGAACCCGGAACTGTCACCGTCCTTGTGATCAGGATGCGAATGAAAGGCGATCTGCCGCCAAGCCTCTCTGATTTCACTGGAATTGGCGCAGGGGGTTAAACCCAGATCTGCCAGCGCGTTCGTGCGTGCCCGCACTTTATCGACAGGTTCCATACTCAAAACACTCTTTACAAACTACACTCTTCCAGTGTCGCCAGGGTCGTGGTTTTGTCAAATTTCGAGGCTGATTTGCAGGGCTTGCGACGACAATCACGATGCGGAGATTCAATTGTTCCGTAAAGGCGGCGTTCAGCGCGCGCGATTGTGAAACAGTTCACACATTCCGAGACGTCAAAACGCCCGGGGCAAACGTAACCCGGGCGAATCTTTGGGGTTTTTGGGTTTTAGGCGACGTTTTCCAGTTCGACCCGTGGTGAAATGCCCAGCGCAAAGCAGACATCGCGTGTCAGTTCGGGGCGGTTCAGGGTATAGAAATGCAGCTTGTCCACGCCGCCTTCGATCAGGTCCGAACACAGTTCAGTGCAGATTGCCGTGGCCAGCAGATCCTCGCGCTCGTCGCGCACCGCTTTTTCAAAGGCCTGTTCGACCCACTCCGGAATATGCGTGCCACAGCGTTTTGCAAAATTGCGGGCACCCGACCAGTTCTCGATCGGCAGGATGCCCGGCACGATCGGTTTGTCGATCCCGGCCTTGGCGCATGCGTCACGGAACCGGAAAAAGGTCTCGGCTTCGAAGAAGAACTGCGTCAGCGCTTCGTCTGCGCCAGCGTCCAGTTTGGCTTTCAACCAGTCCACATCCGCAGCCATGTCTGCGGCTTCGGGGTGGGTGTCAGGATAGGCCCCGACACGGATGCTGAACATTTCGGTTTCGGCCAGTGCTTCTATCAGCTCAACCGAACTGGAAAACCCGTCCGGGTGCGGCACAAACTTGTCCTGACCCTTTGGCGGATCGCCGCGCAGGGCGACGATATCTTGCACCCCAGCGCGTGCGAAGGCGTCTGCGATCTCCAGGGTTTCCTGCCGCGAAGTATCGACGCAGGTCAGATGAGCGGCCACGTTCAGGCCCGATGACTTGTGCAGGGTTGAAACCGCGTCACGTGTCAGTTCACGCGTTGTGCCGCCAGCGCCGTAGGTGACAGAAACGAAGCGGGGATCCAAGGGGGCCAATGTCTGAACCGTATCCCAAAGGCGGAAAGAGGCTTCCAGAGTTTTGGGGGGAAAGAACTCGAAGGAAATTTCAGGATTGGACATTGTGGCCTCACTGGATCAACTGAGCCCCTTGTGCCATGACGGGCAATGTGAAACAAACTCATATTGCTCATCAATAACATGAATGCTGTTTGAAATGCATATTGAATTCCGGCACCTGCGTACGATAAAGGCAATCCACGAATGCGGCGGGCTGGCCCGTGCTGCGGATCAGCTGAATATCACCCAGTCCGCATTAAGTCATCAAATCAAAGGGTTGGAAGATCAGGCGGGAGTTGAACTGTTTCTGCGTCGCTCAAAGCCAATGAAACTGTCAGCCGCCGGATTCCGCCTTTTGAGACTGGCCGAGCAAATCCTTCCTCAGGTCGAGGCCGCGCAGAGTGAGTTTTCATCGCTGCGGGACGGGCGCACGGGGCGGATGCATATTGCCATCGAATGCCATGCCTGTTTCGAATGGTTGTTTCCTGTTCTTGAGGCCTTCAGGAAGTCTTGGAGCGATGTGGATGTCGATATTCGTCCTGGCCTGGCTTTCGACGCCCTGCCAGCCTTGCAGAAGGAAGAGGTCGATCTGGTGGTCTCATCCGATCCCGAAGACTTGCCGGGTGTCGAGTTTGTGGAGCTTTTTGATTACAACGCAGTCTTTGTAGCGGCTTCGACCCATCCGTTGGCCAAAAAAGACTATGTCGAGGCCGAGGACTTTCGGGGTCAGACTCTGATCACCTATCCGGTCGAACGCACGCGTCTGGATGTGTTCAGCCAGTTGCTGATCCCTGCACGGATTGAACCGGCAACGATCCGGCAGGTTGAACTGACCGCCGTCATTTTGCTTCTGGTGGCCTCAAATCGCGGGATTTCGGTTCTGCCGGATTGGGTCGTGCGCGAGGTCAAATACAACTCGGACTACGTCACCCGACCGCTGACGAAAGAGGGCATTACACGGCGTCTCTACGCAGCTGTCCGGTCGGAAGATCTGGAGAAGCCCTTTGTTCAGGAACTGGTGAAACTGGCCCGGGAAGAGGCGCGCAAGCTGCAATCCCAGTAACGGCGTTTCCTGCGGGTCTGTTATGCGCATCATTCCTCTTGGCAATGGCGCATTGCGGCAGTATACGCGCGGTTTGACCGGACAGGAGCCTTTTGACAATGGTTGGCAGTGCAAATCTCAACATCATGATCAAGGCCGCGCGCAAGGCGGGGCGTTCTTTGGTCAAGGATTTCCGTGAAGTCGAGAATCTGCAGGTGTCGATGAAAGGTGCCGGTGATTTTGTCTCGAAGGCAGATATCGCCGCTGAAGCCATCCTGAAAGAAGAGTTGTTGGGCGCACGACCGACCTATGGCTGGCTGGCCGAAGAGGGCGGTGCCGTTGACGGCGAAGACCCAACCCGCCGCTGGATCGTCGATCCGCTGGACGGCACCACCAATTTCCTGCACGGCCTGCCGCATTGGGCGATTTCCATAGCTCTGGAACACAAGGGCAAGATCGTTGCCGGCGTGGTCTATGACGCCGCCAAGGATGAGATGTTCTTTGCTGAAAAAGGTGAGGGGGCCTGGATGAACGACACTCGTATGCGCGTGTCGAGCCGTCACCGCATGATTGAATCGGTCTTCGCGACAGGTCTGCCCTTTGGTGGTCGTTCGGACCTGCCAGCAACCCTGCAGGATCTGGCGCGCCTGATGCCGGCCTGCGCCGGTGTCCGTCGTTGGGGTGCTGCCGCGCTCGACATGGCATATGTGGCTGCCGGCCGGTATGAGGGCTTTTGGGAACGCCGCCTGAATGCGTGGGATCTGGCTGCCGGTGTCATCATCATCAAAGAAGCTGGTGGTTTCGTGCAGGCGTTGAACCCTGAAGGCAATGTGCTGGAAGATGGTGAGGTGATCTGTTCGAACGAACCGATCTTCGATCAGTTCGCCAAGGTGATCCGGGGCTAGACGCCCTTTGGACCGGCCTTAACGACGCGGAACGCGCGGAATGCGGGATTGGGACAGCTTGTACTTCGCCTCCGGGTGGGGCGGATGTCCATGGGTGCGATCCCAGAACTGAATTCCGCCGCGTCTCAGCCACAGCGGTACGCACAGGATCAGGCCAACGGCAAACCCCCCGGTATGGGCCCAATAGGCGATGCCGCCTTCGTCCGGGTTGCTGGTGACGCTGCCAAAGAACTGTATCGCCAGCCAGACGCCCAGCATGATGAAGGCGGGAATGGTAAAGATCCTGAAATAGACGATCAGGATCAGCAGGACATCCACCCGTGCTTTCGGGAACAGCAGCAGATACCCGCCCATAATGCCAGCAATCGCGCCCGAGGCCCCAACTGTGGGGACCTGAGAGTCCGGCCCGGTGATGATGTGAATCAGGCCCGCGCCAATCCCGGCTGCCAGATAGAACAGCAGGAATGGCAGATGGCCCATCTCGTCTTCCAGGTTGTCACCGAAGATCCACAGAAACAGCATGTTTCCGGCAAGGTGCATCCACCCTCCGTGCAGGAACATGGATGTCACGAGGGTTTCCAGCCCGAACCCGTCGCTGACCCGCGCCGGGATGATGGCGTAGTCGAGGAACAGCCTGTTTATCCGCGGCCCGTCACCCAAAATCCCCACATAGCTGAGGAAGATCAGGATGTTGGCCGCCAGCAAGGCATAGACAACATAAGGCGTACGCCCCGAAGGGTTGTGGTCACGGATCGGAAACATGGTGTGACGCTGGGCTTTTGTGCGCCCAGCGTCAAGGCAAGCTTATGCCGCACCTCCCAACAATGCAGCGTTTCCGCCCGCTGCGGTCGTGTCGACGCAGACATGGCGTTCACCCAGAACACGCGCGCAGTCGGGCTTGCCGGGGATAAGCGGCAGAATCGGGCCGTCGCGGCGCGCGAGATGCTGTTCGATCTGCCGCGCTGTTTCGTCATCTCCCCACCACAACACGCCCGAAATGCCGGTCAGGTTTTCCAACCTGTGCAGGTCAAGCATCCCGGTCGCCTGAATGGCGGTGCCACCCAGCGCACATACAGCATCGGCCTGCGCGCGCGCTGCGGCTTCTCCGGGCCCCATGCACAGAAGGGGCGGACGGGGATACTCGCTCAGGCGGTTCGATTCACCGGTCGGGCCGGGCAGGGATCGGGTTTTTACCGGCGCAGGTTGACCTTGCGCAGCAGGCAGATTAGCCACGGCGTCCCAGGTATCCGCCGTGCTTTTACGGTCGGGCGCACAGAACCGGATCATGTAGTTCGGTCCGCCCGCCTTGGGGCCGGTGCCTGACAATCCTTCGCCGCCGAAGGGCTGCGAGCCGACGATGGCGCCGATCTGGTTGCGGTTCACATAGATGTTGCCCGCATGGATCGCCTCGGTCACATGCTGCACGCGGTCGTCGATGCGGGTGTGCAGGCCGAAGGTCAGGCCGTATCCGGTGGCGTTGATATCGGCGATGATCTTGTCGATCTCTTGCGACTTGAACCGGGCGACGTGCAGCACCGGGCCGAACACCTCGCGTTCCAGCGCGGCGATGCCGGGGATCTCGATCAGTGTCGGTGCAACAAAGATGCCTTCGGGCGGCAACGGAAGCTCCTTCAGCACCCGCCCTTCGTGGCGCGCCCTGGTCACATGTTCGGCGATGCCCTGTCGGGCTTGCGCGTCGATGACCGGGCCGCAATCCGTCGAGATCAGCCACGGATCTGCAACACTCAGCGCATCTATCGCCCCTTTGAGCATGGTCAGAACGTCGTCGGCGATATCCTCCTGCAGATACAGACACCGCAGCGCGGAACAGCGCTGGCCCGCCGACTGAAAGGCGCTTTCGATGATCGATTGCACGGCCTGTTCGGGAAGGGCGGTGCTGTCGACGATCATGGCGTTCAGACCACCAGTTTCCGCGATAAGCGGCGTGCCGGGGCGCATGGACTCCGCCATCGCCGCCCGAATCTTCAGAGCGGTTGCCGTCGACCCGGTGAAGGCTACACCTGACACGCGCGCATCCGAGGTCAGCGCGGCACCTACGACTGGCCCACCCGGCAGCAATTGCAGCACATCGCGTGGTACGCCCGCCTCATGCAGCAATTGAATGGCGCGATGTGCAATCAAGGGAGTCTGCGGCGCAGGGGCGGCCAGAACCGCGTTTCCGGTGGCCAGCGCGGCCGAAATTTGACCGGTGAAAATCGCCAGCGGGAAGTTCCACGGGCTGATACAGGTGAAAACCCCCGCGGGATCGGCGTCGGGGATGTTGGCTGCATAGTAACGCAGGAAATCCACCGCCTCGCGCAGTTCCGCCACCGCATCGGGCAGCGACTTCCCGGCCTCACGCGCCAGCAGCGCAAACAACTCGCCATAATGCGCTTCATAAAGATCGGCTGCGGCATTGAGGACACGGGCGCGTTCGGCAGCAGGGGCGTCCCAGGGGTCGGCCGAAGCCAATGCCATCTCCACGTCCGCTGCACTTGCCGCGGCCACCGCGCCGGGCTTGTCCTGAGGCCGTGCCGGATTGATCACCGGCTCATCCGCTTCGGGTTTGGCCGTGTCGGCCAGCAATGGTTGCGCATACCAGTGATGAGAGCGGAACTGATCCCGTGCCGCATCAATCTGATCCAGTGTTGGTGTGTGATGCAGGTCAAAACCCTTGGAATTCGGCCTTTCAGGCTGGAACAGTTCCGGTCCGGTCGGCAGTGCGGGCGGAGGGGTCCGGACCGCAACAAACGGATCGGCGGCGACTTGTTCCGGTGGCACATCCTCGTCCACAATCTGGTTGACGAAGGATGAGTTTGCACCGTTCTCCAGCAAGCGTCGAACCAGATAAGCCAGCAAGTCGCGATGTGCCCCGACCGGCGCATAAATGCGGCAACGGGAGGTCTGCTTGTTCATCACGATCTGATGCAAGGTCTCGCCCATGCCGTGCAGGCGCTGGAACTCGAACGGTTGATCTTCGGCCATGTGAAGGATGGCGCTGACCGTGTGGGCGTTGTGCGTGGCAAATTGCGGGTAGACCCGGTCGGTCATGCCCAGCAGTTTGCGTGCAGTGGCGATATAAGAGACGTCGGTCGCGGCCTTGTGCGTGAAGACCGGAAAGCCATCCACCCCTTCGACCTGCGCGCGTTTGATCTCCGTATCCCAATAGGCTCCTTTGACCAATCGCACCATAATATGGCGATCGTGACGTTCGGCCATGCCATACAGCGTATCCAGTACCAAACCTGCACGCGGGCCATAGGCCTGAACCACGATACCAAACCCGTGCCAGCCGGCAAGGGCTGGGTCGGACATCACCGCCTCTATCACCTGCAACGACAGCGACAAACGATCCGCCTCTTCTGCATCGACGTTCAGGCCCATTCCGGCCGCCTTGGCCAGCAGAGCCAGCGCCCGCAGTCGCGGCACCAGTTCGTCCATCACACGCTGTTCCTGTGCCAGTTCATAACGGGGATGAAGGGCGGACAGTTTTACCGAAATGCCGGGGTTGGCGCGGATATCGTTGTGGATGCATGCCTCGGCAATGGCCGAGATGGCGCGGGAATAGGACAGGTGATAGCGCGCCGCGTCCGCTTCGGTCCGGGCCGCTTCGCCCAGCATGTCGTAGGAATAGGTATAGCCCTTGGCCTCCATCCCCGCGGCGCGCTTCATGGCGGACTGGATGGTCTCGCCCAGAACGAACTGCCGGCCCATTTCCTTCATCGCGCGCCCGACGGCGGTGCGGATCACCGGCTCACCCAGCCGCTTGATGGCGCCGCGCAGGGCGCTGACCGGGGAGGCCTTGCCCTCGTCCAGCACCTTGCCGGTCAGCATCAGCGCCCAGGTCGAGGCATTGACCAGCGACGAGGAAGAGTGGCCCAGGTGCTTGCCCCAATTGGATGGCGCGATCTTGTCTTCGATCAGCGCATCAATTGTGTCGGCATCCGGCACGCGCAACAACGCTTCAGCCAGACACATAAGGGCGATACCTTCGTCGGTGGACAGGCCATATTCGGCCAGAAATACCTCCATCAACCCCGGAGAAGTACTGGACCGGATGTCGCGTACAAGCTGCGCAGCGGCGGTGCTGATGGCGCTGCGATCCGGGTCTGTCAGGTTTGCCTGAAAGATCAGGGTATCAAGAACTGCCGACTGATCGGCGTAGGTTGAGCTATCGATGAGTGTGCGCAGGCTGTGTGACATATGTCCTCCGGTCTTTGTGATAATATAATGCGGAAAATTCAGGACAACGGACCGATTATTGGCTATTGGAAGGTCAGTGTTCTGAAAATTTGGCACAAGACAGCGCAAATGAGCTTTCCTGATCTGGATCGGTTCGACCGGTCGATTCTAAGAATTCTGGCCGAGGATGGTCGTATCTCGGTGGCCGACCTTGCGCGCGAGATCGGGCTTTCGAAATCTCCGACTCAAGCGCGGCTCAAGCGGCTTGAGGCAAGCGGGGTAATCCAGGGGTATCGGGCGATGCTGGATCCGATCCGACTGGGCCTGGATCATGTTGCGTTTGTCGAGGTGCGTTTGACCGATACCCGCGAAAAGGCTCTGGCCGAGTTCAACGCAGCCGTCCGCAAAACCGCTGAGGTCGAGCAGGCACATATGATCGCGTCCAATTTTGACTATCTTTTGAAAATACGCACCGCAACGATGTCCGAGTATCGCCGTGTTCTGGCCGAGAAGATTTCGTCTCTGCCGCATGTCGCCAATACGTCAACTTTTGTTGCGATGGAGGCCGTGAAGGAAACCGGTATGCTGGGTGGTTTTGAATATCAGCCTTGACCCGGCGGAAGTATGGCCCACTTTTGGTTCGTGATGCGAACACTTGCTGCAACCTTTTTTATGATCGCTTGTTCATGCTCGGCCATCGCCGAGACATGCCCCACTGCTCCGGATCATATTGAAGGGGTGAATGCGCTGATCAAGCAGGTCCAAAAAGCGCAATCGCAAAGCGACGCCCGGGTCATCTCGAACCAAATGTGGGAGCTCTGGACAGACGCGCCGGATGCTCGGTCGCAGACACTGCTGGACCGGGGAATGGCGCGACGAGAGGCATGGGACTTGTCGGGCGCATTGGATGACTTCAACCAGCTTGTCGAATATTGCCCGAGTTACGCCGAAGGTTACAATCAGCGGGCTTTTGTAAACTACCTGAGGCAGGATTTTGACGCGGCGCTGCGCGACCTGAATGTCACGATCGAAATGTCGCCAAACCATATCGGCGCACTCAGCGGACGCGCATTGTCTTTACTGGGTTTGAAACGTCTTGAAGACGCGCGCACAGCACTGTCCGCAGCGCTTGAACTCAATCCCTGGCTGTCAGAGCGGGCGTTGTTGGAACCCGGTGGCCTTCTGGAAGCGCCCGGAGAGGATATCTGACGTCAATCCCTTGATGTCGACCCAACTGGCCGACCAGCTCCAAAACAATGTCTCGGGTAGCAGAACCATTCCATCAGCGTCGCAACCTGAAGAACAAGTGAGTGGCTATTCGATTAGCG
Source organism: Ruegeria sp. CDSC085 (assembly GCF_059610465.1). NCBI lineage: Bacteria > Pseudomonadati > Pseudomonadota > Alphaproteobacteria > Rhodobacterales > Roseobacteraceae > Ruegeria > Ruegeria sp. CDSC085. Next base: position 67,203 of record NZ_JBXWNR010000008.1, on the reverse strand, counting down.
CGACAGTATCCGGCGCTTTTCGGCCATGGCTTCGCGTCGCCGCTGTTCAATCCCGAGTTTGAAGGACTCTTCGACAAAGTCGATGTGATCCGTAGCCGCTTTTTCGGCCCGCTCCTCATCACCTTCGATTACTGCACGGCCGAGTTCGAGATGTTGCTGCAACAGCTTTTCGCCGGTCCCATCGATCGTGCGCAGGAAGTCGCGATTGTAGAAAACGCCCTTGCGGGTGAGTTCGTAGATCGACGCCATCATGTGGATCAGGGTCGCGTTCTGGCTGGCATCAACAATCGCTGAATGCAGGGCAAAGTCTGCTTCTTGCGAAGCCTTGGCATCCTGCTCCTGCCATGCCCGCTCGTTTTCGTGGAGGATTTCTGAAATCCTTTCCTTGTCTGCCTTGGTCGCACGACGTGCGGCGAGGCGGGCGGCAAAACCTTCCTGTTCGCGGCGATACTCCAGATAGTCGAAAAAAGCCGGCTCATGGCGTTCGTACAAAGCAAGAAGCGCGGGCATCATGGCTTGTCCGGTCAGGGCTGCGACGAATGTCCCTTCACCGTGTTGCGTTGTGACCAGACCGCGTTCTTCCAGCACCTGAAGGGCCTCGCGCAGTTTTGGGCGTGACACGCGCAGCATCTCGGCCAGATCGCGCTCCGAGGGCAGTTTCCGGCCCTGTTTCAGGATGCCCGACGCGATCAGGTCCTCGACTTGTGAAACCACCGCATCGGCCAGCGATTCGTGTCCAACCGGTTCAAATATCGCCGTGGTGTTCATGAGATGCTGCCCTGTGTGACGCTAAAAAGCCCGGAATAACTGGTAAACAAACATAACCATATCCGTTCAATTTTCAAGCACGAGGGTGGTCTTCCCTTGGATGAGGCACACATCTGTTTGTGAACGGTTTTTGAGAAATCAGCATGGCTTTAAGGCGGTCATCCCGGGTTTTTGCAGGAGTTTTTGGGGTCGGATCTCAAAACTCAAACTTCTCCAGTGGTAAATAAAGTTATTGACTGGTTTGGTCTGGTAAAGTTAGTTTACCACCGGAGCGGCGCTGGAAGAGCCTGCGCCAATGATCGGAAAAAAAACCGACCAACCTTGGAGGAGATTTCATGAAGAAGACCCTGACGAGCCTGGCCATGGTCGCCAGCCTGCTGGCAGCACCCGCGGTTGCGGCGGACAAGTTGCTGCTGAAAACACCAATTGCCTTTTCAACCGAGTTGCCGGGTCTGGGCTCACCGATCCCTCGGGTGGCTGATCAGCTGGAACTGATGTCCGGTGGCACGCTGAAGATGAAGGTGTACGAGCCGGGAAAACTGGTGCCGCCCTTCGAAATTCTGGACGCTGTGTCCACCGGCAAGATCAACTCGGGCTACACCACGGCTGGTTACTGGGCCGGTAAAATCCCGGCTGCGCCGCTGTTCTCGGCCGTGCCGTTCGGCCCCGAGGCCGGCGAATACATGGCTTGGCTGTATTATGGCAACGGCATGACCCTGTATCAGGAGATGTATGATCAGGCCGGCTTCAACGTCAAAGTTCTGCCTTGCGCCATCATCGCGCCGGAAACCTCGGGCTGGTTCGCGTCCGAGATCAACTCGCCCGAAGACCTGAACGGGCTGAAGATGCGTTTCTTTGGTCTGGGCGGCAAGGTGATGCAGAAACTGGGTGTGGCGACCTCTTTGTTGCCAGGTGGCGAGATATTCCCTGCATTGGAAAAAGGCGCGATTGATGCGACCGAGTTTTCGATGCCTGCGATCGACGCGCGTCTGGGCTTTCACAAACTGGTCAAATTCAACTATTTCCCCGGCTGGCATCAGCAGGCGACCGTATTTGAACTGCTGATCAACAAGGACGTCTGGAATGAATCCAGCGATCAGCACAAGGCAATCATCGAAAACGCCTGCAAGGCTTCGATGGCAGACAGCTTTGCCGAAGGCGAAGCCATTCAGCACGCGGCCCTGATCGACAACGTTGAAAACAACGGCGTTACCATCAAGCAGTGGTCGCCCGAGATGCTGGATACCTTCCGCGCAACCTGGGAAGAGGTTGCCACTGAAGAGGCCGCCAATGATGCCTTCTTTGCACAGGTTCTGGCCGATATGAACGAGTTCCGTGACGGCTATAACCTCTGGAAGACAAACGCGTTCCTCCCACGTCAGTAACCTCTCCCTCACTGACGTTGCCGGGGCGGCCTGATCCGCCGCTCCGGTTCCTGCTTCCTGATCTTCGGACTTTCTAACCTTTCACTGCCCGTATTCCGGGTTGCTGAGCGAGGAATGACCATGACCACCCAAAACAACCTCAACGATCCGGTCGAAGCCTATGAAGGCATCCTGGAACACCCCGAAACCGACCGCCAGAAAGTCGCAGTTGCGATCGATGCCGGGGTCAAGGCGGTGGGTCATGTGGTCATGTGGGCCAATGTCCTGCTGATGGGCGCGATCTTTGCACAGGTCTCGCTGCGTTACCTGTTCAGCCAGAACTATCCCAAGTTGGACGAGATTCAGTGGCACTTCTACGGGATCGTCACGATGATCGGCATCTCATACGCTCTGATCACCGACAGCCATGTGCGCGTGGACGTCTTGCATACGCAACTGTCACGCCGCGCGCAGCGGATCATCGAGGTGATCGGCATCCTGACCCTGCTGACCCCGTTCATCTATCTGATGGTCGATCAGGGCCATGACTATTTCTACGAAAGCCTTCGCGTCAACGAACGCTCTGACAGCCCCACCGGCCTGCCTGCGCGTTGGGCCTTCAAGGCGGTCATTCCCATCAGCTTTGTTCTGTTGGCGCTGGCCGCGTTGGCACGCTTGATCCACGACGGGCACGCGTTGATGTACGGACCGGCCTCGGAACGTGAAGGCGCGCCACTGCGCCGTATTCTTCTGGTGCTCGCCGTGTTCGCCGCCGTCTGTGTAGGCCTGACGTTCCTGGTCGAAACGACCGAGGAAAAGCTGGTCATCGCGATGTTCCTGACCTTCATCGCGCTGCTCTTCACCGGCTACCCGGTCGCTTGGGTTCTGGCCGGTGTTGGCGTCTCCTATTGTGGTCTGGCCTATCTGTTCGACAACGATCTGATGCTGTGGACCGGGCTTGAGAGCACATTTACCGGTCTCGATTATCTGACGCTGGGCGCGGTTGTGAACCGGGTTTACGCGACCATGTCCAATGCGGTTCTGGTTGCCCTGCCGATGTTCATCTTCATGGGTCTTATGCTGGACGAATCCGGTGTGGCCGAGCGTCTGATGTCCTCGATGCAGCGTCTGTTCGGGACAGTGCGCGGAGGTCTGGCCATCACTGTGACCCTGATCGGGATCATTCTGGCGGCCTCGACCGGCATCATTGGTGCCTCGGTGGTTCTTCTGGGCGTGCTGTCGTTGCCGTCGATGATGCAGCAGAAATACCAGCCGACGCTGGCGGCGGGCGTGGTTTCGGCCTCGGGGACGCTGGGCATTCTGATCCCGCCCTCGATCATGCTGGTGATCATGGCCGACCAGATGGCGCTTTCAGTCGGCGACCTGTTCATGGCGGCGGTGTTCCCGGGCGTGATCATAGGCGGCCTGTACCTGACCTATATCTTTATCCTCGCGCTGGTGAAGCGCGACGCGGCCCCTGTGCCTGAGGGTGCAAAGGCGCCCGATTGGGCCGCCGTCAAGGACGTGCTGATCGCCGTCATCCCGACGCTGATGCTGATCCTTGCGGTACTGGGTTCGATCTTCGCCGGTCTGACCACGCCGACCGAGGCCTCGGGCATCGGCGCGCTGGGTGCCACCTTGCTGGCTTTGGGCTATCGCAAGCTGACCTTCCAGAAGCTCTGGAATGTGCTGGTTTCGACCTTCAACACCACCGCCTATATCTTCGCGATCTTCCTTGGCGCGACCGTATTCTCGTATGTCCTGCGTGAACTGGGCGGGGACGAGTTGATCGAACATGTGGTGCAATCCACCGGGTTCGGGGCAAACGGCACGATCCTCTTCATCCTGTTCATCGTCTTCCTGCTGGGATTCGTTCTGGACTGGATTGAAATCACACTGATCGTGCTGCCCCTGATGCGCCCGATTGTGAACGGTCTGGGCATCGATATTCCTGGCTTTGGCGTACTGGATGAACCGGCACTGGTGTGGTTCGTGATTCTTGTCGCTGTGACGCTACAAACCAGCTTCCTGACGCCGCCCGTTGGCTTTGCCTTGTTCTATCTCAAAGGCGTTTGCCCGCCAGAGATCAAGCTGACGCATATCTACAAAGGCATCGTGCCCTTTGTTTTGCTGCAACTGACAGGACTCGCGCTGGTCTTCCTGTGGCCGACATTGGCCACATGGCTGCCGTCAGTCGCTTATTAAGGAGCTATCGCCATGCGTCTGAGCCAGTGTCATAACTTCCACGATTTCCGGCGGCTGGCCAAGCAGCGGCTGCCGGGGCCGATCTTCAATTACATCGACGGCGGCGCGGATGACGAGGTGACGTATCGGGAAAACACCTACGCATTTGACCGCTGTGACCTTCTTCCGTCAGTTCTGCGTGGGGTGAAGGATGTGGACATGTCCGTCACGGTCATGGGGCAAAAGCTGAATATGCCGGTCTATTGCTCGCCTACCGCGTTGCAGCGCCTGTTCCACCATCAGGGTGAACGCGCCGTCGCGGCAGCGGCAGAGAAATACGGTACCATGTTCGGAGTTTCCTCTCTGGGAACCGTCTCGCTGGAGGAGCTGCGCCGGAAACACAAGAACCCGCAGGTCTATCAATTCTACTTTCACAAGGATCGCGGGTTGAATGCCGCCATGATGCAACGCGCCAAAGAGGCGGGTGTTGAGGTCATGATGCTGACCGTCGACAGCATCACCGGCGGTAACCGCGAGCGTGATCTGCGCACGGGGTTCTCGATCCCGTTCCGATTGACGCTGAGCGGCATGATACAGTTTGCGATCAAGCCGATGTGGGGCATCAACTATGTCACCCATGAAAAGTTCCGGCTGCCTCAGCTTGAGGAACATGTGGATATGGGCGGTGGGGCCAGCTCGATCGGGGGGTATTTCACCGATATGCTCGATCCGTCGATGAACTGGGATGACGTGGCGCAGATGGTGCGCGACTGGGATGGTCAGTTCTGCCTGAAAGGGATCATGACCGTCGAAGATGCCAAACGCGCGGCTGAGATTGGTTGTACCGGCATCATCCTGTCGAACCACGGTGGCCGCCAACTGGACGGATCGCGCACGCCGTTTGACCAGCTGGCCGAGATTGTAGATGCCGTTGGCGACAAGCTGGACGTGATGATGGACAGTGGCATTCAGCGTGGCACCCATGTGCTCAAGGCGCTTTCGATCGGGGCCAAAGCCGTGGGTATCGGGCGGCACTACCTGTATCCTCTGGCTGCCGCAGGGCAGGCTGGGGTCGAACGGGCCCTTGGGTTGATGCGTGCCGAGATCGAGCGCGACATGAAGTTGATGGGTGTCACCAGTGTTGGCCAGCTCAGCCGCGAGAATATTCGTTTCCGCAATCCCTAAACCGAAACGGGGGCCGATATGACCAATGACGCGTTGATCAAACATTTCCGCTCTATCGTCGGCACGCGTCACGTGCTGATCGGAGCGCGCGCGACAGAGCGTTTTCGGCGCGGTTTCCGCTCGGGCGAGGGTGAGGCGCTGTGCGTCGTTCTGCCGGGGACTCTGCTGGAGCAATGGAAGATCCTGCAAGCCTGCGTCGCAGCCGACAAGATCGTCATCATGCAGGCGGCCAATACTGGCCTGACCGAAGGGTCTACGCCGTCCGGCACCTATGACCGGGACGTTGTTCTGATCAATACGCGTCGGATGAACACTCTGGTGCCGTTGAACGACGCAGAGCAGATTGTCAGTTTTCCGGGCGCCACGCTTTTTGCGCTGGAAAAACTGTTGGCCCCGCTGGGACGCGAGCCGCATTCGGTGATCGGTTCGTCCTGCATCGGCGCGTCGATCGTGGGTGGGGTATGCAACAATTCCGGCGGATCTCTGGTCGAACGCGGTCCGGTTTACACGGAACTTTCCGTCTATGCGCAGATCACAGAACAGGGTGATCTGGAATTGGTCAACCACCTCGGCATCGATCTGGGCAGCACGCCGGAAGAGATCCTCGCCAACCTCGATGCAGGGAAATTTGAACGCAACCCCGGGGCAACCAACAAACGCGCATCGGCCAGCGACTACGCACAATTCGTGCGGGACGTGAATGCGGAAACGCCTGCGCGGTTCAATGCGGACAAGGCCAAGCTTTTCGAATCTTCGGGCTCGGCCGGGAAGCTGGCCGTTTTTGCTGTGCGCCTTGACACCTTTCCCAAGAACGAGGTCGAGAAGGTGTTCTATGTGGGCACCAATAGTCCCGATGATCTGGCGGACCTGCGGCGCCACATATTGTCAGAGTTCAAATCGCTGCCGGTTTCGGCCGAATACATGCATCGCGAAGTGTTCGATATTGCAGCACGCTATGGCAAGGACACGGTCGTGATGATCGACAAGCTTGGCACGGACCGTCTGCCGATGTTCTTTGCGATAAAGGGCGCCGTGGATGCCCGCCTACGGCGCATCCCGTTGTTGCGAAATCTCACCGATCGTTTCATGCAGGCAGCAATAGCTCTGTGGCCAAGTGTCCTGCCCAAGCGGATGATGGATTTTCGCGACAAGTTTGAACACCACCTTATCCTGAAAATGAAGGATGAAGGTGTGTCCGAGGCCGCCGAGTGGCTGCCGCGATTTCTGAGGGACCGTGATGGCGGGTTTTTCGAATGTGATGCGCGCGAGGCCAGGATTGCAGGCCTCCATCGTTTCGCGGCGGCAGGCGCGGCCGTGCGTTACATGGCGATCCATTCGGACGATGTCGAAGACATCATCGCTCTGGATGTCGCGTTACGTCGAAACGACCAGGACTGGCTGGAGAAGCTGCCGCCTGAAATCGAAGAGCAGTTGGTTCACAAACTCTATTACGGGCACTTCATGTGCCACGTGATGCATCAGGATTACATAGTCAAAAAAGGGGCCGACCCCAAAGCGCTTAAGGCCGCAATGTTGAAATTGTTTGACGAACGCGGCGCGGAATACCCTGCTGAACATAACGTGGGGCACCTTTACAAGGCCAAGCCCGACCTGGCGGCACATTACAAATGCTGTGACCCGACAAACGCGTTCAATCCGGGTATCGGCAAAATGTCCAAGGCGAAGAATTACCAATAGCCAGCTTTACCGACGTGGACGGGTGCCGAAAAAACGCACGGCACACACGCCGGGCTTTGGCGAAAAGGGTGTTGGCGCCTGACCTTCTGACCTCATGAAGGCGGCCACGAAAACAAAACAACTTGTGCAGCGAGGGCGGCCAAAACCGAATGAGCGTCGCTTGTCAGGTACAAAGAAGATTCGGACGGTGCAGTCAGGATAATCGGAGTCGGGAAGGAATTTCGCGCTGAGGTGAGGAATTCGGCCACGATTGACGCAGATCGTTTGGTTTTGAGTGTCACACACACGCATTCGTCAGGCCGCCCAAGATTTGAACTGGCGGGTTCGTGCGGTCAATTGACAAAACACCTTTCTGTTCAGGTAAATTCAGGGATGGGTGATTTCCGCCGGGTTTTCCTAGGGTTAGCCTTGACCTGCAATCGGATTGCAACTCACGCGTCCGAAGCTGCAGGCCAGAAAGCCATCTTGCATGCGAAAAATTGCAGATGACCGGAGCCAGAAAAACGCCAATTTTCCCTTATTTTTTACGTTTTTTGGAGAACTACGGGAAACCCCCAATTTCGCGCGGCGACAATCAGGGGTAAACACAACTTACCGTACTTACCACACAAACACACACACGGTATTTACTTTCCCCGATGAGGGGCTGGCCACACCCCCTCGGCCGGCCCCTCTAAACTTTTGGGGGTCAGTGGCATTGCGGATCGTTGCCAATGTCGAAGGGCGTGATGATCTTCCCGAGCTGTGTTAACTTTGGATCAACTCGGCGACGAGCGCGGGCAAGTCTTGCGATGCGCAATAGGCCACGTTGTGCGGAATTTCAGCGACCGGCGTCTTCCGATATCCTTCGGTAAACAGCAAAAACGGGATTTTCGCACGAACGGCCGTTTCCGCGTCAACTTCGCTGTCGCCGACGAACAAACGTGGGCCAGAAGCTTGAAGCGCATCGAAGCTTGCGAACAGATGGTTCGGGTCCGGTTTTCGCGTCGAAAGGCTGTCGCCGCCAAGAACAACGTCGAAATATTGGGACAGGTCCAGTGCTTCAAGCACATGCCGTGCGGGCGCTTCTGGTTTGTTGGTGCAGACACCCAAAGCGCACCCCATCTGTCGCAAGGCAACCAGCGCTTCGGGGACACCGGGGTAGGGAACAGTCGTTTCGCTTGCAGCAGCATTGTAATGTTTCAGGGTCAGCTGCGTCAGCTCCGCGTGGCGATCCAACGGCAGGCCGCGATGGCGGATCATGCGCTCGACCAGTTTGGGTAAGCCGTTGCCGACGAATCCTTTGATGACGTCATGCGACAAGGGATCGTGCCCAACATCGTCCAGCGTGCGGTTGGCTGCTGCCGCCAGATCACCCAGGCTGTCCACCAGCGTTCCGTCCAGATCAAATACAACTGCTGCGGTCATATTTTACGCGCCTTTCATCATCTGGCCCAAGACCTAACGCGCCTTGTGCCGGTCCGCAATCGCTTGTGTTAAAACGACACTTGACAATCCTTACTAAAATAATCAGATTAAGCTTCAGGAACAGAAAGCCAGCCCTTTCGGGGTCAGCCAGATCACATGAAACGCGATAGATATGGCACCATGCCGAAATGCTCTGGAGATGTCCCGATGAACGTACAGAACCCGACCCCAACCCAAGGTTACGCTGTCTCGATGCTTCCCGCGCACAAGGCCGAGGATCTGACCAAGGGCGGCAACCTAGCCCAAATAGAACTGGGTGATCAGCTCTATACCCTGCGCATCACCCGCGCAGGCAAACTGATCCTGACGAAATGAGCGCGCCTTTCAAGCGCGGTGGCGCAGCGGTGGGCCGTCTTGCCGACCTCGAACCCGTCGAAGCGGGTGCCGTGATGTATCTGCGGATGTGGAGCGACGGTGAGGGCGGCCGCGCCGATGCTGCCAGCGATTTTCAAGTCGCGCTGGGCTCGGATTGCGGGCGTGCCGCAATGCTGACCCTGGATCGCTTATGTTCGCTATTCGCCACCCATGGCCGCCGCCCTCTGATCCGGCATGGTCTTGGATGTGCTTGCCTTGGCGCGGATGAGAATTGCTTTGCCCAGATGATCGCGGCAGCGTCCGAAGGGGCGCGTGAAGATGCGATGATGCTGGCGTCCTTGATCGTACGTCCGGATTTTGCCCCTGCTTTGGCGTCCCTGTCGGAAGAACTGGGCCTGACTCTCAGACGTATGACGGCAGGTTTCAAAATGCCGATCACCGGCCACCAGACCCCCTCGGCCGTGCTCCACTGACCCTGAGTGTTGAACGGCCAAACCCCGGCAATACGCCGGGGTTTTTTCACTCAGCAGCACCCGCATCCGGCATGGTGATGGTCATGATCGCAAACAAGGGCAGGGGTGAAGTCTCCTACCTCGGACAACACATCCCTTAACGCCCATAGGATCATGTCAACATCCTCGGCCTCGATGGTCAGCGGTGGGCGGATTTTCAGAATGTTATCCCTGGGTCCTTCGCTGCCGATCAGGATGCGATGATCGCGCATCCGGTTTTTGACATAGCTGCAAATCTCCGTGCCTTCGCTTCCGTCGGGGTTGATCAGTTCCACGCCGAGAAATAGCCCCATACCCCGCACGTCGCCAACGCAACCAAAGTCGGCTTCGATCTGGCGCAGCCCCGCCATCAGACGATCCCCCATCAGGCGGGCATTGTCCTGCAAGCCTTCGTCGTCAACGATATCCAGCACCTCTTTGCCGATCCGGCAGGACAGGGTCGAGCCGCCAAAGGTCGAAAAGAACTCGATCCCGTTGTTGAAGCTGTCTGCAATCTCTCTGGTTGTCACCAGCACGCCCAGCGGGTGCCCGTTGCCGATTGGCTTGCCCATCACCACGATATCCGGAACCGCGCCCTGGTGCTCGAAGCCAAAGTAATATTCACCCAGACGTCCCAGACCTGTCTGCACCTCATCGGCGATGCAAACGCCCCCGGCAGCACGGATTTTCTCGTAAACCGCAGGCAGGTAGCCCTTGGGCGGAACGATCTGTCCGCCGACAGACGGGAAGGTTTCCGCGATGAAACCTGCCACGCCCTGTCCCCTGTCCCGAAGGGCCGCAATCGCCGGATCGACAAGATCAGCAAATCTTTGCGCCCGGTCCGCATCGTCACGCTTGAATGACCCGCGATAGTCATCCGCAACCTCAACCAGTTCAACCCAGTCGGCTTTCCCGATGCCGCCCGGATTGTTGAACTTGTAGGCCGAGATCGCCACCGCAGCGTTTGTGTTGCCGTGATAGCCGTGATCCGGCGTCACGATCCCTTTCGCCCCGGTATGGGCGCGGGCAAGCCGCAGGGCCAGTTCGTTGGCCTCGGTTCCCGAGTTGACGAAGAAGCAGACCTGTAGGTGATCCGGCAGCTTGGACAGGATCTTGTCGGCAAAAGCTGTCTGGGCCGGGTGCAGGTAGCGGGTGTTCGAGTTCATGCGCCTTAGCTGATCCGCAGCCACAGCCTGAATACGCGGATGGGCGTGGCCCACATGCGGGACGTTGTTGTAGGCGTCCAGATAGGGGCGGCCCCATTCGTCGAACAGGTGATGCTTCCAGCCGCGCACCAGCATGACCGGATCGTCATAGGTCAAGGACAGGTTGCCCCCGAAATGCGCCCGCCGTTTGTTCAGGATTTCCGCTTTGTCAGTGGGTTGATAGAACACCTTGTCATCCGGCAGGTTCAGCAACGCTGCCGGGTTCGGGCAGACCGCGTGCCACAGCTCCATCTCGTCCGGATCGCCGACGCCAGGCCAGTCCGCTTCCATGCCATCGGTGGTGAGCGCCAGTTGGAAATGCACATGCGGAGCCCATCCACCATTCTGGCTGGCATCACCCAACCTGGCAAACGCGGCCCCCTGTGCCACCGGGTCGCCAGGTTTCAACCGGTCACAGCATTCCGGGTCCAGATGGCCATAGAGCGTATAGAATGGGTCGCCTTCGGGCGTTTCGTGATGCAGGATGATCACCCCGCCGTAATCAAGATGCTGGTCACGGTTCTCGACCACTTCAACCCGCCCACTCATCGGCGCGTGCAGAACCGTCCCGGCGGGTGCAAACACATCCACCGCCAGATGCACCGTCCGCCTGTCCGAGGCTTTCCACGGACCCTTGCGAAACCCCGGCTCTGCATAGATCAGGCGGGGCTCGTTGTAGTAACCCAGCCACGGGTCTTGCCCGTATTCTTCACCTACACGCGCAGCCTCGGCCAAAGGCATGTGGAACGGGTTTTGGGGCCAGACGCAGTTTTCGACCGAAAGCGAGCCCATGGGCACATCGCTCAGATCCTGGCCGAACAGGTCGGCAAACTGCCCCCGATAATCCTGTAGATAGACGTGGATACGTTCAGCCCCATCAACAACCGGCAACCCGCATGCCGCCCGCAACCGCGCCGACATCAGTCCACCATTGACGGATGCGTTCTCAAGGAACCGCCAAGCGGGAGCCTGAGAGATGGTCACATAGGGATCATCCGGATTCTCGGCCGCCATCAGGGTCGAGTTGACGACCGACACGGCAAGCCGCATCCTCAGCAACGGCCAGATCAGGTCAACCTCATCCGCCCGCAGCCGGTTGGCCGCGTGATAGCCCTTTACCAACGCAGCCAAAGCCCGTTCCGGTTTGGGGTGATCCAGCACGACATAAGCGCCGGCAATCGCCAGATCGCAGATGCGCGGCGCGGCGCACATGTCACCCAGATCGATCAGGCCTGAGATCCGCCGCCGCTCGCTCAGTTCCCCTTCGACCAGAATGTTATAGTCATTGGCGTCGTTGTGGATGGCCTGTTTCGGCAGGTCCGCAAGGACGTCCGCGATTGCAGCGAACGCCTCACAGATCTCCGTTAGCAGCTCCTGTCGCGCGGGATCCGGGATTATGCCCAGCTTGTCCGCAATCCAGCCGGCCTGCATCAGATCCCATTTGAAATCAGGTCGGTGCAATCCCTCATGCTCAAACCCTTCCAAGGCCCGGTCGGTTGCCCCCAAAACGCGCCCCAGTTTCAGGATCAGCTCTTCGGATTTTGGGGCGGCCTTCGCGTAACTTTGCCCCGGCAGGCACTCCAATAGCCAAACCAACCTGCGCTGTCCTTCAGAATCGCCAATCTCGGGCAGCATTGCGCCGGTCAAATCGGGGAACACCTTGGGAAACGGCAACCCCGGTGCAGCTGTTGCGATATGCGCCAGGGCCTTGATCTGGAGATCAACCAGATCGGCATCGCATCCGGCCCGCATGGCCTTCAGCACATAGTCCTGACCATTGGTGGCGTGCACCAGAAAGTTCAGATCATATTCACCATCCAACCGCGTCAAACGGGCGTCCAGCCCCCAGAGCCGCCGCAGCGCGGCCGTCCAAAAAGCATTCAAATCGTCCATTCCCGTCTCCGCTCCGATCACGCCGGAGCCCTCTTCATCTGGCCAAAAATATCCTCGGGGGGAATCGCGCCTTGGCGCGATGGGGGGCAGACAGCCCCCCGCGTTACCCCATGGCACGCAGGCGCTTGATCAACGACGAGGTGTCCCAGCGGCCACCGCCCAGTTTCTGTACATCTTTGTAAAACTGATCGACCAGAGCGGTGACGGGCAGGGATGCACCGGTTTCATTGGCGGTATCCAGACAGATACCCAGATCCTTGCGCATCCAGTCGACGGCAAAGCCATGTTCAAACTGATCATCCAGCATGGTCTCATACCGGTTTGCCATCTGCCAGCTGCCCGCCGCGCCCTGGCTGATCACCTCGACCACGGCCCTTCCGTCCAAACCTGCCTTTTCGGCGAAGTGTAACGCTTCGCTGAGACCCTGAACCAGACCAGCGATCGCGATCTGGTTGCACATCTTGGTCATTTGGCCCGCACCGCTGTCTCCGATCCGGCGGCAGATTTTGGAGTAGACATTCATCACCGATTCAGCCGCATCATAGGCGGCCTGATCTCCGCCACACATAATTGACAGAACACCGTTTTCAGCGCCTGCCTGACCGCCCGAGATCGGCGCGTCCACAAAGGCGATACCCTGTGAATTGCCGGCAGCGCACAATTCGCGCGTGACCTTTGCAGACACCGTCGTGTGGTCGACGAAAACAGCCCCGCCGGACATGCCCTGAAATGCGCCGTCCCCGCCGGTGCAAACCATGCGCAGATCGTCGTCATTGCCGACGCAGGCCATCACAAACTCGGCGCCTGCAGCCGCGTCTTTCGGGGTGGCCGCCATCGACCCGCCATGCTGCTTCACCCAGGCTTCGGCCTTGGCGGCCGTGCGGTTATAGACAGTGACGTCATGACCTGCGCCCTGAAGATGCCCAGCCATTGGATAGCCCATGACACCCAGGCCAAGGAACGCGACTTTTGCCATTTTGTGATCCTCTCCGCTGTTCGGTCGGCATCAGCGGTGCGTGCCTGACCGAATTGTTTGGCGAAGACAAAGCAAAGCTGCGCCCAAAGGGCAACCCCAAGTCAGCCTTTCCCGCCCAGATCCTGCAGGATCGGGCAATCAGGCCGGTCATCCCCGGCGCAGGCGTCGATCAGGTGGCTCAGCGTTTCGCGCATCGCGTTCAGGTCGGCGATCTTGGCTTCGACCTGTGCCAGATGATCCCGTGCGACTTGTTTCACATCTGCGCTGGCGCGGGTTTCATCCTCGTAAAGCGCCAGCAATGTCCGGCAATCCTCGATGGTGAACCCAAGCGCCCGGGCACGGCCCAGAAAGTTCAGCTTGTGCACGTCCTGTTCGCGAAACCGGCGATAGCCGTTGTCATCGCGCAGCGGTTTGATGAGGTTGATATCTTCATAATACCGGATTGTCTTGGCAGGCAGGCCGGTGCGGGCTGACACATCTCCGATATTCATGCGTGCACCTCCTTGGCGGGCGGGATCGGGGTTTCCGGCACGCTGGCTCGGACGCGACGCAGGCGCAGCGCGTTCGAGACGACAAAGACACTGGACAGCGCCATCGCGCCAGCCGCCAGTGCCGGAGACAACAGATGGCCGCCGAACGGGTAAAGGGCGCCAGCAGCGACGGGGATCAGCAGGACGTTGTAACCAAACGCCCATCCCAGGTTCTGGCGAATGTTTCGCATTGTCCGGCGGCTGATCTCGGTCGCATTTGCAACCCCGCGCAGATCACCGGACATCAGGACGACATCGGCCGTTTCGATGGCTACATCCGTGCCCGTCCCGATGGCGATGCCGATATCAGCCGTTGCCAGCGCAGGGGCGTCGTTGATGCCGTCGCCGACGAAAGCCAGCGTGCCGAACTTGTCCCGCAAGGCGATGATCGCATCCACCTTGCCGTCGGGCAGCACTTCGGCGGTGACGTGATCGATCCCCAGCCGATCAGCCAGAGCCTGCGCGGTGCGCGCATTGTCTCCGGTGACCATGGCCACGGTCAGACCCATTTGGTGGAGCCGCTCCAGCGCCTCTTCGGTGCCGGGTTTGATCGGATCGGACACAGAAAACATGGCCGCAGCCTGCCCATCGAGCGCAACGAACAATGGTGTTGCCCCTTCGGCGGCGCGGGCCTCTGCCTCGCTTGCCAGGGGTCCAAGGTCGATCCCGCGTTGTTGCATAAGCCGGTGCGACCCGATCAACGCGTTCCGGCCTTCAACCAGCCCCTGCACGCCAAGCCCGGTCAGGGACCGGACGTCTGTCGCCTTGGGCAGCGTCGCAGGCCCGGCCCGGGTAATCGCCGAAGCTATCGGGTGTTCCGACCGCGCCTCGAGGGCGGCGGCCAGCCGTACAACCTCATCCCTGTCAAATCCGTTCGCCGTCAAAACACTGTCCAATTCCGGACGACCCAGTGTCAGGGTCCCCGTCTTGTCCAGCGCGATGACGCGTGCCTGCTGAAGCTGTTGCAGGGCATCGCCCTTGCGGAACAGAACCCCCAGCTCGGCCGCCCGCCCGGTGCCGACCATGATCGAGGTCGGCGTGGCCAGCCCCATGGCGCAGGGGCAGGCAATGATGAGCACCGAAACACCAGCGACAAGCGCCAGTGGCAGGGCCGGGCTTGGGCCGAAAATTAACCAGGCTGCGACAGTGATCACGGCAACCAGGATGACCGCTGGGACAAAGCGATATGTAATCCGATCGACCAGACCCTGGATCGGCAGCTTTGCCCCCTGTGCCTGCTGGACCATGCGGATGACCTGCGCCAGCACCGTGTCGCCCCCCACGCGCGTCGCACGAACCCGCAAGGCACCGGTGCCATTCACGGTTCCCCCGACAACCGCTGCGCCGGCTGATTTGCCAACCGGTATCGGCTCGCCCGTGATCATGCTCTCATCGACGTAAGAGGTGCCCTCGAGCACTTCGGCATCCACCGGCACACGTTCGCCCGGGCGGATGTGCAGGATATCGCCGACCGCGATCTCGGCGATAGGACGGTCTTCGATCCTGCCATCGACTTCGATCCGCGCGCTTTTGGGCTGCAGACCCACCAGCTTACGGATTGCAGCCCCGGTTTTGCCCTTGGCACGGGCCTCCAGCAGTCGGCCTAGAAGGATCAGAACGACAATTACTGCTGCGGCCTCGAAATAGACATTGGCTGTACCTTGCGGCAGCGCACCGGGGGCAAATGTGGCCGTGACCGAATACAGATAGGCCGCCCCGGTCCCCAGCGCGACCAGCGCGTTCATGTCCGGCGTGCCCCGCAGCAACGACGGGATGCCTTTGCTGTAAAATACACGACCAGGCCCCAGCAGCAGAGCCGACGTCAGTGCGAACTGAATCAACTGGCTGTTCTGCGCGCCGATGGTGGCGTGAACCCAGTGATGGAAAGCGGGAATCATGTGCCCGCCCATCTCAAGAATGAACACAGGCAGGGCGAGTACGGCAGCCAATATTGTAGTCCGGGTCAACCTTTGAATTTCGTCATCTTCGCGGTTTTCAGGTTTCGAAGCGCCTTGCAGCCGCGCCGGGTATCCGACTTCAGTTACCACCTGAGCCAGCGCCTCTGGCGTTGTTGCCCCCGCAGCGTAAGTCACTGTGGCAGTTTGAGTCGCCAGATTGACCTGCGCTTCGACCACACCGGGGCTGGCCGTCAGCGCACGCTCGATTTTGCCCACACATGACGCGCAGGTCATGCCTTCAATGCTCAGGTCCGCCCGGCTGGTCTCAGCCGGATACCCTGCGGCATCCAGGGCTTTGGTCAGGGCCGAAACCGGCCCTTCGAAAGCCACCTGCGCGGACTTGGTTGCAAAGTTGACCGAGGCCGCATCTACCCCCGGCACATCTCTCAACGCTGCTTCAACGCGGCCCACACAGGATGCGCATCCCATGCCGGTGATTTTCAGTTCTGTCAGTGCCTTTTGCCCCATGCGACTCGTCCCGGAGGTTTCTTTACGCTCCAGATGGGGGTTCCAGTGACGGGAAGGTCAAGGGCCCGGGGTAATTTTAGTGTTCTGGGTCGCGCATGTTGCGCTCCATCATGCGCTGATACAGGCGTGGCGAAAGGCGGTTGAGCCACCAGGACAGGCGCGCCACGCGGCCAACCGGGATCATGGACTGCGATTTGTCCAGCCCGCGCAGGATCGTTTCGGCTGCGGCCTCGGGGCTCATTTCGTCCATCCCGTCCTTCGCCGATCCGGGCCGCGCGGTTCCGTCCGTTTGCTCTTGCGCGTTGCCGGGGTTGGTGGCCACAAAGGACGGCGCAGCGATCTGGACCTGAACGCCATGAGGGGCTTCTTCCGAGCGTAGCGATTTGAAGAATCCCTCCAACGCATGTTTCGAGGCAGCATAGGCCGTCCGATGGTAAAGCGGAGCAAAACCGGCCACCGATGAGATGGCCAGATGTGTCCCCTTTGACGCCCGAACCGGGTGCAAAAACGCGCGGGCCATTTCAACGGCCGCAAAGTAGTTGATATCAAACAGTGATCGGTGGCTGGCCGAGTCGGACTTTTCAAAGCCCCGGATTTGCGTGACGCCAGCGTTGTAGATGACCAGATCAATACTGTCGCAAGTCGTGATCGCCCTTTGGCACGCGTTGGCAAGCTGCGCGGGGTCCGTCAGATCACACGCGATTGGAAGCTGGTTCGACCCGGAGTCCAGACCTGAAATATCGAGATCCAGCAGCACCACACGCCACCCGCGACTTTGCAGAGCATGGCTGAGGGCCTGCCCCAAACCGCCCGCTCCACCGGATATGACGGCCGTCTTCATAGCCCGGCCTGCTTTTGCCAGAGCGCGAACACCTGGGCGCTGGTTTTTTCAGGCGTGTAACCGAAGTCGGATTTCAGGGCGGTGTTATCCAGAACCGGTCGATATTGCAGAAATCGCACCTGTTCCGGCCCATAACGGGACAGACCCAGCGGACGCGCAGCGGCCAAAGCCGATTTCAGCGCCCAAGCGGGCAGGCGCAGAACCGGTTTCCCCATGGCGCGGGCCAGATCGGTCACACCCATCGCACCGTCCCCGGCGACGTTGTAAACGCCAATCGGCCCGTCGGTTGCCGCGCGCCGAAGGATACATGCCAGATCATGCGTCCAAATGAATACAAACGGACTTTCGCTGCCGACCACGGCCAGCAGGCGCGGTTTGTGGAACAGGGCGGTGATCTGATTTTCGGATCCAGCCCCCAGAACCGTGCCCACGCGCAGAACAACCTGTTCCAGATCGGGGGTGGTTTTACGCGCTTCGGCCAGGATTTCCTCGACCTGCCTTTTGTGATCGGAATACGGAAACTCGGGGTTGCCTCGCAGCGGATCACCTTCGCGCAGCAGTACTGGGTTGTCTGCGTGATAGCCGTAGGCAGCACCGGAAGACGTGACGACCAACCGGTGCACCCCGTTGGCAATGGCTGCGTTCACCACCTTGCGGGTGCCCTCGACATCAACCGCATATGCCGCCGCACGTTCCATTTTTGGCGGAGGCGTCACGATGGAGGCCAGATGCACTATGACATCCGGCTTCACGTTGCAGATCACACGTGCGGGGGCGTCCGTTGTCACATCCATGGGCAGATAGTGGACGTTTTCCGGCATGCTTTTCGGGTGTTTAAGATCCGTGGCAAAAACCTCGTGCCCCTGAAGTTCGGGCAGCAGCGCCTGACCGACCAACCCGGCGGCACCTGTGATCAGGATACGGGTCATCGCGCGGCCTCGGTTCGGGCCATGACCGACGCCAGGGCAATCCCCGAGATCGCGTGCCAGATGCCCCAGAACGCCGCAACAACGGCCATGCCGCCAAGCCCGTGGAAGAAGGCAAAGATCAACACCAGCCCAAGGCCGGAATTCTGAATGCCGGTTTCGATGGTGATGGCACGGCGATCGAAGGGGGACAGCCGGGTCAGAGTGGCCACAACCCAACCGCCCCCCAGCGCCAGGGCGTTGTGAAGGACCACAAGCCCGGCAACAGCCCCGGCAAAACTGAGGAAAAACCCCCAGTTTGCGGCCAGGGCAAGTAGGATGAAGGCCCCAAAAATACCCATCGACAGGTATTGCAGCGGCGCGCGCAAGCGGGCTGTCAGGGCTGGGCGGCGCTGGTTCAGTGCGATGCCCAGGACCAGAGGCAAGATAAGCATCAGCCCGACAAGGATTGCGATTTGTACCGGATCAATCTGGGTCTGCTGCAGGATTGCGCGTGTCGGCGGATACAGCCCGCCCCAAAGCGCAATGTTGAAGGGCGTCATGAAAACCGCGCCGACGGTTGCAAAGGCGGTCATCGACACTGACAGCGCCGCATTTCCACCGGCGCGGTGCGTAATGAAGTTCGAAATATTGCCCCCCGGACAGGCGGCGACAAGGATCAGCCCAAGCGCGATCGATGGGCGCGGCTCCGTCATCCACACCAAAGCAAAGGTCAGAGCGGGCAAAACGATGAATTGGGATCCCAGTCCGACAAGTACCGGCTTGGGCGCGCGTCGCAAACGTTCGAAATCCCGAGGCGTCAGATCGATCGCGATGGAAAACATCACGATCGCCAGTATCGCGTTCAACAGCGTCAGGGAGGCCGGGCTGAAATTCAGTGTGACTTCGTCGATACCACTCATACGGCGGCTTTCCGCAGCCGTTCGATCCACCCGGAAACGGCCTTTTTGTAAGTGGCCTTGTCCACGTAGTAAGCCATTCGCGGCAGATCGATATAGCTCATGCTTCCGGTGGCGCGCGTATAGTCTTTTTGCTTTTCGGTTTTCAGATCGGCCGCCACCGGGCAACCCTTCTGATGACCTTTTATATAGCGCGCCACCATTTCGGCCTGCTCGTGCCTGCCCTGCCAGCCCAGGCCAGTTGCCTCGACCATGCCCAGCACAAAAAGATCGTCCCGTTCCGGGTGTAGCGCGTTCAGGTACAGATGTGGTGCGTCGCCTTGCCAGTTCAGCAAGTCCTTGTCGATGAACGGGTAGTGCAGCTTGTATCCGGTCGCGGCGAGGATCATGTCATACTCTTCGCTCGAGCCGTCCTTGAAATGCACGGTTTGGCCTTCCAGTCGGTCGATATCGGGGCGAATGCGCAGATCACCATGGCCCGCGTGATACAAAACCAGAGAATTCACCACCGGATGGCTTTCATAAAGCTGATAATCAGGCTTGGGAAAACCGTATTTCTGCGGATCGCCGACAAACCAGCTCAGGATCAGGCCGTCTACCTTACGCTTCAGCCACATGGGCAGGCGGATCTTGCCGCCCATTGTGTCGGCAGGTTTGCCGAAGACGTATTTGGGCACGAAGTAATAGCCGCGACGCATGGACAGATCGCAGCGTTTTGCGTGATGGATTGCGTCAACCGCAATGTCGCAGCCGGAATTTCCCGCGCCCACGACCAACACACGCTTGCCGTCGAACTGGCTGGGGTACCGGTACTGCGAGGCATGGATCAATTCGCCGTCAAACGTACCGGGAAAGCTGGGTACATTCGGCTCTGACAGGGTGCCGTTTGCAATCAGAACCCCTGCGAATTCGGCCTGATGCTCGCCGTCGGCATCGCGCCAGAAAACACGCCAACCGTCACCAGATTCGCCCAGCGGTGTGATCCGGGTGACTTCTGCATTGAACTTGTAACTTTCACGCAGGCCGAAACGATCGGCAAAGGCCCGGAAATAGTCGCGCATCGCCCGGTGCGAGGGGTACTCGGCAACCGCCTCATCCATCGGGAAATCTTCGAATTCAGTCATGCGTTTTGAGGAGATCAGATGCGCTGACTCATACATGGTCGATCTGGGGGCATCGATATCCCACAGACCGCCCACATCCGAGTGCAATTCGAACCCCTGAAAGGCGATGCCCTGTTCCTTCAGCACCTTGGCTGCGGCCAAACCCATCGGCCCCGCCCCGATCAGGGCGAATGCGTTGCGCGTCTGTGTCATGAACCCTCCCGAAGTTCGTGATGCTTAACTTGAACGAACGACCAAAATAAGGCAAGGTGAAAATCATGAGTCTGAAAAACATAGAAAAGCCAAGGCAAAGAGCAGCGTCCAAGCGGTCTTTGGAGACCAAGGCAAGGATCATGGATGCGGCTGAAACCGTCTTTGCCGACCGGGGATTCGAAGGTGCGTCGATCCGGGATATCGCGGCATTGGCGGGGGTTCAGATTGGTCTTGTGCACCATCATGGTGGTGGCAAGGAAGAATTGTTTTACAGAACCGTCGCGCGGCGTGCCGACGAACTGGCGCAGCTTCGGGTCGACGCGTTGAACAGGGCCAGGGCTGTTGCTCCGCTGACGCTTCACAGCATTCTGGACAGCTTTATTCGACCCTATGTGGACCTGGCTGAGACGGGTGGGCCTGGATGGATGGCATATGGACGGTTGGTGGCCCACGTATCGGTTGACCCCAGGTGGCGCGATATCGCAGCAGAGTGTTTCGACCCCACCGCCCAGCTGTTCATCACCGAGATCGCCACGCTTTACCCGGATGTCGATCCAGCCGTTTTGGCAAGTGGCCAAGTTTATTCGGTCTCGGCGATGCTGGCCCATCTCAACAGTGGATGGCGGGTCGAAGCCCTGTCGCAGGGCGGTGACGTGTCCGGCATGGAGCGTCTGGTGGACTTTTGCGCCGCCGGTATCGAAGCAATGGTACGATCCGGTCGTGAATGAACTCTCACGCGACGCGCGACTGTGTGTTCAATCGTTGAGTTGGCGCCCTGGTTTTCCCAATAGCTGTTTCCAGCATCCGGACATTAGGCGCAATTTGGATGATTGTATCCCATTTAGCGCTCTATTGGGCGCCCTCCGCTTTGATTGAGGTGAAAACGTGGCGTCAATGTGGCGCATGAGCTAAAAGTTCAATTTTGTTGTGCTGCTCTTTCACAGAGTGGTTTGTAACAAGTATTTATTCGTAAGGTGGGCACATGACATTCATACGAAACATAGCCGCGATTGCTGTTGCAGGCGTGATGGCTGCAAGCGGTGCTTCGGCGCTGACCATTTCCAGCATCTCGCCCTCTTGGCAAAACGTAAATCCAACGTCCGGCGTTACTGAAAGCACCTCTGGTCCAACGATTTCTCTTCGGTGGGGAAATGGCAGCAGCTCAAGCGGTTACGATTTCACGCCAACAGGCACGCCGATTTCAGGTCTGTTGCCTGATACGGCATTTGCTCTGGGACAGTTCTCGCATCTGAATTTCCCGATCACGGGAACAACGCTGAGCACCGTCGACCTCATTGTCGACATACTGATCAGTGGTGGCCCTCTGGTGTCTTCGTCGTTTGCCCTGACGCACAACGAGACATTGAATCGCCCAAGCAACTGTCCGGCGGATTCTACCCCTTGCGATGACATCGTGACCATTACCAATACTTTGGGCTCACAGAACTTCAGCTTTGGTGGGCAGAATTATGTGTTTTCAGTCCTCGGCTTCTCTCAGAACGGCGGCGGCACTATTTCAAACGGCTTCAGCACAACGGAAAACATGCAAAACGTCGCGACGCTGTACGGGCAATACACGATTGCCCCTGTGCCATTGCCCGCCGCTGGCTGGCTGCTTCTTGGCGGCATCAGTGGCTTGTTTGTGATGGGTCGCCGGAAAAAGCGCAGCATGGCCTGACGGCTTTTTGTGCTCTCTCCATTCTTGTGGTGAGAGCATGCCTGGAATCGGGCTGCTCTGGTGAAGCTAGGAATTCGGTCTTTCAGAGCATGCGCCTCACCGGGCGTGAATTGATGGAAATAGCTTGAAAGGATACGGGCGCTTGCTGGAAGCCTGTCGGAAGGCCGCCCGATCATCACTCTTGCTGCAAATGTTCGAACAAAATCTTGCTGAACACGGATGGCGGTGACGTTCGCACGGCGCTGGGCGAGACGAAAAAACCGAACATGATGATCAGTATGATCAAGGCAGTACCGGCAAGACAAGCCGCCGAGAGGTGAAAGACCGAGCGAACCATTGCGACACTCCCTTCTCTAAATATCCGGAAATTCTGTGAGGTCTGAAACGTCAGCCTGACTTTGCCAGCCCTTGTTTCAGCCTTTGGTTTTCCGCCTGCAAGTCTGCCAACTGCTGCCCCAGCTTGTTCAGATGAGGGCGCAACTCTGCTTCGGTGAAGCGCGGTGTGATGTGGCTTGGGCAGTTCCAGTCCAACGCCTCGACGCGAATGATCGCGGCCCGTTCGGCCGGTGCTTCGGCCTCTTCCGGGTAAAGGGTAGCGGCCGCTGCTTCGCCTTCCGTGAATGCGACGCGCCCAAGGATCTTGAGACGGCGTCGGTTGGCGTAATCCATCAGGATCATCGCGATGCGATCGTTGCCGTCCAGGTTTCCGCGCGAGATGTACTGTTTGTTGCCCGAAAAATCCGCATATCCGATAGTCTGGGGCCCCAGCACTTTCAAAAATCCTGCTAGCCCGCCCCGATACTGCACATAGGGCCAGCCGGTCTCGGACACGGTGGATTGATAGAACCCGTCCCGTGCCTGAATGAACTCTTTCTCGGGGCCGCCGATCAGGTGGCCTTGCTGGGGACCACCTTCAATGAACTTGGTATAGGTTCTGGCCGATCCCATCCTCTCCTGATGAGCGCGGACAGAGGGAGTAAACGTCAGTTCGGCAAAAGCGCGGGGCATGAATGTCCTTTCAAAGACCCAGTTCGGTCAACCCGGGGTGGTTTTCAGGGCGTTCGCCCAGGGGCCAATGGAACAGCCGGTCATCTTCTGCAATGGGAAGATCGTTGAGCGAGGCATGGCGATGTGACATGCGTCCGTCATCGGCGAATTCCCAGTTTTCATTGCCATAGGATCTGAACCACTGACCGCTGTCGTCGCGCCACTCATAGGCATAGCGCACGGCTATGCGGTTTCCGGCAAAGGCCCACAGTTCCTTGATCAGGCGATATTCCAGTTCTTTCCGCCATTTGCGGGTCAGAAAGGCGTGGATGTCGGTTTGGCCGGACAGGAATTCAGCCCGATTCCGCCATTGACTGTCGTCGGTGTAGGCAGGCGTCACGCGGTCGGCGTCACGACTGTTCCAGGCATTTTCGGCCATGCGCACTTTTTGAGTGGCGGTCTTGAAGGTGAACGGGGGCAGTGGGGGTCTGGACATTTTGCAAATGCTTTCAGGTGAGTGAGGCGGCAAGAAGAGCCATGGTCAGAAGGAAGGGGACGTACTGAGGTGGAAAAATGCTGGCGCGACGTTTCATCGGTCAAATCCTCGGGTGTACAGATCGGTTAACTCGCAAAAAAGGTGTACCGATCTGTAAACTTTTGCAAGTAGAAATTTCACGATGAGACTGGGCGTCTGGTAAAATTATTTTAAAACAATGCTTTGGCTTGGGGTCATTGTACTTCACGCTTCATGATAATATGTACAGAACGGTACACCATGGAGCCGAATCATGCGCCCAAACAAACGGGATGAGTTGGTCAGCAAGGCCCTAAAGGTCTTTTACCGCGACGGGTTTCACGCAACCGGCATGGACAAGCTGGTTGTGGAAACAGGCGTGTCAAAGACGTCGATGTACAAGCATTTCCGCACCAAGGAAGACCTGATCGTGGCCGCGCTGCGCCTGCGGGATGAGAACTTCCGCAACTGGTTCTTTCAACGCATCGACGAGATGGCAGAAACACCAGCCGAACAGATCATCGTCAGCTTCGATGCCCTGAAGGAATGGTTTGAAGAGGACGGGTTCCGGGGCTGCATGTTCATCAAGGCCGGGGCCGAGTATCAGGATAAGGATCACCCGATCCATGTGCAGGCCGCTGAGCACAAACAGCTTTTGCTGGAACATTTTACGATCATAGCCCAACAGGCCGGCGCGCATGATCCTCGAAAACTCGCGAGTCAGATCGTGCTGTTGCAAGAGGGAGCAATCGTATCCGCCGTTCTGCTCAAGAACTGCGATCCGGCTGAAGACGCCAAGGATGCGGCCAAACACCTGTTGGCCAAAGAACTGGCTTAACCCCGCTAGTCAAAAGGGATTCTCTGACATTGCAGGCTGAGGAACGTTGCGTTGTTCCTCAAAGGGACGCCGCGTCACAAGGATTGGCGTGAATCGAACACAGCGCTAGCCTTTCCGGAAAGACTGATTGGAGAGCGTACAATGTCACTTTTCACTTCGACTGCGGCATGGGTCACCGATGAACACCGCATGTTCGCGGATATGGCTGGTCGGTTCATGGATGACGAACTGTCGCCCAATATCGAAACCTGGGTTGAAAACGGCGTTGTGGATCGCGATTTCTGGCGCAAGGCCGGCGAAACCGGGCTGATGGCGGGTGCGATCCCCGAAGAATATGGCGGTGTCGGCGGCGGCATGGGCTTTGACGCCATCACGGCTTATGAGCAGGGCGCGCGAGGAGATGCGGGTTGGGGCTATGGCATTCAGTCGATCGTGACCCACTATCTCACCGCCTATGGCAGCGAAGATCAGAAGAAGAAGTGGTTGCCCAAACTGGCGTCGGGCGAATTGGTCGGCGCGCTGGCAATGACAGAACCCAGCACCGGCTCGGACGTGCAGGCCGTGCGGACGACTGCCGAGAAGGACGGGAACTCCTATCGGCTGAACGGGTCAAAGATCTTCATCACGAACGGACAGACTGCGGATCTGATTATCGTG
Organism: Ruegeria sp. CDSC085; assembly: GCF_059610465.1. Taxonomy (NCBI): domain Bacteria; kingdom Pseudomonadati; phylum Pseudomonadota; class Alphaproteobacteria; order Rhodobacterales; family Roseobacteraceae; genus Ruegeria; species Ruegeria sp. CDSC085. The sequence goes on along the minus strand of NZ_JBXWNR010000008.1, from coordinate 42,045 downwards.
GCCGCCAAGACCGACAAGTCCGCTGGCGCACGCGGCGTCTCATTGATTGTGGTGGAAACTGACGGGTGTGAAGGTTTTCGCCGGGGGCGGAACCTCAAGAAACTGGGCATGAAGGGCAATGACACTGCCGAGTTGTTTTTCGAAGATGTCAAAGTGCCGATGACAAACCTGTTGGGGCCCGAAGAAGGGCAGGGTTTCTATCAGCTGATGAAACAACTGCCCTGGGAACGGCTGAATATCGCTATCATGGCGCTGGGCGCGATCGATTTCGCCATCGCCGAAACAGTGAAATACGTGCAGGAACGCAAAGCCTTCGGGCAGCGGGTGATGGATTTTCAGAATACCCGGTTCAAACTGGCGGAATGCAAGACCAAGGCCGAGGTTCTGCGCAGTTTCATCAATGATTGTATCGGAAAACTGGAAGTGGGCGAGCTGGACGCGGCCACGGCCTCGATGGCCAAATACTGGGGCTCTGAGGTGCAGAATGAGATCATGCATGAATGCCTGCAACTGTTCGGCGGCTACGGGTTCATGATGGAATACCCGATCGCGCGTCTTTACGCGGATGCCAGGGTGCAGATGATTTATGGCGGCACCAACGAGGTCATGAAAGAGCTGATCGCGCGATCGCTCGACGTCTGAGCCCACCACGCGGGTCCTCCCGCCCGGTGTCGTCATTTATGACGGAATGACTCCTCCGGTTGGGCCCGGCAGGCTCGGGCAAAGCCCGTGCCTGCGGAGTCTGTTTCGTTGTCGCAACATTGCTAAATGGAGGCTTGCATAAAGGGAGGTATCGGTAGGATGTTCCGCCGAAAAGACTCAGAGGCCCGACGTGAACGATCCCGAACATACCCTGTGGCGAAGCACTTGCACCGAGGCAGTCACAGCACCGCCCCTGACCGCTGACGCAGCGGTTGATCTGGCTGTCATCGGAGGTGGCTACACCGGGTGTTCAGCGGCTTTGACGGCAGCCTGCGCCGGCGCGTCGGTCTGTCTGCTGGAGGCACGAGAGATCGGGTTTGGCGGATCAGGGCGCAATGTAGGTCTGGTCAATGCCGGGTTGTGGTTGCCGCCGGACGATATCCGCGCGCGTACCGGTGCAGAGCCGGGAGACCGTTTGATCGACTTGCTGGCCAAGGCGCCGTCGGATGTGTTTGCTCTGATCGGTGAATATGACATTGCATGTGAGCCAGTGCGAAACGGAACCCTGCATTGTGCGCATTCCGCGTCCGGGTTGAAGAACCTGCAAACGCGTCATGCGCAGTTGAGCGAAGCAGGAGCGCCGGTTGAGTTGCTGTCCGCAGACCAGGCCGGTGAACGCACCGGCAGCCAAGCCTTTCACGGTGCCTTGTTCGATCCACGGGCAGGAACCATTCAGCCTTTGGCCTATGCGATGGGTTTGGTGCGCGCGGCGTCGCAGGCCGGGGCACGGATACATATGCGCAGCCCAGTGCAGACTATGACATATGAGGGCGGGCACTGGGTTTTGAAGACACCAGGCGGGACGGTTCGGGCAAAGTCGGTCATTCAGGCGACAAATGCCTATCATCATGCGTTGCCGGATACCGCGCCTGCTTTTGTACCGGTCTACTATTTCCAGTACACCACAGCCCCGCTGACTGACAATTTGCGCGCCAATATCCTGCCAAAGAAAGAAGGGTGCTGGGATACCGGACTGATCATGACGTCATTCCGACTGGATCAGGCGGGGCGGATGATCATTGGCGGCATTGGGGATCTGGGACATGCCGGTCGGGTTGCACATTCCGGTTGGGTCCAGCGCAAGCTGGCCGAGCTCTATCCGCAATTGGCCGACCAGCCGTTGGAACACGGGTGGCACGGGCGGATCGCAATGACGTCGGACCATATTCCGAAGATCACGCGGATCGGCCCCAACGCTCTGGCCGCACACGGGTATTCGGGCCGCGGCATCGGCCCGGGCACGGTGTTCGGCCGAATGATGGCCGAGAGTCTTCTTACCAATGATCTCTCGCTTCTGCCGGTTCTCGCCGTGTCGGAATACCGAGAAAGCTGGACACGCGTGCGCCGCGCCTTTTTCGAATCCGGCGCGGCGCTGACGCATCTGATAAAGGCGCGGGTCTGAGTTCAGACAGACCGGGTGATACCGCCGTCCACACGGATATTCTGTCCGGTGATATAGCCGCCGCCTTCTGAGGCAAGCAAAGCGACGACCGAGGCGATCTCGTCATAACTTCGCCCATAGCGCCCCATTGGGATGCGGCTGCGGAACTCTTCCTTCTCGGGCAGGCTGTCAATGAAGCCCGGAAGAACGTTGTTCATTCGGATATTCTCGGCGGCATACTTGTCCGCGTACAGCTTGGTGAAGGCGGCCAGCCCGGCCCGGAACACGCCCGAGGTGGGAAAAACCGGATCCGGTTCGAACGCGGCAAAGGTCGAGATGTTGATGATCGATCCACCCCCCTGCGCCTGCATGATCGGGGTCACAAGCCGTGTGGGGCGCACCGCGTTCAGAAAATAGACATCCATCCCGGTGTGCCAATCCTCGTCCGTCAGTTCAAGGATCGGAGCGCGGGGGCCGTGACCGGCGGAATTGACCAGAACGTCAACGCGCCCCCAATGGGCCATGGCCGCATCGACAAGCTTCTGCAAATCCTCGGTGGACTGGTTCGAGCCGGTAATGCCAACGCCGCCCAATTCTTTCGCCAAAGCTTCTCCCTTGCCCGAGGAAGACAGAATGCCAACCCTGAACCCGCCCGCCGCCAACCTCCGGGCGGAATCCGCACCCATGCCACTGCCGCCCGCTGTAATAAGTGCTACTTTTTCCATCTGACATCTCCGTTTTCAGTTGATCCCAGGATGGAGGTCAGAGAGCGGTTTGACCAATCAGTTCTGCTGGCTCTATGCTGTAGAAAATCTACAGGACAACACTATGGTCGCCCTTCCGCCCCTGAACGCTTTACGTGCTTTCGAAGCTTCTGCGCGTCATTTGAACTTTCGACTGGCCGCCGAGGAGCTTGGCGTTACACAAGGGGCTGTGGCGCAGCAGGTGCGCGGGCTTGAGGCACGATTGGACGAGGTTCTGTTCGATCGCCTGCCGCGTGGGTTGCGTCTGACCGAATCCGGGCGGCGGTTTCACGCGCCCCTGCGTCGTGCCTTCAGGTTGATCGAAGAGGCTGTCGAAGACCTGTCTCCGGATCGCCGGATCACGTTGTCGGTCACGCCCAGCTTTGCCTCGAAATGGTTGGTGCCGCGTTTGTCGAGCTTCACGGACCTGTATCCGGACATCTCGGTTCAAGTGGATGCGCGCGAGCGTCTGGCGGATTTCAAATCGGATGGCGTCGATCTTGCAGTCAGGCAGGGTCGAGCGCCGTTTGCGGCGGAACTGGAGGCGGTGCCTTTGTTCTCGACCGAGTTCATCCCGGTATGCAGCCCTTCTGTTGCGGGCGGAATCAGCACCCCTTCTGACTTGATGAAGCAGGTATTGCTGAACGACACCCACGGATTGTGGCCCTTGTTCCTTGAACGGGTGGGGGTGAGCGGAAAGCCCAGAATGATGAGCTTCAGCCAGACCAGTCTTGCGATCGACGCGGCAGTTTCGGGGCAGGGTATAGCACTCGCCAATGCGCCTCTTGTCGCGCAAGAAGTGGCCTCGGGCCGTCTTGTTCAGCCGCTTGCGGATGTCCTGGTTGAAGATCTGGGGTTTTATGTGGTTGCGCCCCGTAAGCCACGCCAGCCGCAACTGGTCGAGATCATGCGAGACTGGCTGTTGTCTCAGGTCTGAAGAGATGCCGCGATTGCCTCGATCCGGGCACGCAACCAGCGATGTGCCGGATCATTGGCCGACCTCTGGTGCCAGACCATGTAGATCGACACCGGCGCGCATTCGAACGGCAGTGGTGCGTAATCCAGCCCAGCCAGCGGGCCCTGTTTCATCAGCGCCGTGTCGGTTGAGATCAGGTCGCTGCCCTGTATGAAGGCCGGGATTGCGTTGAAATGCGGCAGGGTTACTACCGCTGGCCTGATCTGGCTTTGATCGACGCCTCGCATGACGGCGCGGGCGTTGCGGCCATCGGCAAAACGCACCTCGACATGATCGCAGTTGCAATAGGCTCCCCAACTGTCGGGCGGTGAGTGCTGCGTGGCGTCATAGAACACTACCAGCGGACTGGTCATCAGGTGTTTCTGAAAGATATCCGGCCCGTCCGGCGGCAACGGGGTCAGCATCATCTGGCATCTGTCACTGCGCAGAAGCTCCGGGTCCGGCACGCCTGAAGGAATGAATTCCAGCCGCAGACCTGCGCCTTCGGCACGTGTTTCTCGAAGCAGCTGCGGAAAGATCAACTCGCGCGGCATGTCATTGGTGGCGATGCGGATCCTGATCTGTTCGGACTGCGGGTCGAACGGCCGCCCTTCGGTCAGCGCCCGCATTCCGTCCAGCACCTTTTGCGCGGGCTCCTTCAGGGACAAGGCGCGCTCGGTCGGGGTAAGGCCCTGACCGGACCGGACAAACAACGGGTCGCCCAGCACCAGCCGGAGCTTGGCCAGCGTGTGGCTGATGGCCGATTGCGTGACGCCCAGCCGATCCGCAGCTTTCGAAACCGAGCTTTCCTCGAGTATGGTCAGAAACGTGCGCAGAACCTTGCCGTCTAGATCAGTGAAATCGATTTTCTTCATACCACTTATGATTATGCATGAATGGTTTCGCTGTCCATTACGGGGTAGGGGATGGGTGGCAACAGGAGGCGCATAATGGGAATCCGCTTTTTCTCGGACAAGAACCGGCCCGTTCACATGGGGCGATACCCGTTGGAGCGTTTGACCCGACAAGATACCATGCCGGACTTGTCGCGTGTGCCCTTGATGGGCGAACTGAGTTTCCACCGGCCGGAACGGCCCGACAGCATCGTCAACGCCATGGGCGAATTTCAGGCGATGCTGGACGCGATCCGCGACGGGTTGGTGAACCCGATTGCATCCGAGATCCCATCAGATCCGCAGGAACGCGCCAACCATCTGAAGGCATTCGGATATTTCAACGATGCGTCGATGATGGGCTGCGGGCCGTTGCCGTCAGATGCACTGTTGGACGAACCACGCCGCAACCCCGATATCGACCGGCTTGCCCATGCGCTGCGAACGCGCCAGACCAAGACGCTGGCCTCTGGGATTGATCTCATCATGGCCGATCTGAAAGACAGTATGGAGGCCGCGCCCAAGCCGATTGACGACCACTGTCAAACCATCGTTTTTCTCTATGAACATAACCGCGATCCGGACCCTTCCGAACCCGGTGCGGATTGGATCATCAACGCGCAGGATCATCGTGCCTGCCTGCTGGCAACCGAGAATGCCGTGGTCATCGCCAACTATATCCGTCTGCTGGGTTTTGACGCCCGTGCGCACAGCGTGATGTCGTCCGAAGTCGATCTGGACAGGCTGGCCGTGGCCGCCGGTCTGGCCACGGTCGAGAGCGGTGAACTGGTTGCGCCGTGGCTGGGCACCAGGTTTGGCCTTGCAGCCGTGACGACCGAGATGCCCATCGCGCATGACCGGCCGCTCAGGCCCATGGCGCAACAGTCGTGGTTTTGGACTCAAGGCCCGGCATGGTGGTTGGGAACGGGATTTGCCAAGAACGCCCTCAACCGTGACCCATATGCCAAAAGACGCTATGTGGACGGGGCCCATCCGTTCGAAAAACTCAAACGGGTCGAGACCCCGACAACCTATGTCGACGAGGAAAATGTCGCCCGCGTTCCCAAGCGCGCCGACATGTTCGCCCGCGCCCAGTTCGGCGACATGGGCAAGTCACTGCAGGACGCCGCGAAAGGCGGGTACTACGTGCGCAAGGCTGCGCCCAGCTTTGCCCAGCGCCGCGCGCTGGGTGCATTCGTTCTGTTGCAGGACGGTGAAAGCGCTGACCTGCGTAAGCCTACCGATGCCGGACGCAATGCGGCAAACATCAAAGCGGCGACCTATTTCCTGGGCGTCGATGCGGTGGGTCTCAGCCGCTGTCCGGAATGGGCGTGGTATTCTCATGACGCCACTGGCAAAGAAATCGTGCCGCCTCATGATCAGGCCATCAGCATGATCATCGATCAGGGCTATGAAACGATGGAAGGTGCCAGCGGTGACGACTGGATCAGTGTCGCCCAATCCATGCGCGCCTACCTGCGGTTTTCGCTGCTGGGAGGTGTGATCGCCCAACAGATCCGCAACTTGGGCTACAGGGCCAAGGCGCATACAGTGATGGATGGCGAGGTGCTGCAACCGCCGCTGTTGCTGCTCTCGGGGTTGGGAGAGGTCAGCCGGATCGGAGAAGTAATCCTAAACCCCTATCTGGGTCCGCGCCTGAAATCAGGCGTGGTGACGACCGACATGCCGATAGCGCATGACAAACCCATCGATTTCGGCCTGCAGACCTTTTGCGAGTCCTGCAACAAATGCGCCCGCGAATGTCCCTCGGGCGCAATCACCGCCGGACCGAAGCTGATGTTCAACGGTTATGAAATTTGGAAATCCGACAGCCAGAAATGCGCCACATACCGTGTAACGACGCCGGGCGGCGCGATGTGCGGGCGCTGCATGAAGACCTGCCCGTGGAACCTCGAAGGCATCTTCAAGGAGCGCCCCTTCCGTTGGGCTGCGATGAAAATCCCCTCGGCCGCGCCCGCGCTGGCCAGGCTGGACGATGCGGTCGGCAATGGCGGGTTGAACAACATCAAGAAATGGTGGTGGGATATCGAGTTGCAGCCTGACGGCGCCTATCGCCCCACGACGCACCCGTTGAACCGGCGCGATCTGCAAAAGGATCTGGACCTTAAATATGAGGATCAGACTCTCGCCGTCTATCCCGCTTATCTGGCCCCGCACCCCTGGCCCTATCCCTTTGCAATGGATCGAGAGGCCGGGATCGCAGCCTATGAGGCCATGGTGACGGCCGACGAATACAAGGCGCGCAAGGCAAGCGGGGACATGTCGATCATCCATCGCTATCAGATCGCCGGTGATGCGCCTGTGATGCGGGTCGCCGTGACCAAGGTCGACAAGATGACGGCGGATGTCACGAAATACGAATTCACATCGCTGGACGGTGCGCCCCTGCCGGGATGGACAGCGGGCGCACATCTGGACGTCCTGGTCGCGCCGGAATTTCTGCGGCAATACTCCATGTCCGGCGACCCGTCGGATCGTGCGACCTATCAGATCGGAGTGTTGCGCGAGGATGACGGGCGTGGCGGATCCGCGCTGCTGCATCGCATCTTCACCGAGGGTCGAAAGGTTTTCGTTTCCAAACCGATCAACCACTTTGAATTGGATGAAACGGCAATCAGAACATTCCTCATGGGCGGCGGTATCGGCATCACCCCGATGATCGCCTTTGCCCATCGCCTGCATGCGCTGGGCCGCGAGTTCGAGTTACACTATTCGGCCAGCACACGGGACGGGGCGGGGTATCTGGATGATCTGGCCGCTATGCCTTGGGCAGATCGCGTTCATTTCCATTTCTCGGACGAAGGCACCCGCGCTGATCTGAATGTGATTCTGTCCGGCTACCGGGATGGATGGCATGTCTACACCTGCGGGCCGGATCGTTACATGAACGGTGTGATTCAGGCGGCAGAGCAGCAAGGCTTTCCCGAAGACGCGCGTCATCTGGAATACTTCTCGGTTCCTGAAGCGCCTGAATATGAAAACCACGCGTTTGAACTCAAGCTTGCGCGTTCGGGCCGGATACTGCCTGTGCCCGCAGACAAGGACGCGGCTCAGGTTCTGAACGAATCCGGTTTTCATGTGGATGTGAAATGTGCTGACGGCATCTGCGGCGTATGTAAATGCGGTGTCATTTCGGGCGAGGTCGAGCATCGGGACTTCGTTTTGTCCCGGAAACAGCGCGAAGGGGCCATGATCCTGTGCCAAAGCCGCGCGGCGGAACCTGATGGGGTGATCGAAATCGATCTCTGAACCCTGTCCAAAAGCGACATTTGGAAGTTGAATTTTGGTCGCTCGGCCCATGGACGCCGGACGAGGGGTGAATTAACGTCGCCGCGAACCCAGATATTCCTGACCAACAGGTACGAGGTAGCTTCATGGATTATCACAGCCCCGCCAGCTTTGCCGAAGCTTCGGCTCTGGCCGCGAACGCGACGGGCATCACACGTTTTCTGGCGGGCGGTACGGATGTACTGGTGCAGCTGCGCTCGGAACTCGTGACGCCCGATACGCTGATCGACATCAAGAAAATCAACGGTGTACACGACATTACCCGCAATGCCGACGGTGGCTGGACGCTGGGTGTTGCCGCAACCGGCGCCGAGATGAGCGAGCACACCGAGCTTGGCCGCGACTGGCCCGGTGTCGTCGAGGCGATGGACCTGATCGGTTCAACTCAGGTTCAGGGCCGCGCGACGCTGGCCGGCAACCTGTGCAACGGCTCCCCTGCGGCTGATTCCGTGCCCGCCATGGTGGCGGCAGGCGTGACCGTCACCGTAACCGGCCCCGATGGCACGCGTGACGTTGCAGTTGAGGACATCCCGACCGGGCCCGGCAAGACCTCGCTGGCGAAAGGCGAACTGATCTCGGCCATCAACATTCCTACCCGTGGTGAAAATGGGGGCGATGCCTATCTGCGTTTCATCCCCCGTACCGAAATGGACATTGCGGTCGTGGGCGTTGGTGTGAACCTCCGTCTGGACGGTGACGTCATCACCGAGGCGCGCGTGTCGCTGGGTGCCGTGGCACCGACCGTTCTGTTGGTTGAAGACTGTGCCAACGCGATTATCGGCAGCACTTTGGACGATGCCGCCCTTGACGCACTGGCCGCGGCCGCGTCGGCCGCCTGCAATCCGATTGATGACAAACGCGGTACGATCGCATTCCGCACCGAAGTCGCCGGCGTTCTGGCCAGGCGCGCCGCGAAAATCGCCTATGCCCGCGCGAAGGGAGAAAACGCATGAGCAAGCTCCACGTATCCACCACCGTGAACGGAGACGCGGTTGAATACCTCTGTGACCCGCGCGAAACCCTGCTGGACTGTCTGCGCGACAAGCTGAACCTGACCGGCGCCAAAGAGGGCTGCGGCACCGGTGATTGCGGCGCGTGCTCGGTCACCGTCGATGGCCGTCTGGTGTGCTCGTGCCTGATGCTGGGTGTCGAGGCCGAAGGTAAGCAGATCGAGACCGTCGAAGGGATTGCGGATGGTGACGTCCTGCACCCGTTGCAGAAGAAGATGATCGAATATGCCGCGCTTCAATGCGGCATCTGTACCCCGGGCATTCTGGTGGCGGCGAAGTCTCTGTTGGAGAAGAACCCCAATCCGACCGAGGAAGAAACGCGCTATTGGCTGGCGGGCAACCTGTGCCGCTGCACCGGCTATGACAAGATCATTCGCGCCGTGATGGACACGGCGGCTGAGATGCGGGAGGCGTCATAATGGCTCTGGACGATCGCAAAACTGATTTCACTTTCGTTGGCACCCGCCCCAATCGCCCTGACGGTCTGGACAAGGTGACAGGCCGGGCCAAGTTCGGCGCGGATATCTCGGCCCCCGGCATGTTGCACGGCGCCATCCTGCGCTCACCCCATGCCCATGCCCGGATCGTCAGAATTGATACCTCGAAAGCTGAGGCATCGAAGGATGTCAAAGCCGTCGTGACCCGCGCCGATTTCGCCAATGTCCCGTTCAAGCCCGGACTCGAAGGCGAATTCTGGAACGTGCTGGAAAACGTCATGGCGGGTGAAAAGGCGCTTTATGACGGGCACGCGGTTGCTGCGGTCGCGGCCACATCTGCCTTGGCGGCACGTGATGCGCTGAAACTGATCGAGGTCGAATACGAGGTGCTGCCGCACGTCACCGATGTGGACAAAGCGATGGCTCCGGATGCGCCGGTGATCCGGCAAGGCGCAGCGGACTATTCGGTGCCAGAAGGGATGCACCCGAATGTCGTGCGTTATCACGAAAGCGGTCACGGTGACGTCGAGGCGGGCTTTGCCGAGGCCGATCTGGTTGTCGAAGACAGTTTTGTCACCGAGGCGACCCATCAGGGCTATATCGAACCGCATGCCTGCCTGGGCATGCTGGGCAATGACGGCAAGGGCGAGTTGTGGTGCACAACCCAAGGTCACTGGATAGCGCAAAAAACCTGTGCGGCGCTGCTGGGAATCGAAACCTCTCAGTTGCGCGTCACGGCGTCTGAAATCGGCGGCGGTTTTGGTGGCAAGACCACGGTCTTCATCGAACCCGTCGCGCTGGCGCTCAGCCGCAAGGCCAACCGTCCGGTCAAGATCGTGATGACCAGGTCCGAGGTTTTCCGTGCCACCGGGCCGACCTCTTCGGCGTCAATGGACGTGAAGATCGGCATGAAGAAAGACGGCACGATCTCGGCGGCGCAGGGTGTCTTCCGCCTGCAAGGTGGGGCCTTCCCCGGCGCCCCGGGCGACATGACGGCCATGTGTGCCTTTGCGCCCTACAACCTGACCAACGTCAAGCAGATCGGTTACGATGTGATGTCGAACCGTCCGAAACAGGCCGCCTACCGGGCGCCGGGCGCACCCATGGGTGCCTTCGCAGTTGAGTCCGTCATTGATGAGCTCTGCAACAAGCTGGGCCTCGATCCTATCGATGTGCGCCTGAAAAACGCCGCGCATGAAGGCACGAAGGCCAGCTATGGCCCGACCTACGAGCGCATCGGTCTGGTCGAAACCCTTGAGGCTGCCAAAGCGCATCCCCATTACTCGGCCCCGCTGAAGCCGGGGCAGGGGCGCGGGGTTTCCTGCGGCTTCTGGTTCAATCACGGCGGCGAGACCAGCGTTTCACTGGCATTGTCCGAGGATGGCTCAGCACAGTTGATGGTCGGAACACCCGACATCGGCGGGTCGCGCGCGTCCATGGCCCTGATGGCGGCCGAGGTTCTGGGCGTTCCGTATGAAAACATCCGCGTGACCATAGCCGACACGGCGACACTGGGCTACAACGACGTGAGCCATGGTTCGCGTGTGACTTACGCGTCGGGCCTCGCCACGATCAAGGCCGCAAGACACGCGGTCGAGAAACTGTGCGAACGTGCGGCGGCCAAGTGGGGCATCCCGGTCGATGCGGTGAAATGGGAAGACGGCTGCGCGGTGCCCTCGGGGCCTAATGCCGGCGATTTCGACCCGCTGCCGCTGGCCGATATCACAGCGGATATGGGATCCACCGGAGGCCCGATTTCGGGCCATTTCGAAGCTACCCCCGAAGGCGCGGGCGTATCCTTTGGCACCCATATCGTCGATGCCGAGGTCGATCCGGAAACCGGCAAGACATCGATCACCCGCTATACGGTCATTCAGGATGCCGGCAAGGCGATCCACCCGACCTATGTGGAAGGCCAGTTCCAAGGCGGCGCCGCGCAGGGCATCGGCTGGGCGCTGAACGAGGAATATATCTATGGCGAGGATGGTCGGTTGCAGAACTCGATATTCCTCGATTACCGGATTCCTGTTGCCAGCGACCTGCCGATGATCGACACGGTGATCGTTGAAGTGCCCAACCCCGGCCACCCGTTTGGGGTGCGCGGCGTGGGCGAGACGGGCATCGTACCGCCCCTGGCCGCCATCGCCAATGCAGTGTCCAACGCGGCAGGTGTTCGGATGACGCAACTGCCGATGTCTCCGCCGCGCATCCTTGCGGCGCTCAAGGACAATGGTTGAGGTCCACCTCTGGTCCGGCCTCCGGTCACTGACCGGGGGCCAGCAAGTGGTTAAGGTCGAGGCCAAGACCACCGGAGAGCTTTTACGGGCTTTGGTCCGGGCCCACCCGCAGTTGCAGGCCCCCATTGATGCGGGTGTCTCCATCGCGATCGACGGGCGCGTCATTGCCACCGGGCTTACCGAGCCGATTCCCGAAGGCAGCGAAGTCTATCTGATGCAACGTCTCAGGGGCGGTTAGGCGTCAGGCGACCAGGGCTCGCGTCCGACCATCCGGTCAGCCTCTGCCGTGATGTCGTTCATGTGCTGCTCAAGGCTCAGGCGCAGGGTCTCGATTTCCTCTTCGCTTGCCTTGCGGGGCACTGTTTCAGTCCATTCCCGACACAGAAACACGCCCTCATTGCGCCAGGGGCGGGGCATCAGAAGGTGATCCCAGGTTCCCGCTTCGCGACCATGTTTTGTTGAATAGGTGATACCGAATACACGGATGCCCGAGGTGCGCGCCCATACCAACGGAACCGTCGACAGAACCCGTTCTGGCCCACGCGGGCCGTCTGCCGCGATCCCAATTGAGATACCCTGCTTCATCTTGCCCAGAACCTGGCGTGATAAGGCGACGTGGCGTGTCTTGCTGGCCATGGCAATCGTATCCATGCCAAACAGCTTTTGTACCCTGCCCACCATACTGCCCGCCCGGGCAGAGGAGGTGATCGAACAGATACGCGCCTTGTCCAGCGGAAAGAAATAGGGCGATTGCGCCAGCCGCTGGTGCCAGAGCACAACGATGACCGGCTCACCTTGTTCGGCCAACTGGTCCAGTTCTTCATACCCTATGCGCTGCCAGCGTGTGTTGCGGTTGACCAATCGAATGTAAGTGGCAATCCGTCGGGCCACCCAGTTCAGCACGGCTTCGCTGTCTGCGATCTTCTTGCGGAGGTTCACGCGGGGTTCCTTTTGCTGACCGGACCTTGTCTTAGCGCACTGCACATTTTGCGCAACTTGTTTGTCGGTTCAGATAGTGGTGTGGAATCCGAAAAAGCCTCTTGAGTCCGCCGCGCGGCTGTCATATCTGGGGCGCACTACAGGGGTATAGCTCAGTTGGTAGAGCGACGGTCTCCAAAACCGTAGGTCGCGGGTTCGAACCCTGCTGCCCCTGCCATCCAAATCAAAAACCTAATCGGCAATCGTGTTTGGCGCGGTTCGCGCTTGCGCAATTTTTGAGTGCAGTTGGGGCGAACCGGCAATCAGGACGCGCGTCGTCAGTCTGACGCGAGGTGCAGTTTTGCCAACCCCCGTATGCCAGCAACAAAAAAAGTCCGCAGTGTGAACAGCGTCACTGACCAGTGTTGGGAAATCTGGTTAATTGAGGGTGTTAAAGAGTTGGCGTTCAGGTTCGGTTCAGAACGCATGTTTTCAGTTTCTTCCCTATGACTAGGGCGCGCTTGTGGTTGAGCGCGCCCTTTCTGTTTCTGGCAGGGCGCAAAAACAGTTCAAGAAAAAAGGCGGTTCCAAACGAATGAACGCGGCCGATTGTTGTCAGAATGCGCAAATCAAATGCACTAGGTCTGTATTCGAACAAAACCCGTCCAATCACACCTTGAATCAGGGTCAGAGCGTCGGGCGACCCCTCCGTCAAACCAATAGCGCCAGATCCCCTATATTTGTCTTGTGCCGGGTCGGCATTGTTTTTGCCGGTTGGCCGTCGATCGTCAGTGCAAGGTCTTTGTAAAAACCGTCACTGTCGAACCACCAGCGATGCGACTTCATCATCTTGCGCTGATTTTTCGGCACGTCCCGTTTGTATTGTTCATCACAATAGATGTCCCAATGACCTTTCGAGGTCAGCTTTGGCATCCCAACGCGGCCCGCCCGCTGCCGCCCGCCATGAACAATCCCTCCGGCCAGGGCCAGAACCTTGTCTTTTCGGCTGTAGTAATTGGTGAATCGCTTGCAGCGTTTTTTCAGAACCAGATCGCCCCATGCGCCCTTTTCCAGCCACTCTGAATCGATATCACCCGACGCGAACATGACCTGATCCGCCGACCATATCTTGTTGCCTGGCCCAGCCGAATCCCCGAAGTCCGAGAAAGCGCGAAGTATGACCAGCGCACCCATGGAATGCGCGATCAGGTGAATCTTGGGGCGCGGGGACATTCCCAACAACGGCAATAGCCCATCCCCCACCAGATGCGGGGCCACCGCCTTGGCATCGGACCGGTCCGAGTCATAGGTGTGCACCGATCCGTCACTGGGCCAGTCAAAGGCAACGACGGCTCCCTGATACCCGTTGGCCCTGAGGTTGCCTTCGATTTTCCCCAGCCGGTCCAGCATGTCCTTCTGGCTGGTGTTGAACCCGTGAACATAGATCAGGACGGCCGAATCTCCACCTTCCTGACGCACGAGATCCAACCATTTCGCCTGCTTGACGATGCTGCCCTTGCGAATTTTTCCACCCGGGCTTTGCTGGGTGATGTGAACATATCTGGTCCTTGCCGCCGGCTTTAATGTGAATTTCTTTTTCTGGGCGTTGTAGGTGCGGCGGGAAAAAAACAGTGCCATTCAGGAAACTCCATTCTGATCAATCCTGGAACAGTGCCACGAACTGCCGTTTTCGCAAAGCGTTGGCTCTTGACCTCTTCCTGGGGCAAATCAGCGGCGTTGGGTGAATACGGGTTTGCGCGAAGAGCACGCGCAGGGTCATCCTGTCGTCCAATGCCTGTTTCCTCTGCCGGATTAATGCCCTAGTGTCGGCTGCAAACGAACACACGCACGAGGCCCCATGTCGCGTTTTGATGGATACTTCCTGCGGCAATTGCTGATTCTGTTTGGCTTTTTCACCCTGGTGCTGGTCGGTGTGTTCTGGATCACCCGGTCTGTCAGCCTGTTTGACAGGGTCATCAGCGGCGGTCAGTCGGCGATGGTTTTTCTGGAATTCACCGCGCTGACTTTACCGACCCTGATCCGCACGGTCATGCCCATGGCGGTGTTTGCTGCCGCCGTCTATGCCACAAACCGTCTGAGCCGCGAAAGTGAGCTGACGGTTATGCTGGCCACCGGATCCAGCCCCTGGCGGCTTGCCCGGGCGGTACTGCTGTTCGGTGTGATTGCCGGGGTGATGATGGCGATCATCAGCGTGTTCTTGCGCCCGGCCTCGGTGGAACAGCTGGAAATCCGGCAGGCTGAAGTGGCCGGAGATGTGACGGCCCAGCTTCTGAACGAAGGCGAGTTTCTGCATCCCGCCGAAGGCGTCACGGTTTACATTGGCAGTATCGATCTGGACGGTACACTCCATGAAGTGTTCGTGTCTGACCGTCGCGATCCTGAAAACGCAATCAGTTATTCAAGCGTAACGGCCTATCTGGTCAACAACGACAGCGGCATCCATCTTGTGATGGTTGACGGAGTTGCGTTGCGTATGAACCGAGAGGGCAAGGTCTTGTCATCCACCCTGTTTCAGGACGCCTCCTACGATATCTCGGAACTGACGAATACAAGCCCGATGACCCGTCGCAGTCTTGAAGCTATTCCAACCACCGATCTGATCCGCAACCGAGAAGAGATTTCAGCGACGGAAGGGTTCGGCTCTGGAAAGCTGATCGAGGAACTGCATCAGCGGTTCTCGTGGATCGCGATCTGCATTGCCGTGGCCCTGGCCGGGTATTCCACCCTGATGCTGGGCAGTTTTTCCCGGTTTGGATTGTGGCCGCAGATATTGGGCGCCTTCACCATCCTTGTGCTGCTTGAAGGTGTTCGCGGGTTTGTTTCCCCGATGGTGATCGATGACCCGGAGCTTTGGTTTATGCTTTACCTTCCCGCAATCATAGGGGTGCTTATCTCGGGCCTCTTCCTGCTTGTTGCCGGTAGGCCGCTTATGCGAAAACGGCGGCGAGAGCCCCAGATCATGCCGACACCGGCCTGAGTTCTAGCTGCGAAGATCTACCAAACAGCTGCAAATGTCGTCAAATTCCTCGCGATCACCGCGGACGACCAGATACACGGGCAGGGGCAAGCTGACACTGTCCTCGACCCGCTCCAGAGCACCCGAGGCAAGATGCTCGGAAATGACGTAATCGGGGAAATAGCCGTTTCCGCCCCGCTGCAGGACATATCGCAGCGCCATCATGCAATTGCCAAGAAATACGGTCTGACCTGACGCCCGTCGCGCAGCCGATCTTACATGATCCTGATAGACCTCGCCCAGTTCGAGGTTGACGAAGATCAGGTCATCGTCCGTGCCGTCAGCCTTTGGCGTCCGGACCAGGGACAAGAGCTCTGGTTCCAGCTCGTACCACGTGACGCGCCGGTCGGATGGCTTTTCATGTGTGATCGCCGCGTCCAGCACATGGGTTGCCACCGCTTCTACCATGTTCAGGTCGTGGTCGTAGTTCAGCGTCAACAGCAATTTGCCAAAGCGCTGTTCAAACCGAACCGCCAGGTCCACCAGCAACAGATCCCAAATGCTGAGCTGGCCGCCCAACCGCAGCGCCGGGCGGTTCTGTGTCTGTACCGGCAGGTCGCGCGATGCAAAGCCCCAAAGGGACAACATCTGTTCTGCATAGGGTTTGAACTGCCGGCCGAACTCGGTCAGCGCCGTTCCTCCGGCACCGCGCGTGAACAGCGCCCTGCCGGTTTCCTCCTCGATCAGGCGAATGCGCGCGCTGACGGCAGTCTGCGTCACATTCAACTTGCGGGCGGCGGCATGAAAGCCACCGGCTTCGGCCACGCAGAGAAAGGTTTCCAGAGCCTTGGTTTGCATACTGAAAGTATTTTTTGATCATAGCGATAAAATCAATTCATTTTTTTGAAGGCTGGTTTCGAACTACCCTTCCGCTCAGGACACATGCCAAAGGATAAGCCATGCTGGACAAAAGCCACAAACCCACCTGGACCAGTTTCGAAACAGCCACCAAGGCCGACTGGGACGCCGTGATGGAGTATGAAGAGGCGTATAATGCGGCCCTGCCAGACCGCATCCTTGATGCCATCCGCTCGTTGGACGAAGAATGGACGCCCTATCCGGTCAACCGCTACCAGCACAGCTTGCAAGCCGCGACACGTGCTTATGAGGACGGTGCGGATGAGGAACTGGTGGTGGCGGCGCTGATCCACGATACCGGTGATATCCTGTCGCCCTACAATCACGGAGAGCTGTCAGCGGCGATGATGAAGCCTTACGTCAGCGAAAAGACGTATTGGATTCTCAAGCATCATTGTGTGTTTCAGGGGTACTACTACAACCACCACCTGGGTGGCGACCGCAACGCGCGCGACAAGTATCGCGACAGCCCTTATTGGGAAGAGTGTCGCTATTTCTGCCATGAATACGATCAGAAGGCGTTCGACCCGGACTATCCGACCAAGCCGCTGGAGTTCTTTGAGCCCATGCTGCGCCGCGTCCTGAACAGGAGCGAAGGCCATATGGAGTTGAACGAAACCGTCGATGACGGCAAAACCGACTAAGTACCGGATCAGGCGGGCCAGTCCGGCAAATCTGCCTGTCAGCAGCTTGCCATCAGTCGATAGACGATCTGTGCTGCGGTGAAATCCCAGGCGGCATTGCCGTTGGGTGCCAGTTCAACCACATCGAAGCCGACGCATTTGCGGCCCTTCAATGCATGTTCCACCAGACGAAGCGCCTGATAATAGCTCAGCCCCCCGGGAACAGGTGTGCCTGTGGCGGGCATCTGCGCCGGGTCCAGCCCATCAACGTCAAAGCTGACATAGACCAGTTCGGGGAAGTTCGCAGGCAGATCAACCGAGTGGATGTGACCCGTCACCAGTTCCTCGGCATCGACATGGAAGACGTGGTTTTTCAGACGGCTTTTTGCTTCCTCGGTGGAAAAGGCGCGCACGCCGAACTGGGCCAGTGGGATACCTTCCTCGGCCAGCAGATGCATGACCGAAGCATGAGAGTGTTTTTCGCCCTGATATGCGTTGCGCAGGTCGGCATGCGCGTCGATCTGCACGACACCGACGGGCTGTTCCAGCGCGCGTGCCACACCCATGACCGCACCATAGCTGAGCGAGTGCTCACCACCCAGCGTCACCGGCACCTTGCCGGTGCGGACGGCGGCCTCGGTGCGCCGGGCAAGACGCTCCATGACATCCGGCAGCGGGCCGTCGCAATCCAGCGGGGCTTCGGTAAAGATGCCTTCGACACAAGGCTCAGCGTGGCCGGTTATGCGTTCGAGTTCATTGCTGGCCTCGATGATCGCGGCAGGGCCGTCTGCCGTGCCCGAGCCGTAGGAGACCGTGCGTTCCAACGGCACCGGGATCACGCGGAACCGGGCGTCTTCGCTGCGTTCGGAGTCGGTCAGTTCACTGTCGAGGAAAATGCTCATGAAAGTCTGTCCTTAAAGTCGTCGTAGCCGAACTGCTTGATGATCCTTAGCTCGTCCGTTTCGCTGTTCCACAAGGCGATCGTGGGCAGCGGCACGCCGTTGAACGTGTTGGTCTTGACCATCGAGTAATGCGCCTGATCCAGAAAGGCAAAGCGCTGGCCAATCTCCAGCGGCTTGTCCCATGTATAATCGCCAATTACGTCTCCTGCCAGGCAAGACGGGCCGCCCAGGCGGTATGTATGGCCTGCTTCGGCCTCGTCCATCAGGGCCGGTCGATACGGGGCTTCGATCACGTCGGGCATGTGGCATGTGGCCGAGATGTCAGTGATCGCAAGAGTCATGCCGTTGGTGGGCAGGTCAAGGATTTCTCCGACCAGAATGCCCGCGTCGAGCGCCACGGCCTCACCGGGTTCCAGATAGACCTCGACGCCATACTTGGCGCGGATGTGTTTGATGAACTCCACCAGCCCGTCGCGGTCATAGTCGTCGCGCGTAATGTGGTGACCGCCGCCGAAGTTCAGCCATATCAGGCCGTTCAGGAATGGCGCCAGCGTCCGTTCGACGGCCGCCCAGGTGCGCGCCAGCGGTTCGAACCCCTGTTCGCAGAGCGTGTGCATGTGCAGCCCGTCCACACCTTCCAGAGCAGCGGCGTCCAGTTGGCTGACCGGGGTGCCGAGGCGCGAACAGGGGGCGCAGGGATCATATTTCGCGACCTCGCCTTCGGAGTGTTCGGGGTTGATGCGCAGCCCGACCTGCCGCCCCGCGGCCTGTGCCTTGGCAAGAAAGCGGTCTTTCTGCGCGGGGCTGTTGAAGATGATGTGATCCGAGAGCGCGAGGATTTCGTCAATGTCGGCGTCCTTGTAACCCGCGCAGAAGGTCGCGACTTCGCCGCCATACTTCTCGCGGCCCAGCCGGGCCTCGTAGATACCGCTGGCACATGTGCCGCCAAGGTGCTGCCGGATCAGCGGTGCCAGAGAGAACATTGAAAACGCTTTGAGTGCGCTCAGCACATGCGCGCCGGAGCGGCTTCCGACATCGGACAGGATATGTAGGTTCTTCTCCACGGCCTTTTCATCGACCACGAAGCAAGGCGTGGGCACGCGATTGAGGTCGAAACTGCGGAAGGCTCCGGCGTCGCCGGCCTGTGTGGTCATCATGTCGGACAAAATCGGCGTCTCCTGAATTGGAGAGGCCGGGGGCGCTGCCCCCGAACCCCCGGGATATTTTGGGCCAGATGAAGCAGGGCGGCCGCGCTGACTGCCCCGAGGGTTCAGAATTCGACAGGGCCGTCGAGTTCGTGAACCTGCCAAGGCAGGCCGTGGGTGTTCAGCATGTCCATGAAATCATCGGGGTCCAGCTGTTCCATGTTCCACACGCCGGGCTCTCGCCAGTTGCCTTTCAGCACCTGTGCCGCTCCGATCATGGCGGGGACGCCGGTGGTGTAGCTGACGGCCTGGCTGCCGACTTCGCGGTAGCATTCCTCGTGATCGCAGATGTTGTAGATATAATAGGTTTTCTCGCCCGAGCCGTCCTTGGCCTGACCTGTGGCGATGTCCCCGATACAGGCCTTGCCCTTGGTTTCCGCGCCCAAATCGCCCGGATCGGGCAGCAGAGTTTTCAGGAACTGGATCGGGATGATTTCCTTGCCGTCATGCACTACCGGGTCAATACGGGTCATGCCGACGTTTTCCAGCACTTTGGCGTGGGTGATATAGGCGTCGCCGAAGGTCATCCAGAACCGGGCGCGCTCGATCTCGGGGAAATGGGTCGAGAGCGACTCCAGTTCCTCGTGATACATCAGGTACATGTTCTTGGGGCCGATTGCGGGAAAGTCGAATTCGACCTTGTGGGTCATGGCGGGCGAGTGTTTCCATTCTCTGTTTTCCCAGTGACGCACCTCGGCCAGGACTTCGCGCAGGTTGATTTCCGGGTTGAAGTTGGTGGCGAATTCCTGATCGTTGGTGCCGCCATTTGCATCCAGCACGTCGATCTGGCGGATCGTGTCCAACTTGTGTTTCTTCAGCCATTTGGCGAATACGCTGGTCACGCCCGGATCGAAGCCCGAGCCGAGGATGGCGGTCAGGCCAGCCTCTTTGAATCGTTCCTGATAGGCCCACTGCCAGTGGTATTCGAACTTGGCCTCATCTTCGGGCTCATAATTCGCTGTGTCGAGATAGTGAATACCCGCCTCAAGGCAAGCGTCCATCAGTACTAGATCCTGATAGGGCAAGGCGAGATTCACGAGGATTTCGGCACTGGTTTCCTTGATCAGCTTGACTGTATCCTCGACCTTATAGGCGTCCAGTTCGGCCGTCGCGATGTCTACACCTACACGGTCCTTCACCGCTTTGGCGATGGCGTCGCATTTCGATTTCGTGCGACTGGCCAGAGTGATTTCGGTGAAGATGTCCGAATTCATCGCCATCTTGTGCACGGCGGCGTGGGATACGCCGCCCGCGCCGACAACCAGTGTTTTGCCCATGGGGTAGTCTCCTCTCAAGGGGTTATTCGTAATAGGTGTAGCCGTTGATCGAGTCGCGATAGGCGCTCATCAGGGTTTTGCGGTCCTTAGCTTTCAGAGTACCGGTCGAGATCGCCTCGTCCACCATTTTGCGGAAGGCGGCGACGCAGTCGGTCGGATCGAACTCGACATAAGACAGCACCTGGCTGATCGTGTCGCCTTCTTGCTCGTGCAGCAGATCAAAACCACCGTCGGAGCGGAGGTCGATTGTGACAACGTTGGTGTCGCCAAACAAGTTGTGCAGATCGCCGAGTGTTTCCTGATAAGCGCCGACGAAGAAGACGCCCATGAAGTATTCATCCTCTTCCGGCAGGGAATGCACCGGCAAGCTGGGCGAGACGCCATCAGCCAGAATGAACCGGTCGATCTTGCCGTCGCTGTCGCAGGTGATGTCGGACAGAACCGCGCGGCGGTCTGGCGTCTTGTTCAGCCCCTGCAACGGCACAATTGGGTGCAGCTGGTCGATCGCCCAGACGTCGGGCAGGGATTGGAACAGCGAAAAGTTGCAGTGGTAGATATCGGCCACTTTCTCGAGCTGGTCGTCCACGTCGGTTTCCAGATCGTCACTGGCTGCCAGTGCCTTGAGGCGGGCCATCAGCGACAGATAGATCCGTTCGGCGCGGGCCATCTGGCGCAGGTCTACGTACCCACGGCGGAACAGGGCGCGCAATTCGTTGCGGTAGAAATTGGCGTCGTTCCAGCATTCCTGAAGCCGATCTTTGCTGAGATAGCCGTGCACCGCGGCAAGGTCCGAAACCATGTGATGATCGTCGGGTTCAACCTCCGGGCCGTTGGGCGCATCGTACAATGTGCTTTCCAACACGTTGAACACCAGCATCGACGACGTCGCCACCACAGCACGACCGCTTTCGGTGACCAGCGTGGGGTGGTCGATCCCGGCCTCATCCATCGCGTAGGCCACGGTTTCCACGACATTGGCGCAGTATTCCTCGACCGTGTAGTTGATCGAGTTTTCAGCCGCCTTCTTTTCACCGGTGTAATCCACCCCCATGCCACCGCCCAGATCCAGATGGGTCAGTGGCACGCCCTCGCGGGTCAGTTCGGTGTAATAGCGGCAGGCCTCGCCCACCGCGCGGCGCACGTCGTTGACGTCCTGTACCTGCGATCCCAGATGCGAGTGCTGCAATTTCAGGCAATGCAGTAGGCCCGCGTCGCGCAGCTTGTCCACAGTGGTCACCAGTTGATCGGTGTTCATGCCAAAGGCTGACCGGTCACCCGAGCTTTCTTCCCATTTGCCACTGATCTGGTTGGTCAGTTTCACCCGCACACCAATCAGCGGTTCGATCCCCAATTCCTTGTAGACTTCGATCACCGTGTCGGCCTCTTTCGGGCTTTCCAGAACGATCACCGTGTTGAAGCCGATCTTGCGGGAAAGGGTTGCCAGTTGGATGAACTCGGCATCCTTGACCCCGTTGCACACGATCAGCGCTTCGCTGGCCAGGCGATGCGCCAGCGCGATCACCAATTCGGGTTTGGACCCGGCCTCGAGCCCATAGTTGTATTTCTTGCCGAATTCGACGATCCGGTCGACGACCTGTGCCTGCTGGTTCACCTTGATCGGGAACACACCGCGATAGCTGCCCCTGTAGCCCACGCGGGCGATAGCATCCCGGAAGCTTTCGTTCAGATGCGCGATCTCGTGTTCCAGGTAGGAAGAGACGCGCAGAACCATCGGGGCCTTGATGCCGCGGTCGTCCAGGTCGCTGAGAATGCCGGGCAAGCTGATCGCATCAACGTCGGGCGCCAGGGGATTCCGCAGACCGATTTCGCCCCGCTCCGTCACCTCGATGAGGCCTTTGCCCCATTTTTCAACCCCGTAGATGGAATGCGGTGCGTCCGGCGTCTGTTTCAATCAAGTCGGTCCTTAACCTAGGAGTGCCAGTTTCGCGACCGCCAATACGGCAGCTGTTTGATTCTTCCAAGTGTAAACTATGTGCCAGAGAAAACCGAGTTTTACGCAGGGCGACGGATCGGGATCAGGTGGTTGTCCCACTGACACTTCGCGCGGGACCGGATCACAGGGGGCGCAGTGGTCAACGCGCCAAACACACCGGTTCCGGTGGTGAAAACCAAACCGCTGATGCCGGATCCAAGACCGCAGACATCCTGAAGTTCGAATGCATCCCTGAATGTGCCACTGGCCACATCGAACCGATGCAGCGCGTTGCCGCGCGGGCAGGTGATGGCGATAGTTGCGCCATCCGCCGAGAACGCGATGCTGCCCGCATAACCCTGTAGCGGGCTCTGATCCTGCACAGGCGCTGACAGAAGGTGCGGGGTCTCCCCCTGACGGTGCAGACCCAGCAAAGGCGGATGTTCGGCTTTGCTGCCCTGCCACTGCATCGCAAAGCCCACCAGCCCGTCGCGACGGACCGCCAGATGGCGGATCGAGTTCTTGTGAAGCGCAGGCGTAAGCGACACCTGTTCCTGAACCAGGCCCGACAGGGAAAGGTATGTCAGATTGGGCCCCATCGTCGGCAGGTTCAGCTTCGTGCGCCCGGTTTCGGGGTGGGTTTCGATCCCGCCATTGGCAATCACAAGCGTTTTTCCCCCCGGCATCAGCCGCATGTCATGCGGCCCGACCCCGCCGGACGGGAATTCGCCCAAGCGCGCAAAGGTTTCTGCGTCCCAGACGCCTATGATACCTTCTCCAGCCTCGTAATCGTTTTCCGTGGCGAAGAAAATCGCGCCATCGGCTGAAAAAGTACCGTGACCATAGAAATGCCGACCTTCCGGCGTCATCAGCCGCGCGACCGGTGATCCCGTCACGCAATCAATCACCACGGCAAAGGTGCCCGGACGGCGCGCAAAGGCAACGGCCTGTGCCTTGACCGGATGCGCCGCCGCCGCATGCCCACGCGCGGGCAGGGGCACGGAAAAGAGGAGTGTTCCCAGTGCATCCAGCCCGGCCAGTCGATACGAATCATCCGGAAACAACCCTGCGGCCAGAAACTCCGGCCTGCCCACCGAGGCCCATCCATGGATCGGAGGCAGAGAGGTTGCGGCAAGCCCTGCAAGGAAGCGGCGACGCGATGTCATTGTTCAGTCCCCATCCAGCGAATTGAAGCCTGCGCTGATGCCCAGTGTCGGGCCAAGTTCGGATGAAGCAATGGCACGGATGTCATGGATAGACTGTTGCAGGGCCTCGATTCGGACCCGGGCTTGTGGGTCCGCGACTCCGGCCAGAGCAGGGTCTTCGATGGATTGGGCGTTCTCGATCGCGCGCGCAAAGGCGGCATCCAGATCGGCGGCAATTTCGGGGTGATCAAAGGCCAACCGCGCCGCAAGATCACGAAGGGCCATCAGCGAAAGCTCGACATGGCGCAATGACCGCTCCGACCGCCACGCTTCGGCGCGGTTGGGGCGCGGGCGATCGAACGTGCCCAACGGGCGACCAAGCCGTGTGTCGGCCGTGAATTCAAGACCCGTGGACAAAGCCTTGAACAGCTCCTGCATGGCTTCGTCCTGTGTTCGGTAGCGGCTGTTCTCGTCGGGCCGCGTCAGGCTGGGGGCATAGCCTTGCCAGTCCTCGGCCATCGCCCGGGCATTGGCATCAATGTCTGCCGAGATCGCCTGAATCAGCGCGCAGCGGTATTCCGTGTTGCCCTGGTCTGCAAAGACGGGATCGAACAGCATCCGTTCGAGCGCAAAGAATCCGCGCCCCGCTATGGATGTCTCGGCATAGGCTTTCGGGTCTTGCACGGCGTCATCCTCGGCCGCGATATGCTGGGACAGGGCCTTTGAGGTGAACCCTTTCGTATCGGGCCAGAACGCCATGGCAAACGCACGATCGTCGACCTCGGTTGGACCGAACCGCAGGTGGCTGGCGGAAATCCAGCTGTCGAAGGCCGCATCATAAGCAGCTCGCAGCGCCGGTGAGGTCGGATCGCAATCCACCCGTGATGCACTGACCAGAGCACCGGCTGTTTCCGGCAGTTTGCCGAACCGGGGCAGGATATGTGTCTCCGTCACGTCCATCAGAATCGGTGCATGATCCTGCGCTTGGGTGGCAAGCGGCATCATCAACGCGGCAACAAGGGTAAGAATACGCATGGGTCAGAGGCTCTCCAGAAAACGGATTAGGGCGTCGCGGTCAGTTTTCGGCATTGACACAATTGCATCCCGCGCGGCCTGGGCTTCGCCCCCGTGCCACAGTATCGCCTCGAGCAGATTGCGTGCTCGCCCATCATGCAGAAACTGCGTGTGGCCCGAGACGCGTTTGGTCAGACCTATGCCCCACAGCGGCGGCGTCCGCCATTCGCGACCCGTCGCGCGGGCCTCGGGGCGGTGATCCGCCAGATCTTCGCCCATGTCATGCAGCAGCAGGTCGGTATAAGGCCAGATCAGCTGAAAACTGTGCTCGGGCCGATCTTCCAGCCGGTGGGTGACATGGGCCGGAGTATGACACGATGCGCAGCCAGTGGTGTGAAACACCTCTTTGCCGCGGAGCACGTCGGGATCGTCTACGTCTCGGCGACCGGGCACACCCAGATTTCGGCTGTAGAAATCCACCAGGTCCATGCTCTGCTGATCGATCTCGAACTCGCGGGTATCGGTGTCGCCATGCGGGGCCTCGACGCAGTTCACCTGCAAGTTCGTGCAGTCCCCCTGAGGTGCCGGGTAAAGCGGGCTTGAAATACCGATATCCCCGGCAAAGGCTGCGGCAGATAGCTCCATGACTGTCGGCATGCCTGCCTTGTGCCCAAACCGTCCCATCATGGGCGCACCGTATTCAACAGACCAGACGATGTTCGGACGGCCCGAGATGCCATTCCCATCCACGTCATCGGGGTCAGCCTTGGCCAGCAGGTCGTCGACCGGGATCGCCTCCAGCAGCCCAAGCCCGATCATCTGCGGTGCGACCCGCGGGCTCAGCATCGCATCGGGGTGCAGCGGGCCATACCCCAGCTCATCCGCCCGATAGGTCGGGCGGCGCAGAGCGGCGGTTTCACCGTCAGAAAGCTCGATGCGGATTTCCTCATACGAAATACTCAGCCGATATTCCGCCGGATGCCCGGCCAGCGCGAAGTCCTGCATCTGCCCGCCATAGTTGGGTTCGGGCAGGGTGGCGATGTAATCATCTATGCCGGCATACCCGTCTTCTGGCGTGTCGGGAATCGAGACCCGAAGAAACATTGAGACCGCGTTGTCATCAGGTCCGTTTGGGGTGTGCCCGCGCCCATCCTTGATGTGGCAACGCTGGCAGGATCGCGCGTTATATAGCGGCCCCAAGCCGTCAGAGGCCAACGTGGATGATGGTGACGAAACCCAGATTTTCTTGAACAACCCGTTGCCGACTTTGAACTCCAACTCCTTTTCGAAGCTCAGGTTGCCTGAGGGTTGTGAAAACGCATCCGCGTCGTTGCGGACCCGGACAGTCGCCGCCCCGGCAGAGAGTTCTTCGAACGGCTGCGACACGCCATAATCCTGCGGGGGCGCGGTCACGGCCGCAATGCGGGCGCGTTCCTCGTCGGTGCGGGGGGTGAAATTCAGATGCAGGTCCCGCAGCTCGGCTGACAGGGAAGGGGTGGCCGCGAGGGCGACCACCGACAAGGCAAGAAGGCTACTCGCCTTCGTCCATTTTCGATGCGTTGAGTTGCGCATAATTGGCTTCGCCGATCCTTTCATACAGGTCGAGCTGCGTTTCGAGGAAGTCGATATGTCCCTCTTCATCGGACATCAACTGTTCGAACAGCGACATGGAGACATAGTCGCCGGCCTCCCGACAATAGTCGCGCGCTTCCTTGTAAAGAGCCCTTGCGTCAATTTCGGCGGCCAGGTCGCATTCCAGCGTTTCCTTCGGTGTCTGACCGATCCGCAATGGGTCCAGCTTCTGAAGGTTGGGGTGGCCTTCCAAAAATATGATCCGTTCGATCAACTTGTCCGCGTGGCCCATCTCTTCGATGCTTTCCTCGCGGCTTTTCTTGGCCATATGGCCAAGCCCCCAGTCTTCCTGCAGGCGGTAATGCAGCCAATACTGGCTTACGGCCGTAAGTTCATGCCGCAGAGATTTGTTCAGATATTCGATGACCTTTGGATCGCCCTTCATCAGCTTTCTCCTGTGTTGCTCCGGCACGCAATGTGCGGAGTTGCATCGGTACGTCCAGATTACTGGCTGCCTGCATTGTGTCTAGGAACAGCGGCATGCACCCGCCGCAATCCGCCGACTTCCCAAGGGCATGGTAGATTTTGCCGGGGGTGATGATGGTTCGCGGGTCTGCTCTGCGCATCCAGTCAATGGCTGCGCGGATGTCGTGATCGGATATGTTGGTACAGTGGCAGACAATCATTGGTCTTGGCTCGTTTCGCCGCCTTTACAGACGATCAGAAAGGGTTGCTCGGGCCGGAAAGCAACCCCCTCCGGCCCGCTTGGGAATCAATGGAAGACGGCGTCCGGGTTATCCAGGCTGTCTGACCCTTCAAACGCAACCCCGTCCAGCTCCAGCGCGGTAACGATGCGCTCGATGGTCTTGGTCTGATCGACCAGACCGTTGACGCCGCCCATAATCAGGGCCTCACCGCCTTTGTTGCCGCGCTCAAGCATCTGGTCGTAGGCAAATCCTGCCTCGGCTGTTGTCTTGATCTTGCCCAGGGCCTGCATGGTGGCGGCCAGTTTCGCTTTCATCTCGGTATCCAGCGCCGGATCGGTGGCGATGACCAGATCGGCCAGAGACGCGCCCGAAACCGGGGTGCCATCGATGCGGGTATAGCTGCCCAGATAGACGTTCTGAATGCCCAGGCCGTCAAAGTAATGGCTGTTATGTGTGTTGTCCGAGAAGCAGTCATGCTCCTCCTCGGGATCGTTCAGCATCAGGCCAAGGCGCATGCGTTCACCGGCTTGCTCACCATACGACAAAGAGCCCATGCCGGTCAGGATCGCGCTGACACCTTCTGCTTCGTTCTCCATCAAGGCTGCGCGTGCCGCACCGCCGTCTTTCCACTGATCCGCCATCCATGCCAAGTCGCTGACCAGCAGTTCGGTCGCAGCGCTCAGGTATTGTGCACGACGGTCACAATGGCCGCCGGTACAGTCCTCGTCCTGCGCGTAATCGGTGGCCGGGCGGTTGCCGGCACCGGCGCCATGGCCGTTCATGTCCTGGCCCCACAGAAGGAATTCAATGGCGTGATAGCCGGTTGCGACGTTCGCCTCGATACCATCTGCTTCGTGCAACGTGTCACTCAGCAGTTCGGGGGTAATTTCGCCGGCATCAATGGTCTCGCCCGACAGTTGGAAGCTGGGATTGGCGATGACGTTCAGCACAGCAAACTCGTTTTCGTCCGTCGCGCCGCCATAAGCCGCGTCAACATAGTCGATCAAACCTTCATCCAAAGGCCAGGCGTTCACCTTGCCTTCCCAGTCATCAACGATGGCATTGCCGAAGCGATAGACTTCCGTTTGCTGATAAGGGACACGCGCAGCAACCCAGGCCGCGCGCGCCGCGTTCAGCGTTGCGTCCGACGGATCGGCGATCAGTGCGTTGACCGCATCCTGCAACTTCCTGGCTGAAATCAGGCTGTCTTCAAATTTGGCTTCCGCAATATTGGCATAGGTGTTCAGTACATCCGCCTTGGTGGGGGCATCACCCGAGATTGCGGTGGTTGCCATGAAAAACGTCAGAGCGCTGGCAGTGGTGAATAACTTGGTCATAGGAGTTTGGTGCTTTCCTGTCAGAACTGTCGGATCGTGCGGGAATACCCCGCGGTTTTCGCGGAGAAATAACTGAGTTATTTAGTCAATAATGTCAACCTGAGTTTTATTGTCGGATATAAGTGGGAGCTGTTGAACCCAGCAAGCCTCCCCATATCTGGCGGGCTCCGATCCGAGGGTTAACATTGCGTGGCGGGTGATTCGCGTTAAAATCACTGTTGTGATTCTGTTCTAGGCGGTTGTTGGTTAATGAAGTGCTCTGTTCTGGCCTTGTCTCTCTTCCCGGCAGCTCTTGCTGCTCAGGAGACGCAGATCACGTCCACCCATCACCATGGGTCCGGCCAATTGGATATCGTGCTCACAGATACCGATTTTTCGCTGTCCCTCAGGGTTCCAAGCATTGATATCATCGGGTTCGAAACCCCGGTGGCAAATGACGACGAGCGTACACGAGTCGCCATCGCGATTTCCGAACTGTCCAAGCCGCTGGATCTGTTTGTCGTCCCGTCCGAGGCTGTGTGCTTTACCGTTTCCGCCAATGTTATCCTGACGCATGATATCTCGGGGAGCCAGGACACCGCGGGTGAAGGGGTCGCGTCATCCGCGCCGGATGAACATTCGGAATTCCAGGCCGATTACGTTGTTCAATGTCAGAATATGGATGCGCTGAACACAATAGAATTTGCGTATTTCCAGCGGTTCAGCGGGACAAGGAAGCTGAACGTTCGCGTCGGATCAGACGCAGCGACCAGCACCCACGAAATCACCCGTGCCGCGCCTAGTCTGGATGTGGCGCAGATCCGCTAGAGATGGCACTTGGACGCCTGTTTGGCGTTTCAAATGCAGAACCGATGTTGTTGACCCAAGACTACCCCGTCCATGTCCGGGACGCCGCGCGGAAATCGAACACGCCAGATTGAAACCAGAAAAGCTGGTCCCCGGCGCGGGCCTGAAAGCAACAAAGGAACGAAGTCCATCATTTGTAGTTTTGTTGCAATTGGTTATGGTCTTCGTGGGTGCCGGATTTCGCTGAATCAGCAGTCTCGAATTGAGGCAAAGATTAACGAATAAGGGCACAAGAAACTCATGTATGACAAGTTCTCGCAAAACTTATGCCAATATCCAGATCTATAGGTTCATCATCCTGCCGATCTGTTGACTAGTCCGGTTTTAATGAGGGGGTATCTCGGCAGGGTTAGGGGGATGCCCGTTCAGGCCCGTTATAGGCCGATGAAGCGCGGCATCCCCTGCCGTATCGGTCGGGGCAAATCCACCACCAGACAATGTCAGTCGATCTTGTTGCGCTGCGCGTGCGGGGTAACGCCAAAGCTTGACCTGTAGACACGCGAAAAATGGCCCGGGTTTTCAAATCCGCAGGCCACGGCGACCTCGGTGACGGACGCTTCGGTCTGAAGCAACAGTTTCTGGGCGCGCTCCAGCCGCATTTCCATGAAGTACTTCTTGGGTGACGTGTTCAGGTATTTTCCAAACAACCGCTCAAGCTGCCGCGTTGAAATGCCAAGCTTTTCCGCGATGAACGAGGGGGAAACCGGGGTTTCAATACTGCCCTGCATGATGGTGATCGCCTTGGCGAGGTGCGCATTGCGCATACCGTTGCGTGACTGAAGGGAAACCCTTTGTTTGGCCGTGGCATTGCGTACCGCGTTATAGACCATCTGATCCGCCACATCGATGGCCAGTTCCTCGCCGTGATCGCGTTCGATCAGATGCAGCATCAGGTCAGCCGTTGCGGTCCCGCCAGATGCGGTAATGTGCTTTTCATCGGCCACGAACACGCTGCGCACCAGATTGACCTCGGGAAAGGCCTCCATGAACGCGTCGTGGTACTCCCAGTGGATCGCTGCCTGCATTCCGTCAAGAAAACCAGCCTTGGCCAGCACCCATGCCCCCGAGCACAGGGCGCCGATTTTCGTACCGCGCGCGCGTTCGCGGCGCAGGGTTGCAAGCAGAGGGCGTGTGACGTGGTCACGCATGTGAATGCCCGACAGGACAAACAGCTGATCACATTTGGCCAGACCCTGAAGACCGGAATGCACCAGCGTGACGGATCCGTTCGAGCACACGGCCTGCTCGCCATGTTCGGACACAATAGACCAGCGGTACAGTTCTTCACCACTCACCAGATTGGCGATCCGCAACGGTTCGACCGCGCATGAAAACGCAAGATGCGAAAACTCCTCGACAAGGATGAATGTGATGTGCCGCGTCTGAGGCATGAGCAATACCGTTTGCAAGCTGGGACAACGCCCAAAACATGAGTCTATTTCGCCGGCTTCCATGCTGCACGAATTTTAATTGTATACAAGTTGTATTTTTATAGAATACAAAACTGTGACCGCACGCGATTCGACCGCAGACGCCGAACAGAAGGATGAGGCCAAAGCATGAAAGACGAAGCCAAGTCTCGCAAAAGCGCGCTAAGAGAGCACCTGAAAGTGTCCATCCTGACGCTGCGCCTGCGCCCGGGCGCCGATCTGGACGAGGCGCATCTGTCGGACGAATTCGGACTGTCGCGCACGCCGCTGCGCGAGGTGTTTCGTCAGTTGGCTGGCGAGGGTTACCTGGACTTGCGGACAAACCGCAGCGCCCGGGTTTCGGAGATGTCCTACACCACCCTGCGCGACTTCTTCCTTGCCGCGCCGATGGTATACGGAGCGATCCTGCGTTTGGCGGCTTTGAATGCGACGAACGCCCAGATCAATGATTTGAAAGAGGCCCAGCAGGCTTTCAAGGCGGCCCTTCGGTCCGGGTCCGGCGAGGACCGTGCCTTGGCCAACAACCGCTTTCATGACGTGACGGGCGAAATGTCCGGAAATGTCTACCTGCTGCCTTCGTTCAACCGGCTGCTGATCGATCACGCCCGGATCGGTATGACGTTTTATCGGCCACAGACTGGTGAAATGTCGGAAAACCTGTCGCTGGCCAGCCAGCAGCATGACGCGATTATCGCAGCCATCGAGGCGCGCGATGAAGCGGCGGCGGCGCAGCTGGCGGAAGATCACTGGAACCTGTCACGCGATCAGATTGAATTGTTCGTGATGCCTGACGCGCTGGATGTCCCGATGGGCGTCCCGCCCCTTTCGAAACCTGCATGAGGACGGAATGAACCCGATTTTCAAGTTTGAGGGGATCTATACCCCTGTGGTCACGCCTTATCACGACGATGGCAGCGTGAATTGGGACGCCTTGTTCGACGTGATCGAATACCTGATCGAGAATGGCGTGCATGGCCTGATCTCGGGTGGTTCGACCGGCGAGAACTATGCCCAGACTGTGGAAGAACGGCTGGAACTGGCCAGATTCACGCATGAGCAGTTGAAGGGCCGGTTGCCATTGGTGGTTGGCACAGGCGCGATGCTGACGCCGGATTCTATTGCTCTGGCTTCGGGCGCACGTAAGATCGGCGCAGACGCAATCCTGCTGGCCAGTCCGCCATATTCAGTGCCAACCGACCGCGAGAATGCGTTGAACGCGCTGGCTATCGACAGGGCCGCCGATCTGCCTGTGATGCTGTACAACTACCCGCACCGCACCGGTACGATAATGGGCGAAGAGTTCCTTGACCGTGTGGGCCGCAGCCGGAATTTCTGCGGCATCAAGGAAAGCTCGGGCGATATCAACCGGGTGCATTTGCTGGCCCGCGACTATCCACATATCCAACTTGGTTGCGGTATGGATGATCAGGCGCTCGAGTTCTTTGCCTGGGGCGCGCCGTTCTGGGTGTGCGGCGGGTCGAACTTCCTGCCTGCTGAACACGTGGCTCTGTATCGGGCCTGCGTGGTTGAAGGCAATTTCGCGAAAGGTCGCCGGATCATGTCCGCGATGATGCCGCTGATGCGGGTGTTGGAACAGGGTGGAAAGTTCATCCAGACCATCAAGCATGGCGTTACCATGAACGGGATTGACGCGGGCGCGATGCGGCCTCCGCTAAAAGGTCTGAACAAGGATGACAAGCGCGCGCTGGAACAGGTGACCCGTGTGCTCAAGAAGACAATCGCTGACATTGTGGCTGAGGGGTGAGAGATATGGATCTGCTGACACAGGACGAATACAAATCCATCGCCGCAGGCCTGAACCTGCCGACCGGGGCGTTCATCGACGGGGCATTCCGCCCGTCGATCACGGGTGAAACCTTTGAGACAGTGAACCCGGCTACGGGCGGCAAGCTGGCGGATATCGCATCCTGCGGTGCAGCGGATGTCGACTTTGCGGTCGAAAAGGCGCGTGAAGCGTTTGACGATGGGCGCTGGAGCAAAATGCACCCGTCCGAGCGTAAGGATGTGCTGATCCGGCTCTGCAAGTTGATGACCCGCAACGCCCGTGAACTGGCGGTGATGGAAAGTAAAGACAGCGGTAAGACCATCTATGACTGCGAAACCGTGGACGTGCCCGAAACCATCCACTGTCTGAAATGGCATGCCGAAGCGATCGACAAGATTTACGATCAGGTCTCACCAGCCAGTGACGACCATATCGCCATGGTCGTGCGTGAACCCATTGGCGTTGTAGGGTTGGTCCTGCCGTGGAACTTCCCACTGCTGATGCTGGCGTGGAAGATAGGACCTGCCTTGGCGGCGGGATGTTCAGTGGTTGTGAAACCCGCGGCTGAAACCACGCTGACCGCGCTGCGCCTGGCCGAACTGGCAATGGAGGCTGGCCTTCCCCGCGGCGTACTGAACATCGTACCGGGCGGAGGGGCCGATGTGGGCGAACCCATCGGGCGGCACATGGATATCGACATGGTTTCCTTCACCGGCTCGACGGTGACGGGCAAGCGGTTCCTGACCTATTCGGCGGAAAGCAACGCCAAGGAGGTGGTGCTTGAGATGGGCGGCAAGAACCCCGCCATCGTCATGGACGACGCCGAAAACCTCGACCGGGTGGCGGCGCATGTGGTGAATGGTGCGTTCTGGAACATGGGCGAGAACTGCTCGGCCTCGTCGCGCCTGATCGTGCATAAAGACGTGAAAGCCGAACTGCTGAAACGCATCACGCATCACGCCAAACAGTGGAACATCGGTGACCCGCTGGACCCTGAAACCCGCATGGGCGCGCTGGTCAGCGAAGGGCATTACAACAAGGTCTGCGGATACCTCGATCAGGCTGAAAACGTGGTGATCGGCGGCAAGGCGGACAAGGGGTTTGTCGAGGCTACCGTCGTCGAAGTGCCGGCCAATGACACCGTGCTGGCCCGAGAGGAGATCTTTGGCCCGGTCCTGTCCATAATTGAAGTCTCGGGCTTTGACGAAGCGATCAGGATTGCCAATGACACTGACTACGGCTTGTGTGCCTCGATCTTCACCGCCAACGCCAAGCGGGCCATTCGCGGTGCGCGAGCCATTCGGGCAGGGACTGTTACGGTAAACAGTTTCGGCGAAGGCGACATCACCACGCCGTTTGGCGGCTACAAGCAATCGGGCTTTGGCGGTCGCGACAATTCGATCCATGCGCATGATCAGTACACCCAGCTGAAAACCATCTGGATTGATCTTTCCGACGACGCCGACGAGGCCGTCGATTGACGCGCTTTGAGGCCAAAAGACTGCCCCGGCAGACGGGCCCGGCGGGATGGAATGCCATCCTGCCGCCCCAGGAGCCCCTGCCAGAGCTCGAACAGAACCTGACCGCCGACGTCACCATTGTCGGTGGTGGGTTTGCCGGGCTGACGACGGCGCGGCGGTTGCAACAGCTGGACCCCTCGTTAAAGATCGCTCTATTGGAAGCGGGTAGATTTGCGGATGGTTCGGCGGGGCGGAACTCGGGGTTCATGATCGACCTGCCGCATGATCTGGCCTCGGACAACTACGCAGGCGATGGGTTGGAAGCGGACCGCGCCGCCATTGCACTGAACCGTAAGGCCATCGCATTCGCAACCGAGGTCGCCGCCGATTGCGACCTGCCGCAAGAGATGTTCGACCCTTGCGGCAAACACAATGCAGCCGCCACAAAGGCAGGAGACGCCCATAACCGCGCCTTTGCCGGGCATCTGACCAAACTGGGTGAGCCGCATACGCTGTATGACCAAAAGCAGATGCAAGAGATCACGGGCAGCTCGCATTATGTTTCGGGGCTTTTTGCGCCGGGGACGGTCATGATCCAGCCGGCAGCTTATGTGCGGGCGCTTTCGAACCGCCTGGCCGGTCAGATTGACGTGTTTGAAAACTCTCCTGTCACCAGCTTTGAAAAGCAGGGCACAGGCTGGATCGTCAGCACCGACAAGGCCAGGGTCAGCACCGGGCGGATCATCCTGGCCAACAATGGCCATCTGGAAAGCTTCGGGTTCTACCAGAGGCAGTTGATGCATATCTGCCTCTACGCCTCGATCACGGCCCCGCTGACCGAGGCGCAGATCAAGACACTGGGCGGACAACCGCGCTGGTCGGTGACCCCGGCGGATCCGATGGGCACCTCGGTCCGGCGCATTTCGGGCAGCTACGGGGATCGCATTCTGATCCGTACCGGATCCAGTTTTCACCCGACGATCGAAACCAGCCGGATGCGGTTGCGCAATGCCGGCTGGGTGCATGACCGCAAGTTCCGGGAACGCTTTCCACATCTGTCGGATGTGCAGATGAAACATCGCTGGGCCGGGATGCTGTGCCTCAGCCGCAACGGATCCGCGGCGTTTGGCGAATTGGAGGAGGGCGTGTTCTCGGCCTGCTGTCAGAATGGCCTGGGCATCGCCCGGGGCACTTTGCAAGGCATGGGCATCGCGGAACTGCTGATGCAGGGCGGATCAGAGATCGCGGATCACTTTCTGACGCAGCCGGACCTTCCGCGATTGCCGCCCGAGCCCTTCGCCTCGCTTGGGGCGAACAGCTATTTGATCTGGAAAGAGTGGCGATCTGGTAAAGAGTGAGGTCAAGGCAAGCTCAGCTTGGCCATGCGTCCACCATCTATCGTAAAGACCTGCCCGGTGATGAAACCCGCATCCCCAGACGCCAGAAACGCGACGAGCGCGGCAACTTCTTCAGGCCGCCCTGTTCGGGCCACCGGGTGGATCTTGGCGATGTCGCGACGGAACGCGGACGGGTCGGACATGGATTCGATGAAATCCTCGTTCAACTCGGTATCGATCCATCCCGGCGCAACGGCGTTACAGCGGATATCCCCGGCCCCGTGATCCACGGCAACGGCGCGGGTCAGGCCGTGCAACCCTGCCTTTGAAGTGCAATAGGCGGCGTGACCGGGATTGCTGCCCAAGCCTTCGATGGATCCGATGTTGACGATCGTGCCCTTGGTGTCGCGCAGATACGGCAGCGCAGCTTTGATCATCAGGAGCGGGGTGGTCAGGTTCACCGTCAGAGTGCGGTGCCAGTCCTCAAGACTCATCCCCTCGACCGAGGCTTCCTGCATCATGCCGGCGTTGTTGACCAGCACGTCAAGACGCCCGGCCAGGTCAGTCACTTTGCTGACCACCTGCGCGTGGCTGTCGGTAAGGGTGAAATCCGCAACGACGCCGTAGAATTCCGTGTCTTGGCCACGTTGGGCAGTGAAGTCATGCGCCCCTTCGTCCTGCAAACGTTGGGCGATGGCCCGGCCAATGCCGCTGCGCCCACCCGTGCCCCCGCATTGTGCGGGCGTTGAACGATTGACGCCCCGATGCCACCGGTTGCGCCAGTGACCAAAGCCGATTTTCCATTCAGGTTCGTAAGGTCATCCATTGCTGGACCGATGCGACAGGTGCTCCGATCAGGCCTTCAACAGGAACCACGCCCAGCCCCGGCCCGATTGGCAGTTCGATATGCCCGCCTTTGATTTGGATACCGTTTTCGGGATCGTAGTTGCCTTCGATATATATGGCGAAGCCAGCCAGACACCTTCCAGCAGGTCGGGCCGAACGGTTGCACCGTTATCAGCGACGGTTTTGACCAGCGTGAAATCCAGCGCCCGGACCTTGGCATTGGCCATGGTTTAGGGTCCGTTTTTGACCGGCAGGTCGTGGCTGTGGATGTGCAGTTCGGCAATCTTCATCTTTTGTACTTGTCCTGACCGAAAAAAAACGGCCCACCCGAAATGCGGGCGGGCCAGTAAGGGGAGTGTATATCAGTATGTCTGGTTCAACTCATCCGCCGCCGGGATTTCCCTTTCACGGCGGGCGATATAGTCCAGAAGCGCTTCGTTCCTGGCTTCGTCCAGTTTGGGTTCTTGGTATTCGGCCAGCAATTTCCGTGCATGTTTCAGGGCGCGTTCAGTGATTTCAATTTCACCTTCGGCAACCCATTGTTCGATCGAGTTGTTGTCGAACAGTTCCGGCATGAAGAACGCGGTCTGGAAGTTGTCCTGTGTGTGCGGATGACCCAGATAATGCCCGCCGGGTCCCACATCCGGAATCGCTGCCAAAGCCTCATCGAAGTCGTGCCATTTCGGCCCTTCGGCCATGCGGTAAGCCATCGCGCATTGTTCCGCATCCACGACGAACTTGGCGACCGAGCAATGCATGCCAGCCTCGTTCCAGCCTGCCGAATGCCAGATATAATTGGCCCCGGCGTGAATGACCGCGCTCAGCGTCGTGGCGGATTCGTAGCCTGCCTGCGCGTCAAAGGTCTTGGCCCCGCCCAGCGTGTTCGAGGTGCGCCACGGAACATCGTAAAAGCGCGCCATCTGGCCGATCATGAAGTTCATCAGGCTGATCTCGGGCGTGCCGGCCATGGGTGCTCCGGATTTCATCGAAACGGTCGACAGGTAATGCCCCCAGATCGCAGGGCAGCCCTTGCGGATCACCTGCGTATAGGCCAGCGCCGACAGCGCCTCGGCAGTCAGCTGTGCCACGGTTGCGGGCACCGATGCCGGGGTGTTCGCGCCACCCAGAACAAAGGGCGAGCACAGAACCGGCTGATTGCGGCGGCAGAAGGCCCGCATCGCACCCAGCATGGTTTCGTCCCAGACCAGCGGGCTGTTGCCGTTGCAGTTGCCGGTGGTGACCGGATGATCGTCAATGAAACCTTCGCCGAACAGGATATCGCACATATCCATCACATCCTCGGCGTTCCTGGGCGAGGTGGTCATACCCATGAAGGTCTTGTCCGAATATTTCATCGACGAATAGGTGATGCGCAGATGCCGCTGGCTGATCGGGTGATCATAGGGCTCGACAATGTGATGGGCCGAGCTGTGCAGCGCGGGCATCATGTGCGATAGCTTGTGGAACATCGCCAGATCATCCAGCGTCGGGTTGCGGCGCACATCGTCCAGATCGCGTAGGAATGGCGCCCCGGTCATCGGTACGAAGATCGCGTGCTTGCCCCCCAGCGCCAGGTTCTTTTTCGGATCGCGCGCGTGATAGGTGAACTGCGCCGGAATGCTCGAGATTAGGTCGCGCACCATGTGGCGATCCAGAAAAACCAGCTCTCCATCAACCTTGGCTCCGGCTTTTTTCCAGTCTTCCAGCGCGACGGGGTCGCGGAACTGAACACCGACGTTCTCCAGAATGTCCATCGCCGCATTGTCGATGCGCTCAACCTGGGTCGCGTCCATGACCTCGCACAGCGGGATGCCTCGGGTCAGGCCCGGCAGCATGTCAAAGTTCGGAGCGGAGCGTTTGGCACGGCGGGCAGAACGTCCGCCGGAACGCGTGGCAGTGCGAGTGGTCAAGGGGCAATCCTCCAATTTTGAAACAAACTGACGGATTCGCGGCGCGCCCACCTCTCTGATTGCGATATGTGCTTGCAAGAAGCGACAAAGGTTAAGCCAATCCATTTTTTCATCCATTTGTAACGAAAGGACGCCCGGTCATTTTCCCCTGTGTGACCTACTTCACAGCCAATCAAGTGCATACATCTGCAACAGATAAACGTAAGGTTGATTCTGAAGGCACTCACTCATGCACCACAAAACAGAGATGCTGATCGTCGGCGCGGGGTTTGCCGGGCTGACGATGGCGCTTGAGGCCCGCAAACGCGGTATCAAGGATATCGCGATTTTGGAAAAGGCCGATGATATCGGGGGGACATGGCGCGAAAACACCTATCCCGGTGTCGCCTGTGATGTGCCATCGCATCTGTATTCCATGGCGACCCACCTCAACCCGCATTGGAGCCGCGCGTATGCCGGTGGCGCAGAAATACAGGCTTATCTGCAAAAGGTCGCGCGTCAGGAAGGGTTGTATGACCTGTGCCACTTCGGGCAGGAGCTGAAATCGGCTAGGTGGGATGGAACGCGCTGGCAAGTTGAAACGATGGATGGTCAGCACTGGTCGGCCCGGTTTCTGGTCTCGGCCATTGGTGCACTTCATTATCCCAGCATTCCGGACATCCCCGGCGCAGACAGGTTTCCCGGCCCCAGTTTCCACTCTGCCGAATGGAATCACGATGTCGATCTGACCGGCAAGAGCGTTGCGGTCGTCGGTACCGGGGCGTCCGCTGTTCAGTTTGTACCCGAAATCGCCAGAATTGCAGGCCACGTCACGATCTTTCAGCGCAGTGCGCCTTACGTGATGCCGCGCCCGGACGGCCCGATTGCGCCCTGGGTGCGCAGCCTTTACGCCCGGTTTCCCATTTTGCCGCGCATTCGGCGCAAGTTGATATTCATGATCTTCGAATTTCGCCACCGCGTGTTTCGCGGTGAGGAACGTGCGGTGAATTTTGCCTTGAAAATGTGGCGAAAGGCATTGGAGCGCGCCATCACCGATCCGGCCGAACAACGGATTCTGACCCCCGACTACCGGATCGGCTGCAAACGAATCCTGAGCTCGAACGATTGGTACCCGACCCTGGCCCGCGACAATGTCAGCGTTGTTCCGAAAGGCGTCGCCCGAATTGAAGGTGACACAGTCATCGCGGCGGATGGCACCCAGACCAAGGCGGATGCCTTGATCTGGGGCACGGGGTTTCACGTAACCGACGTGGTCGAGCGTCTGGACATCACCGGCACAGACGGGCTGACGTTGCGCTCTGCCTGGTCGGATGGCATGTGCGCGCATCTGGGTACCGCAATTGCGGGTTTCCCCAATTTCTTCCTCCTTCTGGGGCCGCATACCGGGCTGGGGCATAACTCGGTCGTGCTGATGATCGAGGCCCAGGTTGGCCATATCGGCCGGGTCCTGAGCGAGATGCAGCACAAGGGTCTGTCCGCGATTACTCCTGACTCAGCCAGACAGGCGGCGTTCACACGGGAAATGCACGACCGCCACTCGGACGGCGTCTGGCAGGCCGGGGGCTGTTCATCGTGGTACATGGATGCGGAAGGGCGGAACACGACCCTTTGGCCCGGCACGGTTGCCGAGTTCCAGAAACGCATGGCACAATCGGGGTTGGAACAATACAGACCCGCCGCCCTTGGCAATGGAGAGAGTTGAATGACAACCGTTCTGATCGTGATCGCCGTCTTTGCCGTGGCCCTGTTTGTCACGAACCTGTGGACCCGGAGGATAACACGCCACGGTCTTGAAACCGTGCCACAGCTGGGTCAGATCACACCCGTTCGCGGCGGCAGCATTCACTATGTGGAAAGGGGAAACCCCGACGCACAGACCATCGTCATGATCCATGGCCTGGCCGGGCAGTTGCAGCACTTTACCTATGCGCTGGTGGATCTTCTGGCCGACGACTACCACGTTATCGCGCTGGACCGGCCGGGATGCGGGTATTCAACGCGCG
The DNA here is from genome assembly GCF_059610465.1 of Ruegeria sp. CDSC085. NCBI lineage: Bacteria > Pseudomonadati > Pseudomonadota > Alphaproteobacteria > Rhodobacterales > Roseobacteraceae > Ruegeria > Ruegeria sp. CDSC085. Next base: position 2,232 of record NZ_JBXWNR010000008.1, on the reverse strand, counting down.
ATACGGCCGAGCTGGCGCAATTGCCCCACCAGGCTGGCATGATTGCTGAGTTTCTGGACAAAAAAGGCGTGGACCGCGCCGTTCTGGTCGGCCACTCGCTGGGGGGCGCGGTTTCATTGGCGATGGCACTGGACCATCCGGCCCGGATTGCCGGACTGGCGCTGCTGGCACCGCTGACTCACAAACTGCCCGAAACCCCGGCGATCTTCAAACCGCTCGAGATCCGCTCCGAATGGCTGCGCAGTCTGATCGGCAACACGCTCGCCGTTCCTCTGGCGTCCAAAACCGCGCCGCACACGCTGAGCGCAGCGTTTGACCCAGAGACCCCGCCTGATGACTTTCTGGACCGAGCAGGCGGCGCGCTTGGCCTGCGGCCTTCCGCCTTTATCACAGCGTCTCAGGACGTTGCCGGTGTCGATGCCAGTATAAACACGCAGGTCGCGCGCTATCCGAAACTGACTGTCCCCGGGGGCATCCTGTATGGTCGTCAGGACGCGATACTGTCGCCGCCGCTGCACGGGCCGACAATGGCCGAATTCGGGCTGAGTTATGAAGAGCTGGACGCGTTCGGTCACATGATTCCGATTACTGAGCCCGAAATCTGCGCTGCCTTCATCCGCAGGATGACGGACGCAACCACATCCCCCCGGATGTCCTTGAAGAACAAGCCATCTGGGCACGCGTGAAAGAAATCTTCGGGCTGGTTGATTTCCCTCTTGACCCTCCCGGGCCCCTCGCTTACATCGCCTCTCACTCAAGGCGGAGTAGCTCAGTTGGTTAGAGCAGCGGAATCATAATCCGCGTGTCGGGGGTTCAAGTCCCTCCTCCGCTACCAAAATTCACCTAAGTTGTTGTTTTTATTTAATAAATTTCGATTTAGACCCTTCTTTTCTCTCCCCACCGAAACTCCTAACTCATTGTTTTGCAAGTATATCGCTAAGTATCGGCTAAATTGCCACCGTTTCACACCCCCCGAAAAAGTTGACCAACCAACTTAGAAGTAGGTCAATTGCACTCATTCGTAGATGGGAGGAGCGGAGTGAGATGAAGATAAGAAAAAACTATGTTTGCGTCGGTAATGAGGAAAAAAACCTCCGAACATACCGATCAGAAAGAGCTATTGCTGGAACTGGTCCGTTCGATAGCCAGAGATGAAGCCCGTCGAACTGTTAAAGCTCAGGTGAGAAAAAAATTTCGCAAGCGCCATCTGAAACCTCCAGGCTAATTTGAACATGAGCTCCCCTCAATATTTGTTGGCTATGGTTGACTGAGGCGGGAGTATTAAAGCGCCTCTGTGGTTTGGGCGTCGTCTATAAGTGGACTTCGCAGGCAACGGCCAATGTTGCTAGCAGCAGAAAAGTGTTCACGGAAATCACGCCGAAACTTGAAGATTGGGATGGGGGAACCGCTATCAAATCAAGGGACAATATATGTGTTCCCTTGAGACGCCTGTCTTTAGAGTGTCGCTGGCGATTACTTAGTGCCTTTGAAAGAAAAAACCCCGCCGAAGCGGGGTATTCTCTAGTCCAAAGGGCATCATTCTAGGCAGCAATCAGCTCGTAACGCCCATCATCGGCTTGAATATTGATAGGCTGGTTTTCGTCACCCTTCTCCGTACTCCGGACCAATTTCTCAAGGCCCTCTTCGTAAGGGATTAGTAGCTTCTCTACGGCCAGTTGCCTGATGACGGTTTCAGCCAATGGGTCGATGGCGAATTCGCCTCGCTCCCACCTACCAATTGTTTGTCTTTCGGCGTGAATGAGCCCTGCTAGTTCTACTTGCGTATAGCCCATTTCTGACCTCAAGAAGCGTAACTCCGCACCGCTCATTGCGGACGGGTGTCGAATTATACCCTCGGCAATAGCATTATGCAGATAATTGATGGCAGGAATCTCTATGCAGAGATCGCCATCAGCATCTACCACGGGTTCCAAACCCTTGATGAAAACGTTTTGCAAGCCGCACTCAGTGTAGTGATACTCGCTCATTTTGTTTCCTCCATTAAGGTCCCTGCTCTAGCATGGGCTTCGTCGGCCCACATCACAGTAACCATCTTAACTTTTCATGTGCTGGCATTTGGGATCACCACCAAACGCACAATCCGTCCTTCGCTGTTAGGCGACATACATTCTATGGCGTATTTATAGTAACCGAATGTCCGTCGTCAGGGATTTTGGGACAGATGGCGGCGTAATCTAAGAGAGGATCTGGCTCATCTGTCTGGATTGATTA
>NZ_JBXWNR010000007.1:0-213099 GCF_059610465.1 Ruegeria sp. CDSC085 | reverse complement strand
TTCGGCTTCGGCTTCGGCTTCGGCTTCGGCTTCGGCTTCGGCTTCGGCTTCGGCTTCGGCTTCGGCTTCGGCTTCGGCTTCGGAAAAGTCTTCTTCTACGTTTTCAGCCGGGTCAACAGGCGCATCGCCCTGTTGCAGTTCGGTTTCGACGACGTCATCCGCCTGAGGGCTTTCCACCGGCTTTTCTTCGGACTTTTTCTTACCAGCCACCGCAATATTCCTCTTATCGAATCCAAATTCAGATGAATAACAGCCCAGGTCAAGTTAATCGGGGACCGCGCCGCCCTCAACCCGCAACGCATGTTTTGCAAGCTTTTTAACAGCCTTACGCATTTTCTTTGGTGTCGGCATCTTCGCGATCTTCAGGCCCGCATAGTCCAACGAATAAAGGGGATCAGCCGTGGCCTGACTGATTGCAGCCAGCCACAATGGCGCTGATCCAGCCCAAATATCGGCAAAATGTCGCGCCGTCCTTGGCGAAAAAAGCGGAGCGATTATCGGCGAATCTCCATCTGCCGCTTCGACCGCCTCGGGTGTTAGCGGCAACAGTCTTTGTTGGTAGACGGGCTGTTCCCGCACGGCCAGACCAGATTCGGTCAGTCGACCGGCAACATCGCCACGCGTGTGCTCACCCCTCAAATGCAACAACGGGCTTTTGGGCCGCCGCTTGAGCAGATGTCCCACCAGCTCCTCTGCCGTGGCCCCGACCATCTCGGCCTGCCAACCGTACCCTTTCGCTGTGCCAGTTGTTGCGGGCCCGACGCAGAACGCAGGCAGGGTGCGGTCAACACCTTTCGCGGCCGCCGCGTTCACGGCATTGGCCGAGGTGAAAATCAATCCCTGCACTCCCTCGGTCTCAACGGCAACCGGCAGAGGCCGGATTTCCATGATCGGGGAATAGATGACCTGAACCCGTGATCTGGTGCGGGTCGGCAACTGCGCAACGAACCTTTCAGAGGCGGCGCGCGGGCGGGTCATCAACAAATACAACGTGTGGCCCCTTGGCCCTTCAGGATTGTTTGCATCCGCGCAGGGTGATACCCCGCCGTAAGATCATGATGCAACGGATCAGGGTGATGGTGCAAACACTTACCGTACTGGGATTGGAAAGCAGCTGTGACGATACGGCCGCAGCCATCGTGCGCCAAATGGCGAGCGCCGAAGCCGAAATCCTGTCATCCGTTGTGCATGGCCAAACCGATCTGCACAGTGCTTATGGCGGCGTCGTGCCCGAGATCGCAGCCCGGGCACATGCAGAAAAGCTGGATGTCTGTGTCGTGCAAGCACTGGAAGCCGCGGGGCTTTCACTGAGGGACATGGACGCCATTGCCGTCACCTCAGGGCCGGGTCTGATCGGAGGGGTCATGTCCGGCGTGATGTGCGCCAAAGGGCTCAGCGCGGCCACCGGTCTGCCGCTGGTGGGTGTCAATCACCTTGCCGGTCATGCGCTGACACCACGCCTGACAGACAACATAGCCTTCCCCTACCTGGTGCTTCTGGTGTCGGGCGGACATTGCCAATACCTGATTGCCCACGGGCCCGAGCAGTTTACCCGCCTTGGCGGTACTATTGACGATGCGCCGGGTGAAGCCTTCGACAAAACCGCCCGCCTGCTGGGCCTGCCGCAACCTGGCGGCCCTTCCGTTGAGGCCGAGGCGCGCGCCGGTGATCCCAACCGCTTCCAGTTTCCAAGGCCGCTTCTCGACCGGCCCGGTTGCGATCTGTCCTTCTCTGGGTTGAAAACTGCGTTGATGCGGATGCGAGATCAAATTGTGGCCGAAAAGGGCGGCCTGACTCGTCGGGACCGCGCAGACCTGTGCGCTGGATTCCAGCAGGCGATTGTGGACACGTTGGCCGAAAAGACCCGACGCGCAATCGATCTGTATCTGGAACACAGCCCGGCCGATCCCGTGATTGCTGTTGCTGGAGGGGTTGCCGCAAATTCGGCCATTCGGTCCAAACTAGAGTCTGTTTGCGCCAAAAATAACACCCGATTTACAGCACCTCCGCTGGCGTTGTGCACGGATAACGCCGCGATGATCGCCTACGCGGGTCTTGAGCGTTTTCGTTCCGGGGCACAGGATGGGCTGGACCTGACCGCCCGACCCCGCTGGCCTCTGGATCAGCGCAGCCCGGCGATGCTGGGCGGCGGCAAGAAAGGGGCCAAGGCATGAGCGTATCCGTTCTGGGTTCCGGTGCGTTTGGCACTGCCTTGGCGATCTCGCTGGCAGGCAACGGGCCGGTGACTCTGTGGTCAAGAAACGCCAGCCAGGCACAGCAGATGCGCGAAATGCGCGAAAACTTAACCCGGCTGCCCAACATAGCCTTGCCCAAGGACATCGCTGTGACCGCGGACATTGCCGATGCGCTCAAAGCCGAAATGCTTTTATTGGCTGTGCCAATGCAGAAATTGCGCAACGCTTTGCAAGATCACGCCCCTGCACTGCGTGGCAAGACTCTGGTGGCCTGCTGCAAGGGAATTGAACTGACCTCGGGGCTTGGACCTGTCGCGGTCATCAAGGAGGTTGTCCGGGATGCCCGCATCGCTTTGCTGACCGGGCCCAGTTTTGCGGATGATATCGCGCACGGCCTGCCCACCGCGTTGACGCTGGCTTGCGAGGATACGGAACTTGGCAAGGCGCTTCAGACCGAACTGACGACGGCGAACCTGCGCCTCTATCGCACCACTGACGCGATCGGCGCTGAACTTGGCGGTGCGCTGAAGAATGTCATGGCCATTGGCTGCGGGGCCGTCATCGGTGCAGGTCTTGGAGACAGCGCCCGGGCAGCCTTGATGACCCGCGGGTTTGCCGAGATGCAACGCTTTGCCGCGATGCGTGGCGCGCGTCCCGACACCCTGATGGGTTTGTCCGGGCTAGGAGATCTTGTGCTGACCTGCTCGTCCGAACTGTCCCGAAACTATAGTTTTGGCCTTAGTTTGGGCCTGAATCAGACCTTCGACAGCCAAACGACGGTCGAAGGCGTCGCCACCGCCCGCGCCATGTCGGACATAGCCGCCAAGGAAGGGCTGGATATGCCCATCAGCGCCACTGTGGCGGATCTGAGCTATGGCGCCTACAGTGTCACCGAGGCCATTCAAAACCTGCTCAATCGACCCCTCAAGGAGGAATAACATGCTGATCGCCCTCATCGCTCGTGACAAACCCGGCGCGTTGCAAACCCGATTGGACAACCGCTCGGCCCACCTGGCCTATATCGAAGAAACCGGCGTCGTGTCACAGGCCGGACCACTGCTGGACGGCGATTCCATGATCGGCTCTTTGATAATCCTCGACGTGGAGGATCTGGCCGCAGCACAGTCTTGGGCCGATAGCGACCCCTACGCGAAGGCTGGTTTGTTCCAATCGGTCGAACTGATCGCGTGGAAAAAGGTGATCGGTTGATGGCCTATTGGTTGTTCAAATCGGAACCGTCGACCTGGAGTTGGGATCAGCAAGTCGCGAAAGGTGATGCGGGCGAGGAATGGGACGGCGTTCGCAACTATCAGGCGCGTAACTTCATGCGTCAGATGGACGTTGGGGACTGGGGGTTCTTCTACCATTCGCAAAAGGACAAATCCGTAGTTGGAATTGTCGAGATCTGCGCCGAGGCCCACCCCGACAGCACCACAGACGACGAACGCTGGGAGTGTGTGGACATCAAGGCCGTGCGGCCTTTTTCCAAACCCGTAACATTGGACCAGATCAAGGCGGACGAGCGTCTGGCGAATATGGTGCTGGTGAAGAACTCTCGCTTATCGGTGCAGCCCGTGACCGAGGATGAATGGCGGATAATTTGCATGCTGGGTGAAACGCAGCCTGACTGAATGGGAACATGTCGTCAGGTGCAGAACTTCTCAAACACCTGACAAGATGCTATGTTTCCATGGGCTTTGCCGAGTGGGGGCATGTCGATCGCGTATACTGCAATCGCGTACACTTGGCAGTGTTCGTATAAAATTCGGTCTCTCTTGAAAGCATGAACCCATGTCTGACGAAGAAGGCGGCAATGGGATATTCGAAGACGCTGTTGCTGCGAAGAATTCAAAAAATTGGGAAGCGCGCCTGAAAGAGGCGCGCGAAAAGCGTGCAAAAGTGCTTAGCGGAGCACAGGACGAAGCGCAGGAAAGGCCCGTTTTGAAACCTTCCGAGACAGAGTATCTGTCCCGGCCGGACGAAACCAAAATCGAAGAGATCGTATCAGACCGGGTCCGTTCCCTGCATTTGGAAGAACCAAAAGTCAGGAAAAGGCCCTTAGTTAGAGCAGGTATTGTTCTGGCCGCCTTGGTTTGCGGCGCAGTCCTGCAATGGGGTGTCACCAATATTGCCGGAATCTGGCGCTCTACAGAAGGAAAGACCCCAGCAAGCCTGGATGCGTCGACGGAGAATCTTCCTGAAATCGAGGAGCTGCTTTCAGACAGGGCGCCGATTGTCAGAAACGCAAGGCCGCCGGACACACTAGACACACAAACAGAAGAGGAACTTACCGATTCAGCGGCTCCGGAGGTCGCGCCCGTTTCCGCCCTCGCAATCGCCGAAGAGACCGGGGATTCGATCACTGACACGCCTCTCGACCAGAACGCCTCGGTTGAGGCAGTTGTGACGCCACCGGTTCCTGCTGAAGACCTATCGGGTACGGACGCGGTGAAACCAGGGCCCCTAGTCCCAGACCAGGAACCGGCCGCATCTTCGTCTCCGCCAGCGATTTTCATACCGGCACAACTCGAGCCAATCTTGGCCGCCGCTTTTTCTGCCGATACTCAAACCTTGTTTCCAGCTCCTGTCGAACCTCCGTGGCGGCACGCTAACCGGTCGAACAAAGACAGCTTTTCACAGGCATCCTTGATACTATATGATCCCGTCCCGCAAGAGATCACGTTGTCAGCGGTCCCGTCTTTTGCAGAGGTAAAACCGCTTTTGCCTGTACAACCCCCCATTGATCTGGAAGTTTCGCTTTTTGTCCCGTCGAGAGTGTCACAAGAAGCCAGCAGCCGGGCTTTCGAATTGCTTACACAGGGTCGTGCTACAGTTGTATCAACGGACCGCGTGGGATTCCGCGTCAGAGAAACACAGGTTCGATTTTATCATCCAAGCGATGCTGAAAATGCGGCGCTGGCGGCTGATGCTCTTGACGGTGTTTTAAGAGACTTCACGAATTCGGGCAACAAAACCCGCCCGGGACGGATAGAGGTTTATCTGGCAGGCAGCGGCGGTGCTTCGCAAGAGGGATCGGACCAGCAGCCTACTGAATTCGATAGCTTCATTGCGCGCATTCTTGGCGAACTCAGATGAGTAATGAGGGAAGGTTCTGACGATACAGAACCTTCCCTACCCCCGCGTGCTCCCTACTCACCACACGCGTATGGAAATATCTGGTTCTGACCGTCCTGGTCACATGTTGAGCTTAGCCCAATCGCCTGCTGCGTTTCAAACGCCGAGTCTCTAAATAACAACTCAAATTAAGTACGCCCGCCGAAATCTGAGCGGGCGTTTTGTGAATTTCCGTCCAGATCAGCTGTAAACGGCTTCTTTTCCGAAATGCTTGGTCAAAATGTAGTACACAACGGCGCGGTACTTGTTGCGCTCGGACTTGCCGTAGGTTTCCATCGCTTTGTTGATCCCTTCCATCAGCTCGGGGCCATCTGCCAGACCCAGCTTTTTGATCAGAAAGTTGTTCTTGACGGTTTCCAGTTCAGAGTCCTGGCTGGCCGCAACAGTCGCCGCATCTGCGTCATAGATCGCCGGACCACAACCGATGGTGACCTTGGTCAGCAGGTCCATATCTGGGTCCATGCCGCATTTGGTTTTCAGGTCTTCTGCGTATTTGGCGATCAGCTCGTCGCGCTTGCCCATATCCTAGTCTCCTTGATCCGTTTACCCGGCACTTTTCACCGATGGTCGGAAGACTAGCCGCGTCTCGGGCTTTTCCAAAAGGAAAAAAAACTGCGATTTCTCCCCCCTGGTCAAAGTCTGTAAGTTTCTTGCTGATAAGCCTAGCGGCAATAGCCCCACCCTGGGCCTTGCAAGTGGAAATGATCCGCGTGCAAGCGATTGAAATCGGGCCCAAGAACCACACGAAACCAACCGCAGGCCTCGCGCCAGATCTGCCGTAAAAAAGCGGCTTCTGGACCGGAGTCCAGCCAGTTGGACAACAAGGTCAGCGTCCGACCATCAACGGTATCCACACCGACAATATCAATCGAATCCGCGCGGGCATGGCTGCTCCATCCGCTGTTTTCACCCTGTGCGGTGCGCATAGGACGGCAATTGTAACTGCCGACGTGGCGCAATCGGGAAACGTTGGTCCCAAGCAGATCGCGTGCGGCGGGCTGCACGACGTGATGTTCCCACATGGTCAGGCGCAAAGCCGTGGCGCAACTGGTTTCAACATCCTTGATCCCTGATGTCACCAATTTGGTCAGAAGACCCCGACCGGCTATGCCGCAGTTCTGATCGACAATCAGATCCTCCATCGCCTCGAAACGAACACCTGCGTCTTCCAGAGCAGCCCGGCACTGTACGTCGCTGGCCAGTGCGCGGTTCAACTGGAACTTTGTGACAGGTGTGACCGGGGCGGTCACTTTCAGATCGCGCAACGGGTTCCAATGTGACGGCACCGGCGTTTCGGGATGCGCCAACACCCACCAGACACCACCGCCCAAAAGGATCACAACTGCCGCCAGCCTGAGAACGAAAGACGCCGCCGAGTACAAATACCGGCGGCGCCCAGATTTCTGCGTCATACCAAGACAGCGATCAGTAGCGGTAATGCTCCGGTTTGTACGGACCTTCCGGTTTGACACCGATATAAGCAGCCTGATCCGCGTCCATCTGGGTCAGCTTCACGCCGATTCGATCCAGATGCAGGCGGGCCACTTTCTCATCCAGATGTTTGGGCAGGATGTAGACCTTGTTCTCGTACTGGTCACCCTTGGTGAACAGTTCGATCTGGGCCAGAACCTGGTTGGTGAACGAGGCCGACATCACAAAGGATGGGTGCCCAGTGGCGTTGCCAAGGTTCAGCAGACGGCCTTCGGACAGCAGAATGATGCGGTTGCCCGAGGGCATCTCGATCATGTCCACCTGCTCCTTGATGTTGGTCCATTTGTGGTTTTTCAGGCTGGCCACCTGAATTTCGTTGTCGAAATGGCCGATGTTGCCAACAATCGCCATGTCCTTCATCGCGCGCATATGCTCGATGCGGATCACGTCCTTGTTGCCGGTGGTTGTGATGAAGATGTCCGCGCTGGCGACTTCGTCTTCCAGCAAGGTCACTTCAAACCCGTCCATCGCAGCCTGCAGTGCACAGATCGGGTCAACTTCGGTGACTTTCACACGGGCTCCCGCGCCGCACAACGACGCCGCCGAGCCTTTGCCCACATCACCGTAACCGCAGACCACGGCAACCTTGCCAGCCATCATCGTGTCGGTAGCGCGACGGATACCGTCGACCAGCGATTCCTTGCAGCCGTATTTGTTGTCGAATTTCGACTTGGTGACGCTGTCATTCACGTTGATCGCCGGGAACGGCAGTTGACCTTCCTTAACCAGCTGATACAGGCGGTTCACACCGGTGGTGGTTTCCTCGGACACACCCTGGATCTGGTCACGCATCTTTGTGAACCAGCCGGGGCTTGCCGCCATACGCTTGGCGATCTGCTTTTTGATCACCTCTTCCTCTTCCGAACCCGGAACAGGGATGATGTCTTCACCCGCTTCGGCACGAGCGCCGAGCAGGATGTAAAGCGTTGCGTCACCGCCATCGTCCAGGATCATGTTCGGGCCGTCTTCGAACAGGAAGGACTTGTCCAGATAATCCCAATGCTCTTCCAGTGTCTGGCCCTTGATCGCAAAAACGGGAATACCAGCTTCGGCAATCGCGGCCGCCGCGTGGTCCTGGGTCGAGAAGATGTTGCACGACGCCCAGCGCACATCCGCGCCCAGCGCCACCAGTGTTTCGATCAGAACGCCCGTCTGGATGGTCATGTGCAGCGAACCTACGATGCGGGCACCCGCCAGAGGTTTGCTTTCGCCGTATTCCGTGCGCAGGGACATCAGGCCCGGCATCTCGGTTTCGGCAATATCCAGCTCTTTGCGGCCAAAGCCAGCCAATGAAATGTCTTTAACGATATAGTCCCCGGCCATCAGGTGCTCCATTTTCCGGTAATTCACAGTCCTGGCTGCCCCTAGCATTCCTTGGGGCAGGTGGCAACTTTGAAGACTGTGATCGGAAACGTTATGGCCAATATTAGCTTGGTGTGCCTTCAATTTCGATCTTCGGTATCGCTTCAAAAAAATCTGTGCCAACGGCAACAATACAACTGATACCGTTCGCATTGGTTACCAAAACGGTATAGCTTCCCGTTTCCTTCGAGGTCCAAACCTCCATCACCGATTGTGCGCCACGTGTTTTTTGCAGACCGCCAAAGGCTAATTCCTCGGCATAGTTCTCCTGCAATTTGGATATGATGTCATTTCGTGCCGCACAATTCTGGGCAAAGGCGGGCGGCGCGGTGGCGGCCATTCCGAAGGTCAGTGCGATTGCGAATAATCGTTTGAACATAGGATGCTCCTTTCGATACGTGTTTCAGTTCGAGAGGGGCACACTGGGAGGAGAATGCACCCCCCTTAGTCCTTAATGTCGGGATCCTACCGCGCCGTTTCAAAGCACGAACGCTCAAGAAAATGTTGGCAGCATGTGATCCAGACAGGTACATCATACCATAAAAACGCGAATTGAACGTGACCCACTTCACAAGGCATGGCAGAATGGCAACACAACCCAGAGCGTGGCAAAGGATGCTGTCGGGTCGCAGACTGGACCTGCTGGACCCGACACCGGTGGATATCGAGATTGAGGATATCGCGCATGGTCTTGCCTTTGTCGCTCGCTGGAACGGTCAGACAAACGGCGATTTCGCCTATTCCGTGGCTGAACACTCCCTACTGGTTGAAGAGATTTTTGGTCGCGTTGCCCCCAAGGCCTCGGTGAAGTGGCGATTGGCCGCCTTGTTACATGACGCGCCCGAATATGTGATCGGCGATATGATTTCCCCTGTGAAGTCCGCCGTTGGTCCGGACTACGGCGCGCTGGATGACCGCCTGGCGGCGGCGATCCACATCCGGTTCGGCCTTCCTGCGCAGGTGCCGAAAACGGTGAAGCGCCAGATCAAGAAGGCCGACAAGATCAGTGCCTGGATGGAGGCCACACAAATCGCTGGGTTTTCCGAGGCCGAAGCCACAAAATTCTTTGGCCGCCCTGACAGGGAGGTCATGGCAGGTCTACAGATCAGGTTGCGCCCTCCGGTCGAGGTGCGGCACGCCTATACAACACGACACGCAGAGCTGATCGCACAGGTCTAAAGGGCGGTTTCAGCATGAGTTGAGTGGTTAAAGGAGATGGTGAATCAGGGATGAAAAAAAGGACCGGGAACCGAATTTTGCTTGTCGCCAACCTCGTTCTGACTCTTGTACTTGCGGCGGTGTTGGTCAAAACCGGGTATCTTTCGAAGACAGTCCGCAAATTCACCGGCGCGCATGTCCCGGTCACGGAAACCGATCACTACAAACTCATGGTCTGGCTGCACGAGCGGCCGATATCTCAGGCATTGGCCTCACCGGATATTCAAATCGCTTTCATCGGTGATTCCATCATCGAGGGGTGGTTGACCAGTAACATCCTACCCAACTCGCTGAACCTTGGGATCAGCCGCGACACCACCCCGGGCCTGATCGCACGGGCAAAACCGGAACTGATCGCTCATGTTCCGACATGGTATCTGGGAATCGGGGTCAATGACGCTCTGGCGGCCACACCTCCGGAGGAGATTGCAGGGTATGTCGCACAGTTGAAGACCATGTTCATGCCCGCCGAAAGGTTGATCTGGCGTGCTGTGTTGCCTGTCACTGATGCAAGCTGGACCGCGGAAATGGAGGCGTTTCGAACTGCCTTCAACACGGCTGCACTACAAGCCTGTCAGGAAATGGCGAACTGCACATTTCTGACCCCGCCGGACGGGTACGACGAGAACATTGTCAACTGGACGTCAGACGGGCTGCATCCTAACTCAATCGGATATCGTCAACTGGCGCAGCAGCTCTGCACAGAAGTCTCGTGCTCACCTTAATACTCCTGCAAGGAGACACTGTTGCACTACCCGGCGAACTGTCTGAAGCTTGGATAGGGTTTGTGATCTCCCTGTTTCAGCCAAAGACGTAAAAGCAAAGCTTATTGCCGTCCGGGTCGCGCACATATGCGCCATAGAATCTGTCGGGGACACGTTGACCGGGTTCGCCTTCGTCCACCGCACCCAGACTGATTGCCTTGTTGTAAAGTTCCATGGCCTCATCCTTGGAGTCGGCTGCAAAGGCGACCATGTTGCCATTTCCAATGGCGCAGGCATCACCGTCGTAGGGCTCGCACACCGCAAGCATCGGCGCGTCGGGTTTGTTGCCAATGAACGCGATCCGGCCTGCGTCTATAACCACTTTCGCACCCTTGTCCGCGAATAGGCTGGTATAGAAGTCCTTAGCGCGCTCCATGTCCGAAACGCCAACGGTTACATATCCGATCATCGAGTGGTCCTGTTCTGACAAAATTTTCCAGATATGCCGAACAATCCCCGACGGGACCCAAGGTTACAAGTCACTAAACCGTCATCGAGCACCCCGCCGACTTAACGAGGGCTGCGTTTCGCCAGTATCCGCTGCAACGTCCGCCGATGCATATTCAACCGCCGCGCGGTTTCGGAGACATTCCGGTCACACAGCTCATAAACGCGCTGGATATGTTCCCAGCGCACACGGTCCGCGCTCATGGGATTTTCAGGCGGCGGGGGCAGCTCGTCGCCCTTCGCCAGCAGCGCGTTCGTGATATCGGTCGCGTCCGCAGGCTTTGACAGATAGTCGGTCGCGCCGATCTTGACCGCCGCCACGGCAGTGGCGATGGCGCCATATCCGGTCAGAACAACAACACGGCTGTCGGGACGTTTTTCCCGCAATACTTCGACTACGTCCAAACCGTTGCCATCCTCAAGTCTCAAATCAACAACAGCATAAGCCGGAGGGCGGGCGGTGGAAATTGCGCGGCCAGCGGCGACGGATCCCGCGGTTTCAACTTCGAAGCCGCGCTTTTCCATAGCCTTGGCCAAACGTCTCAGAAACGGCTCGTCATCATCAACCAAAAGCAGGGATTTATCAGGGCCGATGTCAAGCTGAGAAGTATCTGCCATATGTTGGGTCTTTCGCTATTTCATGCTTTTGGCTCGAACATGAGTAATAGCAGCGCGGGAACAAAGGTCAAACAACCTTGTTACGACGCGCCCTGATCCAGAAAGCATTCAACCCTGTCCGCCATCTGTTCGGCCGTGTCCTCGCGCTTGAAAAACTCCAGAAATCCGTCTTCGGGTGTAACCAGATAGGTAAAGGTGGAATGGTCAACCAGATAGAATTCGTCGCCTTTGTCATGCGCCTTGTAATAGGTTTTGTAGGCCTTGCTGGCAGCCTTGACCTGTTCGGGCGAGCCGGTTAGCGCGATCGTCTTTCCACCGAGGTTGAAGGCATAGTCGGCCATCACTTCGGGCGTATCACGATCCGGGTCAATTGAGATGAACAACGGTGTCACCGACAGTCCGCGCTCGGCAAGAGTATCGACGGCCTCGGCGTTGCGGGACATATCAAACGGGCAAACGTCCGGGCAGAAAGTATATCCGAAATAGACCAGTGTCGGTTCGGTAATCACATCTTTGTCCGTGACCGTCTCGCCCTTGCCATTCACCAGTTCAAATGGCCCGCCAATTGCGGCGGAACCCCCGGCGATCTGGCTGGACCGGCATTGTGCGAACTTGTCATCGGACCCGCCGCCCGACGTTAGAAGCCACATGGCCCCAAGTCCGCTAGCCAGAGCAAGGGTTGCGAGAATTGCGTACAGTAGGCGGGTCATTTCGATTATCCGGTCGCAAGGGGTTGTTGATCGTTCCGGCCGGGACACCTATCAAGATGACCAGCCGATGCAACAGGACATAAGCGACCGATGGCAGAATCCAATCAGACTTTTTGGCGCGGCCAGGGACGCAGCAGCTGGATTCGGCTTCGGACCCTGATCCTTTTGCGATGGGTGGCCATCATCGGTCAGCTCACTGCAATCACGGTGGCGCAGCGATACTATGACGTGCAGCTGGAACTGGGCCTGTGCTACCTGGCCATCGGAATTTCGGTCATGGGCAACCTGACTGCCATTTTGCTGTTTCCGCAAAACAAGCGCCTGACCGAGTTTGAAAACTTCCTGATGGTTCTGTTCGACCTGCTGCAACTGTCAATCCTGCTGTATTTGACAGGCGGGCTGAACAATCCGTTTGCATTGCTTCTGCTGGGTCCGGTCACGATTTCAGCCAATGTCATGAGCACGCGATCGACCCTGATCGTCGGTGCCGTGGCAATCGTTCTGACTACTGTACTGGCAGAATTTCACCTTCCGTTACGGACAAGCCTCGGGCTTGTTCTGGATATCCCGGATATCCTTCTGTTTGGAAACTGGGCCGCAATCATCATCGCCATTGTCTTCATCGGCGCCTATTCCCACCGGGTCAGTTCCGAAGTCCAATCCATGTCAGAAGCACTGGCCGCCACGCATATGGCGCTGGCACGCGAACAAAAACTGACCGATCTGGGGGGCGTCGTTGCCGCTGCCGCGCATGAGCTGGGCACACCTTTGGCGACGATAAAACTGACCAGCGCAGAATTGATCGAAGAACTGGACGATCGCCCGGACCTGAAAGAAGATGCCGCTTTGATCCGCGAGCAGGCAGACCGTTGCCGTGACATTCTGCGCGACATGGGGCGGGCGGGCAAAGATGATCTGCATCTGCGGCAGGCACCGCTTTCGACAGTGGTGAACGAAGCGGCCGAACCACATGTCGGCCGAGGCAAGGCGGTTCATTTTTCCGAAGGCCCGGCGCAGGACGGGGATGTGCAGCAGCCCTCGATCCTGCGAAAACCCGAGATCATTCACGGATTGCGCAACCTGATTCAGAATGCCGTGGATTTTGCCCGCGCAAATGTCTGGGTCGAGGCCGAATGGACCGACGGCCGGATCACCGTCAGCATCATGGATGACGGGCGGGGATACCCGCCCCACATGATCGGACGAATTGGCGATCCCTTTATGCGCCGCCGACGGGCGGAATCCGATCAGAGAACACGCCCGGAATACGAAGGCATGGGCCTGGGATTGTTCATCGCCAAAACCCTGCTGGAACGTAGCGGCGCCGAGCTGGAATTCGCAAATGGTTCTGACCCTTACCAGCATCTGACTGACAACCCGGATCGGCGTGGTGCCATCGTCAAGGTGACTTGGCCTCGCAAATTGATTGACGCCCAAAAAGGCGACACACCCGTCCCTTCCGGTTCCAACACGCGCTTTCAGGTGTGAATTAAGAGACCGTTAACCAATAGCGCGCATAGTCAGCCCGGGTTTTGTTCAGGCTTGGGGGATTTGATGGCCGATTGGATCATTCTGGCCACAATCAGTCTTGTTTCGTGCTGTTTCGCCGTTCTGTGGCTGCTGCCGCGCCGGGCACAGCGCGACAAATCTTTTGACTTATTTTCAAATGCTTCTCTGTTTGACGCCGTATTTCTGTTTGATGGTGACCAACTGATCAGCCATTCTGATTTCGCGCTGGCCGGGTTAGAACATGTTGGAAACTGGCAGGACTTGCGGCGCCTGTTGCAAAGGGATTTCCCCACTTTCCCGGAAACTCCTGACAAAGTGCGCGATCGGGGCAATCTTGTGGTATCTGCCATTGACTGCACGATCGAACGAGAAGTCGTGTGTGAGTGGATTGACGGTGTCGTCCGCGTTCGACTTTGCGAAAGCGCAAAGGCCTCCTCAGCAGGATCGGCCACCCCAAGTGAACCGACCCGTCTGGCAATGGATCTGGCCCCTTATCCGGTATGGTTGGTCGGCAACGACAATCGGGTGCAGTGGTGCAATGCCGCCTATGTCACACTTGTTCAAAAGGCACGTGATCAGGACGCCGATCTGACTGCGCCGCTTTTTGCAAGCCCGGAGGATGCGGCAAG
Source organism: Ruegeria sp. CDSC085 (assembly GCF_059610465.1). Taxonomy (NCBI): domain Bacteria; kingdom Pseudomonadati; phylum Pseudomonadota; class Alphaproteobacteria; order Rhodobacterales; family Roseobacteraceae; genus Ruegeria; species Ruegeria sp. CDSC085. The sequence goes on along the minus strand of NZ_JBXWNR010000007.1, from coordinate 199,021 downwards.
ACCTACCGGAAAAACGCGCGTGTCGGTGGATGTGGCGGACACTGATCGCAAGCTTTGGTTCGATTTGACTCGGATCGAACACGAGAACGGTCATCTGTGTTACGCTGTTGACGTCAACGCGATTGTCGAGGCGGAAACCGCCCAGCGCAAATTCGTGCAGACCATGACCAAGACCTTTGCCCAATTGTCCATTGGTCTCGCCATTTTTGACCGCAATCGGCAACTGGCCCTGTTCAACCCGGCCCTGATCGACCTGACCACGTTGCCACCTGATTTCCTCAGTTGCCGCCCCAGCCTAAGCAGTTTTTTCGACCGTTTGCGCGATCAACACATGATGCCGGAACCCAAAAACTACCGCAGCTGGCGCCGTCAGATGAACGACCTTCTCGAAGCAGCAGAAGATGGAAACTATCACGAGACGTGGTCGCTGCCATCCGGGTCGGTCTATTCCGTCAGCGGGCGCCCTCACCCGGATGGTGCAGTGGCCTTTCTGTTCGAGGACATCACCGCGGAAATCACACTGACGCGGCGCTTTCGATCGGAAATGGATCTGATGCAGTCCATTCTGGACAAACTGGCGGACGCAATTGCTGTCTTTGCAGATGACGGCACGCTGGCCTTTACCAACTATGCGTATCAGAAGCTGTGGGGAGACGCGCAAGAGATCGGCTTCCAAAGCGAAACGGTCACCGATGTCACGCGACGCTGGCAAGACCTCTGTGTCGCGACGCCGGTTCTGGGTGAGGTCCGGGATTTTGTCGAAATGCGGGAAAACCGCGCCGAATGGACAGCCGAAATCCAGATGAGGTCCGGCATAACCGTGGATTGTACCGTCACACCGGTTCATAACGGCGCGACAATCGTCCGGTTTACCCAATCCGAGTTTGCCTCGAAATCCACCGCGATGGAACAGACCAGCGCCTGAACCGGGTTGCAGCCGGTCAGGCGCAAGGCCATTGTGGCGGCATGACACAGACCGCCCGATCTCTGACTTTCAAATCGCCCGAAGAAACCGCCGTTTTCGCAGCGCGAATGGGAATGTCACTGTGCCCGGGCGATGTCGTTCTGCTGGAAGGCTCGATCGGCAGCGGCAAAACACATTTCGCGCGCAACCTCATTCAGTCATTGATGGCTGAGCCCGAAGATGTGCCCTCGCCAACTTTCACTTTGGTCCAGGCTTACGACACGCCACCAGGTGAAATATGGCATTGCGACCTGTATCGTCTGAGCGCGGCGGAAGAAGTTGACGAACTGGGCCTGACGGAAGCTTTTGATACAGCAATTTGCCTTGTGGAATGGCCGGACAAGCTGGGAGCTTTGGCACCCGAGACTGCGTTGAAGCTGACGTTTGAAACAGACCCTAACAATACCGAATTCCGCCGTGTGACCCTGTCTTGGACTGCTCCGAAATGGGCGGAAAAACTGGAGAGAACTGCATGACGAACAGGACGGTCCTGGCCGAAGCCCTGATTGCACAAACCCCCTGGGCCGGGGCAAAACGTACGCCGCTGGCAGGCGATGCCTCGAACCGGAGATACGAACGGCTGATCGATCCGCCCGGCGGGCGCACTGCGGTTTTGATGGACGCGCCACCCGAAAAAAGTGACGATGTTGAACCCTTCGTGCGAGTTGCCGAATACCTCCGATCGGTTGGTTTGAGCGCGCCGGAAGTCTACGCAGAAGATACCCGGTACGGTTTTCTGTTGCTGGAAGATCTGGGTGATGATCTTTTTGCGCGTGTCGTGAAAAAAGACCCGGGCAAGGAGCGGAAATTGTACCGGGCCGCCACCGACGTGTTGCTCCACCTGCATCAGGCGCCTTCTCTTTCCTTGCCGTCTTATGATCCGTCCCTCATGACGGAACTGGCTTCATTGGCCTTCACAAAATATGCGGCCGGTATCCTGGGAACATTTGACGAAGACACCCTGGACCGGTTCGAACACAGGTTCGCGGACATCCTGCATCGTGAAACATCCGGTGCGAAGGTGGTCATTCTCAGGGATTATCACGCGGAAAACCTGTTGTGGCTGCCGCAGCGCGAAGGCGTGAAACGTGTCGGGCTGCTGGACTTCCAATTGGCCATGCTGGGGCACCCGGCCTACGATCTGGTGTCTCTGCTACAGGATGTACGCCGAGATGTCTCGGCCGGGATCGAAATGCAGATGATCAACCACTACATCTCTGCGTCAGGTATGGACGACCATGATTTCCGCACGGCCTACAGTGTATTGGGGGCCCAGAGAAACCTGCGTATCCTTGGCGTCTTCGCACGTCTGGCGACGGAATATGGCAAGCCTCACTACGTGGACATGATCCCGGCCGTCTGGGCACATCTGATGCGCGATCTGGATCACCCTGCCCTTGTTTCGGTGGCGCCCCTGCTGCACGAAGCTTTGCCCAGACCCACTCCGGAAAACCTGGCCAGGTTGAGAACGCAATGACCGGATCGCCATTTGCCGTAATGCTGTTCGCAGCCGGGTTCGGCACCCGCATGGGCGCGTTGACCAAAGACCGACCCAAGCCATTGATCGAAGTGTCGGGCCGACCACTGATTGATCATGCGCTTGGCCTTGTCGAAGATCTTGACCCTGTCCGTACTGTCGCCAACCTGCATTATCACGCTGATCAGCTCGCAGCGCATCTCCGTCCCAAGGGTGTTCTGCTGTCTCGGGAGGACTCTGAAATCTTGGAAACAGGCGGCGGATTGCGGGCAGCTTTGCGAATGTTGGGCACCGACCCCGTATTCACGTTGAACACCGACGCGATCTGGTCCGGGCCAAACCCTTTGACCCTTTTACAGAAAGCTTGGGACCCGAGCCGTATGGACGCGCTGCTGATGTGCGTTCCTGTTGGGCGAACTGTTGGTCATATTGGATCAGGTGATTTCACGGCCGAAAAAGGCGGACGGATCACGCGTGGTCCCGGTTTGGTTTATGGTGGGGCACAGATCCTCAAGACCGATGGATTGCATTCGTTCTCGCAAACTACATTTTCGCTCAACCTGCTTTGGAACCAGATGCATGATCGGGGTCGACTTTTTGCGGTCGAATACCCCGGACGCTGGTGTGATGTAGGCCGCCCCGAAGGCATCGCTCTGGCCGAGGGTTTGCTGGCTGATGTTTGAGTCTGGTACCCTGCCCCGAGTTTTTGCCGTGCCCCCCGGTACGGATTTCCCAAAGGCATTGGTCGATGGCCTGCGGCAACGCTGTTCTGGCCCGCCCGAAGCTTTGGCGCGGGTAGAGTTGGTTCTGAACACAAGACGCATGGAGCGGCGCGTCCGCGAACTGTTCAATCAGGGGCCGCCGTGCCTTCTGCCCCGTCTCTCGTTGGTGACGGACCTGGGCGAAAGCGTTGATCTGGCGCAAATTCCACCAGCCATCCCACCCCTGCGGCGGCGTCTTGAATTGACCCAGCTGGTATCCAAGCTGCTGGAACAACAGCCGGATCTGGCCGCCCGATCCTCAGTCTTCGACCTGTCCGACAGTCTGGCCGCACTGATTGACGAAATGCAGGGCGAGGGCGTGTCGCCCGAGGCGATCCGGCAGCTGGATGTCAGCGACATGTCCGGACACTGGGCGCGGGCACAGGCTTTTATCGGCATCGCGGATCATTTCATCGACACCGAGGAGCAGACGATGGATGCACAGGCCCGCCAACGCCGCGTGGTCGAAAGCCTGATCGCACGATGGCAGATTGCCCCCCCTCAACACCCAGTCATTCTGGCGGGCTCTACCGGGTCCCGTGGCACCACCCTGACGTTGATGGAAGCCATCGCGCGCCTGCCACAAGGGGCACTGGTGCTGCCTGGGTTTGATTTCGATCAACCGGATCACGTTTGGCAGGGTTTGGATGATGCGTTGACGTCTGAAGATCACCCACAATACCGTTTCCGCAAGTTGATGCGCGCGCTGGAACTTGCACCGGGTCAGATCACCCCATGGACGGATTTTTCGGCCCCCTCATCCGCTCGTAACCGACTGGTATCCCTGGCTTTACGTCCGGCACCCATCACCGACGCCTGGATGATCGAAGGCCCCAAATTGGCCGATTTGGAAGGCGCGTCCAAAGACCTGACGCTGGTCGAGGCGCAATCACCCCGCGCCGAGGCATTGGCCATCGCCCTGCGACTGCGGCTAGCTGCGGAAAAAGGACAGACCGCTGCTCTGATCACGCCGGATCGCATGTTGACCCGCCAGGTCAGCGCCGCGCTGGATCGGTGGAACATAGTGCCGGACGACAGTGCGGGCCTTCCGCTGCAACTTTCCCCGCCGGGTCGTTTTCTTCGTCATGTGGCCAACCTGTTCACGCGCCGTCTGGAGGGTGAGACGCTGCTGACCCTTTTGAAGCACCCGCTTTGTCATGACAGCGGTGAACGCGGAAACCATTTGCTGCTTACGCGTGATCTGGAGCTTGACCTGCGCCGCCACGGCCCGCCCTTTCCTGACAGCGCAAGCCTCACTGCTTTTGCAGTGCGTAAAGAAGCCCCGGAAAGCTGGGTCAAATGGGTCGTGTATCACTTCTGCGACCAGCAGATCACCAATGAACTGCACCTCGCAGACTGGGTGGAGCGTTTGATGGAACTGGCCGAGGCGATCTCGGCTGGCAGCACGGGTGAAACAGGTACTCTGTGGGAAAAAAACGCAGGCCAAAAGGCGCTGGAGGTAGTGAATTCACTCAGGGCAGAGGCGGAGCATGGCGGCCTGATGACGGCCCATGATTTTTCCGATCTGCTGGGCGCTTTGCTTGCGGGTGAAGAGGTTCGTGACCGGGATGCGCCGCACCCGCACATCATGATCTGGGGCACGCTCGAGGCGCGGGTGCAGGGTGCCGACCTGCTGATCCTTGGTGGGTTGAATGAAGGAAGCTGGCCAGAGGCGCCAACACCTGATCCCTGGCTGAACCGGCAGATGCGTGACAAAGCGGGTTTGTTGCTGCCCGAGCGCCGGATCGGCCTGTCTGCGCATGACTTCCAGCAGGCCATCGGCGCACCAGAAGTGTGGTTGACCCGCGCGACCCGCTCGGATGATGCCGAGACGGTTCCGTCACGTTGGCTGAACCGGCTGACCAACCTATTGCAGGGTTTGCCGGGTCAGGGTGGCCCCGAAGCTCTGGCCAAAATGCGCGCTCAGGGCGAAAAATGGCTGAACTGGTCCGAGGCTCTGGAAGATGCGCCGCCTGTCGACCCCGCACCGCGCCCATCTCCGCGTCCACCGGTCGCCGCACGTCCGCGCCGTCTGTCTGTGACGGAGATAAAAAAGCTGATCCGTGACCCATACGCGATATACGCCAAACATGTGCTTCGTCTGAAACCGCTTGATCCGCTTGTGCAGGCCCCCGATGCCTTGCTGAGAGGGATTGTGATTCACGAAATCCTTGAGCACTTCATCAAGGACAGTGTCCTCGACAGCGCTTTGCTGACGCGGGAAAACTTCCTGAAACGGGCGCACACCCTGTTGGATCAGCATGTCGCCTGGCCGACCGCCAGAAAACTGTGGCTGGCCCGGTTGGAACGGATCGCGGAGGACTTCCTCGGTGCGGAGCTCGCGCGCCGGACTGATGGTGGGCCGGTGGCGTTTGAGGCGGCGATGAAGCAGGTGCTGAACCCTCTGGATTTCACCATTGTCGGGCGCGCGGACAGGATCGATTTCAACCGCCGGGGCGCGTTGCGGATCATCGACTATAAAACCGGCGCACCACCGACGGAAAGCCAGCAATCCAAATTTGACAAGCAGTTGCTGATCGAGGCGGCGATGGCCGAGCAGGGCGGGATTGAGGGCCTTGACCCGACAGGCGTGGCCGAAGCCATCTTCATCGGTATGGGTGGTAGTTACAAGGAGGTTACCGCGCCCTTGGAAAAAGAACCGACCGACAAGGTTCTTGCCGAGCTGAAAGAGTTGATTTCCGCTTATTTAGAGCCTGATCAGGGGTTCTCGTCCCGTCGTATGCTGCACAAGGATTCAGATATCGGCGATTATGATCACCTCGCTCGGTTCGGCGAATGGGACCGTACAGCCGAAACATGCCCTGAGGACCTGACATGAGCCCGCGCAACGATGCAAATGAACGGCAAGTGCAGGCCGCGCGCCCCGATGCCTCGACCTGGCTGGCGGCCAATGCCGGATCGGGCAAGACACGGGTTTTGACGGACCGGGTGGCGCGTTTGCTGCTGGACGGAGTCCAGCCTCAGCACATCCTGTGCCTGACTTACACCAAAGCCGCCGCCAGCGAGATGCAGAACAGGTTGTTCAAGCGCCTTGGTGAGTGGGCAATGCTGGATAACAGCTCTCTGCTGGAACAGCTGACCGACCTCGGTGTACCCGGTGAAATCAGCTCGGACAAGCTGGCGCAAGCACGCACCCTGTTTGCCCGCGCCATCGAGACGCCAGGTGGTCTGAAAATCCAGACCATCCACTCGTTCTGCGCCTCGTTGCTGCGAAGATTCCCGCTCGAGGCTGGTGTCAGTCCGCAATTTTCCGAGATGGAAGACCGCGCAGCAACCTTGTTGCGAGAGGAGATTGTCGAGGATTTCGCCGAAGGCCCTCAGGCCGGGTTGATTGAAGATGTGGCCCGGTTTGTAACGGATACGGGTTTTGACAAACTGACTGCTGCAATCACGCAAAAGCGCAATTTGTTTGCACAGCGACTGGAATGGTCCGACCTGCTGCACCGCTTCGGTTTGCCCGCCGAGTTTGATGAAACAAGTCTGCTTGAGCGGGTTTTTCTTGGTGGCGAAGTCGAGCTGATCCGATCCATGCTGCCCGCTTTGACCGAAAGCGGCGGCAACAACGCCAAGGCCGCCGTGAAACTGGCTGGGTTCAACGAAGCGCGGTTGGCACATCTACCCATGTTGGAAAGCGTGTTTCTGACGGGGAAGGGCGCAAAGGAACCCTTCACGGCCAAACTCAACGCTTTTCCGACCAAACCCCTGCGCGAAGGTGTGCTGGCCGACCGGATGCCGCAGCTCGAGGCCTTCATGCTGCGGATCGAAGCCGCACGAGAACAACGTCTGGCGCTGGTCGCGTCCCAGAAAACTGCTGTATTGCACCGCTTTGCCGCTGCATTCCTGCCGGAATACGAACGGCGCAAGCAACTGCGCGGCTGGCTGGATTTCGACGACTTGATCCTGCGCGCACGGCAGGTGTTGAACGATCCGGCAGTGGCCGAATGGGTGCTGTACCGACTGGACGGGGGCATCGATCATATTCTTGTGGACGAAGCGCAAGACACCAGCCCCGATCAATGGGACGTGATAGAGAAACTGGCACAGGAATTCACCAGCGGGGAAGGGGCCCGATCCGGGGTTGAGCGCACAATCTTCGTCGTCGGCGACAAGAAACAATCGATCTATTCCTTTCAGGGCGCCGATCCACAGGCCTTTGACAGAATGCAGGAAGAGTTTGGCCGGAAACTCGCTGAATCAGGCTCTAAACTGTGGGATTCGACGTTGGAATACTCGTTCCGATCCTCCAGCGCGATCCTGACTCTGGTCGATATCCTGTTTGAAAACCGCTCTGATGCGGGGTTTCGCAAGGACAGTCAACACCGTGCTTTCAAGGCCGATCTGCCAGGTCGTGTTGATCTGTGGCCCGTTGTCGAAAAAGTTGCAGATGCCGAAGACGGGGATTGGACCGATCCGGTTGATCGTCCTGGCGCACGTCATCACACCGTCATTCTGGCCGAGAAGGTTGCACAGTCGATCAAAGACATGATCGAACGGGGCGAGACGATCCCGGAAGATGGCAATCCCGGCCAATTCGTTCGTCGAAAAGTGCAGCCAGGGGATTTTTTGATCCTTGTGCAACGCCGCTCGGACCTGTTTGCCGAGATCATCCGTGCCTGCAAGGCGCTGCACCTGCCCATCGCCGGAGCAGATCGGCTGAAAGTGGGCGCTGAACTGGCGGTCAAGGATCTTGCGGCATTGCTCAGCTTTCTGGCCACGCCCGAAGACAGCCTGTCCCTGGCAACGGTTCTCAAGTCCCCCTTGTTCGGATGGTCCGAGCAGCGGCTTTTCGACCTGGCGCACCGACGAAAAGAGCAGTTCCTTTGGGCCGCACTGCGTAACCGAGCGGAGGAGTTCCCCGAAACACTGTCCGTGCTGAATGATCTGCGTAGCCAGATCGACTTTCTGCGCCCCTATGATCTGATCGAACGTATTTTGACCCGCCACGACGGACGGCGCAAATTACTGGGCCGATTGGGGGCAGAAGCCGAAGACGGCATCAATGCGCTGTTGTCCCAGGCACTGGCCTATGAGCGAACGGATATCCCCAGCCTGACGGGGTTTTTGGTCTGGATGCAAACCGACGATCTGGAAATCAAAAGACAGATGAGCGGTGTCGGCAACATGATCCGCGTGATGACTGTGCACGGATCAAAAGGGCTGGAAGCTCCGATTGTCATCTTGCCCGATACGGGCAGGCGCCAGCCGCCACGTGATTCTGAGATCATGGTGGCCGGAGGAACTCCGCTATGGAAAGTTTCGGCGGATGTTTCGCCAAGCCTGATCACTCAGGCCCGGAACGAGGCGCGCAACCGCGAGGAAAATGAACGGCTACGGCTTCTGTATGTGGCTCTAACGCGGGCCGAAAAATGGCTAATTGTGGCCGCTGCCGGCGAGTTGGGGAAAGACGGCAACAGCTGGTATCAGATGGTCGAGGCGGCCATGGATCAGGCCGGGGCCGCGCAGGTACCGGGTACCGATATCCGCCGCCTGTCCCACGGGGATTGGGAGGCGCCGCCTTTGATCGATCAGCCGAACGCTGACGTTGGGCCAGTCGGTTTGCCGGACATGTTTCACCATCCGGCTCCGGACCCGGTTGCACCTGCAAGCGCGCTCAGCCCTTCGGACTTAGGCGGCCCAAAGGCATTACCCGGTGATGCCGGCCTGGATGAAGAGGCGGCCAAACTGCGTGGAACCTATCTCCACCTTCTGCTGGAACACCTTCCCGTGGCAGAGAAAGACGTTTGGCCAAAGCTTTGCGCCCGGTTGCTACCCGATATGCAGGAAACGGACCGGCAAAAGATTTTGAACGAAGCTGCATGTGTACTGACAGCGGAAAACCTACAGCCCGTATTCGCACCTGACACGCTCGCCGAAGTGCCCATAACTTCCGATCTGAACGGGCAGCGGATGCATGGGGTTGTCGATCGTCTGATCGTATCGGATACCGAAGTGCATGTGATTGATTTTAAATCAAATACCATCGTTCCGAACCTCGCGGAAGAATGCCCCGACGGGCTGTTGCGACAGATGGGGGCATATGCTTATGCGCTGGCTCAGATCTATCCGGACCGCAGCATTCGAACCGCCATTTTGTGGACACGCACGGCAAGCCTGATGTGGTTGCCACACGATCTTGTGACAGATGCACTGGCCCGCACCCAGATATCTTGACCTTACCCGAAGCGGCACCTACGTTCTGTTCCCAAGTTTACCCCATTCAGGAGACAGAATATGTCGACCGTAGCCGTTACCGACGACACCTTTGACGCCGAAGTCAAGAATTCGACCGTTCCCGTGGTCGTGGATTTCTGGGCCGAATGGTGTGGCCCCTGCAAGCAAATTGGCCCCGCGCTGGAAGAACTGGCAGCCGAGTATGGCGACAAGGTAAAGATCGCCAAGGTCGATGTGGACAGCAACCCAAACGCGGCGGCCGCTATGGGCGTGCGCGGCATTCCGGCACTGTTCATCTTCAAGGACGGTCAGGTTGTTTCGAACCGCGCGGGCGCGGCCCCCAAAGCCGCCCTGCAAAGCTGGATCGACGAATCCATCTGATCTGGTCCTAACAGATTTTCTCGAAGGCGCCTCAGATCGGGGCGCCTTTTTTATTGAAGACATCGGAGACACCAATGGCTAAAACGCGGGTCCTTGTAGAATTCGGGATGGGCACATCCCTGCGCCGGATGGACTATACCAAGGCGTCACTGCGGGCGATCAAGGATGCGCTTTGGCACAACTCGGTCAGCATGGCGGAACTGTTCGGGTTCCCGAAAGAGGCGATGATCATTGATGCCGAAATTGGGGTTCAGCAACCGGATCAGGTGGACATCGACGCGCTGAAGGCTGTCTTCCCCTACGGTCAGCCGAACATAACAATCACAAAAGGGGGATTGGACATCGCAAAGCCCCACAGTGACGGGCACACGGTCATTGCCAACGCCGCCCTGATCGTTTCCTTCGACATGGAGCCCGCACAATGAGTGAAAAACGCATCATTCTGGAGATGGGAACGGGAAACGACCTGTACGGCCAGGACTATACCAAGGCAGCCCGCCGCGCGGTGCAGGATGCCTTGCACCATTCCTCCATCACGTTGTTTTCGAAACTGGGGATTGATCATTCCGAAATGCGTGTCAGCGTCACGATCGGCGTGCAGGATCCTGAACAGGTGGATTGCGGCCTGGTAGCTTCTGACCTGCCGCGGGGCAGGGCCGAGGTTCGCGCAGTCAAAGGTGGGCTTGACGTTGTCGATGAAGAAGCGGGTACGCGGCACGTGGTTGCAACCGCGGCGATCGAGGCTTTTCTGCCTGATCTTTCCGGAAAATACGTTCGAAGCTGAACAAAGAAAACGCCGCTCGGAAAACCGGGCGGCTGTCTCGAATGGACGGTCTATTGGAACGATCAGATATCGGCGATATCTGCGCGGCTCAGGCCGATATCGTCCAACTGAGCGTCGCTGAGTTCCGACAGGAGTTTGCGGGTTTTGCGGGATTCTTTCCATTCAACAACGGTGTTGAAGACATTGGTGAACGTGTCCACTACGTGCAGGATGGTAGCTGCTCCGAGCGGCGCATGAATGTTAGCTGTGGTTGCCATGTGCGCAGTCCTTTGTGATGAAACAGCCGACCCGTTGTCGGTTGTGAGCCTCATGTAGTCCCGCGCGCCCGGACTCACAATTGCTGGTCCGGTAACCCCGGATTGCGTTTTTTGCATATCTTTTGGGCAATTGAAGAACGGGTTGCGCCAACCTCTGGCCCGGCCCATATATACCGCCAGCGAAAACGGAGACGATCATGGCAGACAACGACTTTCCCGGTTGGCACGGCACGACGATCATTGGCGTCAAGAAGGGCGGTCAGATCGTCATAGCCGGTGATGGGCAGGTCAGCCTGGGTCAGACCGTGATCAAGGGCACGGCGCGCAAAGTGCGCCGCCTGTCCCCCGGGGGGTCCGAAGTTGTCGCTGGCTTTGCCGGTTCGACGGCCGATGCCTTCACGTTGCTTGAGCGGCTGGAGGCCAAGCTTGAGGCAACACCAGGCCAGCTTGCCCGCGCTTCGGTGGAATTGGCGAAGGACTGGCGCACTGACAAGTACCTGCAAAAGCTTGAAGCAATGCTGATCGTCACGGACGGTAAAGATCTTTTCGTGATCACCGGCGCCGGCGACGTGCTGGAACCTGAACACAACGTGGCCGCCATCGGGTCCGGGGGAAATTTTGCTCTGGCCGCTGCGCGCGCGCTGATGGATAGTGACAAGTCGGCGGAAGAGGTCGCGCGTCAGGCAATGGCCATCGCGGCCGACATCTGCGTCTATACCAACGGCAAACTGACGGTTGAGACAATCTCAGGCTAGCAGCGCCGAGATTTCCTTGCCTTTCCAGCGGCGATGCATGCCGATCAGGCCAATAATCGCTGCGACGATCACGATGTAATAGGGCACGCGGATATCGATGCTCATCAATCCGCCCCCTATCAACGACATGATCCCTCCCGCAAGGCAGAACACCGCGGTGGTCACGCCCATGACCCAGCCCTGATCCGCTTCGCTGACGCTGGAAGAGAAAAGCCCAAGCACGGTAGGGTAAGCGATTCCGAACAAGAAATAGAAGAAAAAGACCGGCACATAACTGAACATGCCACTTGGGCTGAAGGCGAAAGCGAATCCGCAAATCACCATGACGATGAGTGACGTGTAGATAATCGCATACTTGCTGAACTTCTCCTGGGCGGGTCTCACCAGGAACGTGCTGGAAAAGGCCAGCGCGACGCCGATGACGACCATCGCCATACTACCACCGATGACTCCGTATCCGAAGGCACTTGTCAGGAAATTGTCGACAAACACGTAGAAGGTGACGTTGGCGATCATGAAGAACGAATAGACAGGCAGGATCTTCAATACCATCGGGTGACCGCGCACTGCTATCAGGCTGTCAGTTATGTCACGGGGACGGAATACAAAGGGTGCACGATCCGCTCGGGTATCCTGGAAGAAAAACAGGACCAGAAAGATTGCTATCATCACAAGGACAAAAGCGCCATAAAATGGCGTTCTCAGCGTGGCGAAGCCGCCCAGCAGGGCGGCGTCTGATAAGACCGCGCCGATGATCGGCCCACCCACGAGGCCAAAGCTGACGCCCGTCACGATATAGCCCATGTTCCGATCCCGGTCTGTCGCGTCGGTGCTTCCGTCGATCATCGCCGCTTGCGCAATGGGTTGGTTGCCCGCAGTAAACCCGGTGATCGAACGCCCGACGATCAGCAGAAGAAGGCTGTTGAGGTAAAGCGCGGCAATGGTCAGGGCATATCCGGCCAGCGCGCCACCGAGGCACACAAGCAAAGCGTTCTTGCGCCCGATCGAGTCCGATACTTTCGAGACATAGACAACGCCCAGAAACCATGACAGGAAAAAGCATCCGATCACGAGGCCATAGTAAAAATGCCTGCGCCCCTCGGGTGTGTTTTCGGGCAGAAACCCTGATTTCGTTTCCATGATCAGCGAGTTGATGATGGGAAAGACCAGCCCCTGTCCGATCAGATCCACAAATACCACAAACAAAAGGGTAATCTTGGCGATATTTGTCATGTCTCACGCTCCTGGCCTTCAAACCCTCGATATACCGTAGCAGACGGATCCCGCATTCCCCAAGCAAAGCATTTGCAAACCTGAGCCTGCATTGCTAACCACCGCGGCCATGAATACTGGCTTGGTTGTTTTCGCCCGTACCGTGATTACCTAAGCCGCATGACTCAAATGCCGACCGAAAGGACTGCCCTTTGACCGACCTGACCCCGCGCGAGATTGTCTCGGAACTGGATCGCTTCATCATCGGGCAGAAGGATGCCAAGCGTGCCGTGGCCGTCGCCCTGCGCAACCGCTGGCGCCGCAAGCAATTACCGGATGACATCCGGGAAGAGGTCTATCCCAAGAACATCCTGATGATCGGCCCCACCGGCGTCGGCAAGACCGAAATCAGCCGCCGTCTGGCGAAACTGGCCCGCGCGCCGTTTATCAAGGTCGAGGCCACCAAGTTCACCGAGGTTGGATATGTCGGTCGCGATGTGGAGCAGATTGTGCGCGATCTGGCAGACGCTGCCATCCTGCAAACCCGCGAGTTCATGCGCGAAGACGTCAAGGCCAAAGCGCATCAGGCTGCCGAAGACCGCGTGATCGAAGCAATTGCAGGCGCGGATGCGCGCGAAGGCACGCGCGAGATGTTCCGCAAGAAGCTGAAATCGGGCGAGCTGGACGACACGGTGATCGAACTGGAACTGTCCGACACCTCAAGCCCGATGCCGATGTTTGACATTCCGGGGCAGCCTGGCGGTCAGATGGGCATGATGAATCTGGGCGACATTTTCGGCAAGGCCTTTGGCGGACGCACCGTCAAGAAACGCCTGACCGTCGCAGAAAGCTATGATTTGCTGATCGGGGAAGAGGCCGACAAGCTGCTGGATGACGAAACCGTAACCCGCACCGCGCTGGAATCAGTCGAACAGAACGGCATTGTGTTTCTGGATGAGATCGACAAGGTCTGCGCCCGTTCCGACGCACGCGGCGGCGATGTCAGCCGGGAAGGGGTGCAGCGCGACCTTCTGCCGTTGATCGAAGGGACAACCGTCTCGACCAAGCATGGTCCGGTCAAAACGGACCATATCCTGTTCATTGCATCGGGTGCGTTTCACATCGCCAAACCTTCGGATCTGTTGCCGGAATTACAGGGGCGTCTGCCGATCCGGGTCGAACTGCGCGCTCTGACCGAAGAAGACTTCGTGCGCATCCTGACCGAAACCGACAACGCGCTGACCCTGCAATATACTGCTTTGATGGCCACCGAGGAGGTAACAGTCAGCTTTACCGAGGACGGCATCGCGGCACTGGCGAAGATTGCAGCTGACGTGAACCAGAGCATCGAAAACATCGGCGCCCGGCGGCTCTACACTGTTATGGAGCGGGTTTTTGAAGAACTGTCCTTCGCGGCGCCAGACCAAGCCGGTACGGAAATCACTGTTAACGCGCAATTCGTCAGTGACAATCTTGGAGAATTGACCAAGTCCTCTGATCTGAGCCGTTACGTTCTGTAACACGGCCAGCCGTTTTTTGCCGTTGTTCTCGACTTGCCATGCTGGACGTTAGGCAAGAATAGGATAGCGTGTCCACGATTCACCCCGAGGTCTGGCCCGTGCTGCGCTATTTCATCATTCTGTTCGCATCCCTTTCGCTCTGCGCCTGCGTCGACCGGACGGTGTCCGAGGTCGTGCCCGATGCCGTGAACATCGGGACACCTGAAACCATCTTCGCAAGTACGACCCGCGCGCGTGAGGCCGATGGATCCTTTGGATTCCGACGCGGTGAAACACTCAAATTTCTCGAAACTACGGTTTCGATCCCACCAACGCATACTCCGGGTACGCTCCGTTTTTCCTACGCAAACCCGAATCCGCAGAAAGAGTTCGTTCTGGCAGATGTCACCGAGTTGGATGGGCCTGGTGGATTACGCAAACATCTGCGGGGTAAGGATGACGTCACGATCTTTGTGCACGGCTACAACTCGACCCAGACCGAAACGATCTTTCGCGCAGCTCAGCTGACGCATGACATCGGCCTCCCCGGGTCAACGCTGGTGTATTCTTGGCCAAGCCGTGCGACGGGTTATGGGTATGCCTACGATTTGGACAGCATGTTGTTTGCCCGCGACGGTTTGGAACAGACTATCCGCGAGCTGAAAGCCATGGGTGTCAAACGCGTTATTCTGGTGGCGCATTCCATGGGCGGTGCGTTGGCGATGGAAATGATGCGACAAACCGAACTACAAGAACCCGGATGGGCCAACCGAAACATCGATGGGGTCGTGCTGATCTCGCCCGATCTGGATCTCGATCTGTTTCGCTCGCAGATGAAACGTATCGAAAACCCGCCCGATCCTTTCCTGGTAATGGTGTCCCAAAAGGACAAGATCCTGAACATCTCGGGCCGTTTGCGTGGCACTGATGAAGGTAAGCGGTTGGGTAATATCAGCTCGATTGACTCTCTCGAAGAATTCCCGATCAGCGTGATCGACACGACGGCATTCAGCAGTGACGCGGCATCCTCGCATTTCGTTGCCGCAACCTCACCGGCCTTGTTGTCGATCCTCAACTCGTTACGGCGTGTCAACAATACCTTCGGGCGGGAAGACCGGCCGGCAATTGATATTCTGGTGCCACCCAGCGAGCGAAATCCCGACGGTGCCACTGAAATTGTTCTGACAGATACCGGACAGGCACAGGTCAGCTCTCCGTGACGCGGTTTAAGCTGCGTCGGTATCTTCTGGACAATGCCACCTGGCTTGGCGGAGGCGTTCTCCTGACTTTTTTGTCCAGCTTTGGGCAGACATTCTTCATTTCGATCTTTGCCGGTGATATCCGCGCGGAATTCGGTCTCGGCCACGGTGCCTGGGGTGGGCTATACACATTGGGCACAACCCTGTCGGCCATCGTGATGATCTGGGCCGGAGGGCTAACGGACATCTTTCGCGTCCGGGTGCTGGGTCCGGCGGTTCTGACAGGGTTGACCCTGGCCGCCCTTGCCATGGCTCTGAATACCTGGCTGCTGCTGTTGCCAGTGGTGATTTTTTTGCTGCGTCTTCTCGGTCAGGGGATGAGCACGCATCTGGCCGCGGTCGCCATGGCGCGGTGGTTCACGGTCACGCGGGGCAAAGCACTTTCCATTGCATCCATCGGCTATGCCATCGGTGAGGCCTTGCTGCCCCTGATCTTTGTTGCGGCCATGGTTTACCTGGACTGGCGTTGGCTTTGGGTCATCGCGGCGGCGGTGACCGCCTTGGGTATTCCCGTGTTGATGCGGCTATTACGCGAGGAACGAACACCGCAAAGCCTTGCCAGCGAATCCTCTGCCATTGGCATGCAGGGTCGCCATTGGAGCCGTCGCGACGCGCTGTTTAACCCCTTGTTCTGGTTCATGGTGCCCGCCGTGCTTGCGCCTTCTGCATTCATTACCGCGTTTTTCTTCCATCAGATCTATCTGGCTGACGTCAAAGGCTGGCAGCATATTCAACTGGTCGCTCTGTTTCCGATCTTTACCGGAATATCACTGCTATCGATGTTTTCTGCGGGCTGGGCATTGGACAAATGGGGCACTGCGCGCATCATGCCATACTATCAGCTTCCGATGGCGGTTGGGTTTGTGGTTCTGGGCATGACTGAATCAATCAGCGGCGCGACGATTGGGTTGGTTTTTCTGGGCATGACGGTCGGCGCAAACAGTACTTTGCCCAGTGCGTTCTGGGCAGAATTCTATGGGACCCAGCATATCGGAGCCATCAAGGCGATGGCTGCGGCTGTCATGGTGCTGGGGTCAGCCATCGGACCTGGGTTGACCGGCGTTCTGATTGACCTTGGTATTTCTCTGAACACTCAGTTTTTCTGGATTGGAATGTTCTTCGTGCTGGTATGCGTTCTGATTTGGGTCGGTATTTCCCGCGCCCGTCGTGACCTTTAGCGCACGCGCCTGAGATATACGTAATAAGCCCCATCTCCGCCGTGGCTTATATGAGCAGGTGTGACCTGCATCACCGCCTGGGCCAGCGGTGGGATAGACAACCAGTGAGGAACCTGGTTTCGCAGAACACCGCGCGGCGTCGGAATCGGACCGGGCTCGTCCCGATCCTTGCCTTTGCCGGTCACGACCAAAACCAGACGCTTACCCTGTGCCTGCGCGCTCAGGACAAATCGAATCAGCGCCGGATGGGCCGAAGCGACCCGCATACCGTGCAGATCCAGCTTGCCTTCGGGTTTCAGCTTGCCGCGCTTCATCCGGCCAAAGGCCTTATTGTCCATCTGAACCGGTGCTTTGCGCAGCGCATCCGTCACCGAAGGCTTCAGATCATTCGGTTTCGGTTTCACCTGATGGGCCTGTCCAAGTTCGAATGACTCAAACCGGGGTTTCGGCGTTTTCTTGGGCTTGGGTTTCGGCAGGGAAGTCGGATGGACCGTCTGCGGGATTTCCGGATGCAGCCGCTCGGCCTGTTTGGCGACCTTCCGCCACAGCTCGATCTCTTCGCCGGTTAGTTTGCGCCGGGTCATTAGAATTCATCCGGTAGCAGGGCATAGGCACGCTGGATGGGCAGCAACACCACCATCCGGCCCGGATCTTTCAGCTTGCCCGCAGCCTGCCCGGCCTCGTCCCCTGTTCCGAAAAAGATATCGGCCCGTTGTGCGCCCTTGATGGCAGAACCAGTATCCTGCGCAATCATCAGGCGGCGAATCGGTTCGTTACCGTCCTTTTCCACCCAAACCGGCGCGCCCAGCGGCGTATAGGCCGGGTCGGCAGCAATGCTGCGCATGGTCGTTACGGATCGGTTCATGGCACCCAGCGGCCCAAGCTCGGGCGCGACGCGTGAAACTTCGCGGAAAAACACGTATGATGGATTGTGGAGCAGCAATTCCGCACCGGCCTCGGGATTCTTGCGCACCCAGGCGCGGATCATCTGCGCGCTGACCTCATGCGCGCCAAGAATGCCGCGCCGCACCAGTTCCACACCAATTGACCTATAGGGGTGACCATTCGCGCCGCCATATCCGACGCGCAAGGCGCCGCCATCCGGCAATCGAACGCGGCCCGAACCCTGGATTTGCAGAAAAAACAACTCTACGGGGTCATCGACCCAGGCAATCTCAAGCCCGCGGCCTTGCATCACATCACTGGTCAGAATTTCTCGCCGGCTCAGCCAGGACCCCTCAGCGCGGGCCTCGGGCGGCATCTTGTAGATGGGGTACCTGAAACGATCCGTCCGGGTACGCGCACCATCAAGCTCGGGTTCGAAATACCCTGTGAACAAGGCTTCCTCGCCATCTTCAACCAGAACAGGGCGAAAGAAGAGTTCAAAAAACGCCCTTGCCGCTTCCGCATCATAGGTTCTTGCCACACCGCACAGGGCCCGCCAATCGGGATCTTTCAGATCCCCGCAGGTGTTCAGAAAAACCGAAAGGGCTGCACCGTGGTCATCCTCGGCCCAACCACGCAGATCATCGAACGACAGAATGGATCGCGTTGCCTCGGCCCCGGCAGCGCTGGCAATGGTCATTGCACCGACCAGTAAAAGCGACCGGAGCGTGGCAATCATGCGTCCGTGGCAACAAGCAGCCAGTTTGGATCGTCCTTGCCCATCACTCGGGCAAAGGTCCAACTGTCCTTTTGGCGTTTCACGGTATTGGGGCTGCCTTCTACGATATCGCCACCGCGATCCCGCACAACCGAAGTCAGCTCACCCACGAATTTCATGGTGATCTCGGCCTGATTGGTATCCTTGTCGAATTTGACATCCGTCAGGGCTGTTTCTCGGACACCGATAAACTCAGCCTCGATCGTCAGGCCCTGATCTTCTCGTGCAGAGACACCCGCAACGAAGGACTCAAAAACTTCCTCCGACAGGAATGGTTGGATCTCATCCAGATTTCCCTTTTCATACCCCATCAGGATCATTTCATAGGCACCGCGCGCACCCTGAACAAACTCGCTGACGGAAAAACTGGGTTCAACGCGTTTCATCGCTGCCAGTGTTTGCGCCTGTTCGCTGTCTTCCGGGACATGGTCGGTGATGTCATGATCCGGGCCGCCTTCGATCACTTCGAAATCGCGGCGCGATTTATGCGCTTCGGGTTGCTGCTGCACGGGTGGTTTTTCAAAACCTTCACGCGTGCCCAATACGCTCTTGAGGCGCAGGATCAGGAAAACGGCAATTCCGGCCAGGACCAGCAACTGGATCATGGGTTCGTTCATTTCATCCTCTTTTCAGGACCGCGGCTTTGTATACGCGGCCTCATGCCACTATGTAGGTGACCGTAGGTGGCAAGTCCACAGCCCGGCCTAATGGAAAGGATAACGCAAATGTATCTGTTCTTGGCATTTTTGTTGGTGCCCATCATCGAGATCGCGCTGTTTATTCAGGTCGGCGGGTTGATCGGCTTGTGGCCAACCCTTGCCATCGTAGTACTGACAGCGGTTTTGGGCACGGTTTTGGTGCGGACACAAGGTCGCATGGCGTTGGGAAACCTGCAACGGTCGTTTGCCGAACTTGACGACCCGACCGAACCGCTGGCGCATGGTGCAATGATCCTCTTGTCGGGCGCTTTGTTGCTTACGCCGGGATTCTTCACTGATGCCATTGGATTTGCGTTGCTTGTTCCGGGCGTGCGGGTCGCGGTTTTCAGGTACCTGAGATCGAAAGTCACCGTTTCCCAGTTTCAGATGGGTCAGGGCCCCGGTTTTCAGTCACGGGGAAATCCGCTCGATCAGGGTGACATCATAGACGGCGACTTCACCGAAGTTCGCCCGAAAAATGATCCGTCAAAACCGTCTAAATGGGTCGAGGGCCCCCACCGGCATTGAGGTGCCGCCCCCAACTTGATAAGCAGTGGCGAATTTCATTTTTGGAGTAGATCCATGGCCGAAGAAAACGCTGCAGAAAACACTGCGGCCAAAGCCGCCCCGCAAGTTCAGATGCGTGTTCTGGGGCAGTTCATCCGCGACATGTCCTTTGAGAACGTGATGGCCCAGAAGGGTGTTTCCGGTGACGTACAGCCCGAAATCGCGGTTCAGGTGAATCTGGACGCCAAAAAACGCACGGCAGACCACCAGTTCGAAGTGTCCGTCAAGCTGAACCTGACATCCAAAGCCAAAGGCCTGGAAGACGTTCTGTTCCTGTGTGAGCTGGACTATTGCGGCCTGTTCCACGTGGAAGGTGTGCCGGAAGACCAGCTGCACCCGTTCCTGATGATCGAATGCCCGCGGATGCTGTTCCCGTTCCTACGCCGCATTGTCAGCGACATCACCCGTGACGGCGGTTTCCCACCGGTGAATCTGGACAATATCGATTTCGTCGCCCTGTATCGCAACGAAGTGATGCGTCGTCAGGCCGAACAGTCCCAGAAGACAGACGCCTGAGGTTTTGGCCCGTGCCTGACCGGATCAGGCGCGGGTCCACAGGGCGCTGTCGCCCAGTTTTTCCACGAAAGCTTCATGTGCTGCGAGCTCATCCTCGGTAATTCGGGATGGCAGCGGTATGGCACGTGGTGTCGGTCGCCAATCATCACTGCCACCTGCCGCAGAGGATGCAGATGTCGACAGGCCAAAATCGGGCTGTCGTCCTCCGATCAGTTCAAGATAAACCTCTGCCAGGATTTCAGAGTCGAGCAACGCGCCGTGCAGAACACGGTTCGAGTTGTCGATATTGAAGCGGCGGCAAAGCGCGTCCAATGAGGCCGGAGAGCCGGGAAACCGTTTGCGCGCTATCGCCAGCGTATCCAGCGCCTGTTCCATCAGGATGAGCGGGGCACCCATCCATTTCAGCTCGGCATTCAGGAACTTCATGTCGAAAGATGCATTGTGGATCACCAACTGAGCATCGCCAACGAATTCACGAAAAGCGTGACCGATCTTGGCAAAAACCGGTTTGTCTTTCAGCGTCACTTCACCCTTTTCCGGCGGACGCGGGTTTTCCAACAGGTCCGGGCCGATGCCATGCACACCAAATGCCTCTTCCGGCATCGAGCGTTCAGGGTTGATGTAAACGTGATACGTCTCACCCGTTGCGACGTGATTCCACAGTTCAACCGCGCCGATTTCCACGATCCGATCACCGCTTTCGGGATCGAATCCAGTGGTTTCTGTATCGAGTACAATTTCACGCATTTGCCATCCCCGCCCGTATCTGCCTGACCACATCCTGCACCTGCGCGCGAGCGTGGTCCAGAGTGTCAGTCACGATCACGTAATCCGACCGCGCGCATTTCTCGTCATTCGGCATCTGTTTGTCACGGATTTGCTCGAACTGCGTCTCAGTCATTGTACCCCGTTCCATGACGCGCCGCTTTTGCTCGCTGGCCGGGATCGAAACACACGCCACCGCGTCCATTGCCGCGTCACCGCCCGTTTCAAACAGAAGCGGAATATCGAACACCAAAATGTCGTTTGTCGCGTCTTCACGAAATGCTGCGCGGTCAGCAGCGACCAGAGGGTGGACGATAGCTTCGATGGTTTTCAGCGCAGCAGGATCGGCGGCAATAATCCGTTTCAACGCATCCCGGTTGACCGCACCGTCCAGAATGGACGACGGAAACGTTCGTTCCATGGGGCCAACGGCCGCGCCACCCTTGGAGTACAGGCGATGCACCGCCGCATCCGCATCCCACAAGGCACAGCCTTCTTCGACGAACATCTGCGCCGTTGTGCTTTTGCCCATGCCGATGGAACCGGTCAGGCCAAGTGCGAAACTCATGCCATCGCCGCCGCACGCGCATCAGCATCAACTTCGGGGCGCACGCCGAACCAGCGTTCGAAACCGGGTACTGCCTGGTGCAACAACATGCCCAGCCCATCGACTGCGGTGCACCCTGCCTGTTCTGCGGTTTGCAACAGGCGGGTTTTCAAAGGCACATAAACCAGATCTGTCACCACGGCACCGGGCTGCAACCCATCGAGCGGAACCCGCAATTCCGGTTGGCCCTGCATTCCCAACGAGGTCGTGTTTACCACGAGCTCTGCGTTTTCGATGACATTTCCGGCCTGAACCCAATCCACCACGCGGATGCGTTGACCGAATTCCTCTTTCAAATGATCCGCACGGGCGCGGGTTCGGTTGGTCAGCAGGATTTCCGGCACACCAGCGTCAGACAGCGCTTGCAGAACGGCGCGAGCGGCCCCACCGGCCCCGAACACAACAGCCGGCCCGTCCTTTGCATTCCAGTCCGGTGCACCATTGCGAAGATTCTCCATGAACCCGTACCCGTCTGTGTTGTCTGCATGGATTGAGCCATCTTCACGAAACACCAGAGTGTTCGCAGCACCTATCACCGTTGCGCGGTCAGACGCATGATCGGCGATCTTCAAGGCGGCTTCTTTGTGGGGGACCGTGACATTGGCGCCGACGAAACCCGCCTTGGGCAGGGTGCGTAGCACAGCTTCCAGATCGACGGGTGCCACATCCATCGGAATGTAATGACCGGCAAGACCATATGTTTTCAGCCAATGACCATGCAGTTTGGGGGACCGTGAGTGACCAATGGGATGTCCAATAACTCCGGCCAATGGAACCCGATAGTCCGTCATTGATCAATTACCCCTTTGACAGCCAGAAAGTTGAGCAGCTCCAACAGGGGCATACCCAAAACGTTAAAATAGTCGCCGTCAATGGTGGCGAACAGGCGGACACCTTCTTCTTCCAGCTTATAGGCTCCGACAGCATGTCGGATACTGTCCCAGTTTCGCGCAACATAGTCTTTCAGATAGGCGTCAGAACTGGCCCGCATCCGCAACCGCACCTGTCCCACATGCCGCCAGATCGGCTCACCATTCTGATAGATCACGGCTGCGGACAAAAGCATGTGCCGCTTGCCTCGCATGGCTTTCAGCTGGTCCAGCGCCTGTTCGGGGGATTCCGGTTTCGACAGCAACTGGCCGTCAAAATCCAGAACCTGATCGCACCCCAGAACCATAGCTCCGGGATTTTTGTCACTGACCTTCCGCGCTTTCATTTCAGCGAGCGTGTCGGCAATATCCCGTGGTGTTGCGTTTTCAGCCAGCAAGGCGCGTTTGGCCGTCTCTTCATCCACGCGCGCGGTTTGTACCACGAACGGTACACCTGCATTTTCAAGCAGCTGCGCGCGAATAGCGGACCCGGAAGCAAGAAGAATGGGGACAGACATGTGGAAAACCCCGTGCGCAAATCATTGAGAGTTCAGGGGTGCTTTGTATGGTTTTCCGGTTGACACGCAACCCCGGGGATTTCGCGACAGAGATCCCCGAGTCGCTCAAATCCCATCCAGTCCGGACAAGGATAAGTCAGTTTCTCTGGAAAACCTCGATATCCCAAATTCTCCTACCAGTTATCCCCAAGTGGAATAAGGAGCGCCGTGATTAACATGTTGATTTTAATCCATAAAAACATAAATCAACAGAATCGACCGAAAAATGCCGTGTTCTGTCCACTTGGGGAAAACACATGTGTAAAAAAGTAATCCACGGATTTTGCTCACTCTACAAAACCATCATCCTTTTTCTTTTCTTATTTTTTTATTAGGGAGGGTTCCGAGCAATGCCTGGAGCCAATATGACCGATCTTCTTTTCACGCTGTATCCGTGGGTGAAGTCACTCCATATCATGGCCGTGATCTCGTGGATGGCAGGCCTGTTCTATCTGCCCAGATTGTTTGTCTATCACGTTGAGAAAGCTCAGGCCGTCGATGGCGCACAGGAAATTTTCTTTGAAATGGAAGAAAAGCTGCTGCGTGTGATCATGAGCCCGGCGATGATCGTTGCGTGGGTCTGTGGCTTGATCATGGTGTTTACGCCGGGCATCGTGGGATGGGATTGGTCCTGGCCCTGGGTCAAGGGCGCTGCCGTGATTGGTATGACATGGTTTCATCACTGGTTGATGGCGCGACGCAAGGATTTCCTGGAAGGGCGAAACAAGCTCACTGGGCGGCAGTTTCGCATGATGAACGAAGTCCCGACCGTTTTGATGGTTGCCATCGTTCTGGCGGTCGTTCTGAAGTTCTGAAGGCCTGTTTGACTTCGCGCAGCGCTGAGCTTATGTAGGGATCAACGCGCCCGTCCGGGCGGCGTATCTTCCGTTCTGAAATTCCACTTCGTGCCGCAGTCTCAGCGGTGAAGGTTTGTATAATGACAACTGAATCTCTGAATCTGGCCGATCTCAAGGCTAAGAGCCCAAAAGATCTTCTGGCGATGGCCGAAGAACTGGAAATCGAAAACGCCTCGACCATGCGAAAAGGCGAGATGATGTTCCAGATCTTGCGCGAACGCGCGGATGAGGGCTGGACCGTTGGTGGCGATGGCGTGCTTGAGGTTCTTCAGGACGGCTTCGGTTTCCTGCGCTCGCCCGAGGCGAACTATCTGCCGGGTCCGGATGACATCTATGTTTCGCCTGAAATGATCCGCCTGCACTCGCTGCGGACCGGAGATACGGTTGAAGGTGATATCAAGGCACCTGATGAGAACGAGCGTTACTTTGCGCTGACCAAAGTTACCAAGATCAATTTTGAAGAACCGGAAAAAGCCAAGCACAAGATTGCCTTTGACAACCTGACGCCGCTGTATCCGGACGAGCGTTTGAAGATGGAGATCGAGGATCCCACCATCAAGGACAAATCGGCCCGTGTTATTGATCTGGTCTCGCCGATCGGTAAAGGCCAGCGTTCTCTGATCGTGGCACCGCCGCGGACCGGTAAAACGGTGATCCTGCAGAACATCGCGCATTCGATCGAACAGAACCACCCAGAGTGCTATCTGATTGTCCTGCTGATCGACGAACGCCCCGAAGAGGTGACGGACATGCAGCGCTCGGTGAAGGGTGAGGTTGTGTCTTCGACCTTTGATGAACCCGCGACCCGCCACGTGGCCGTGTCAGAAATGGTCATCGAAAAAGCCAAGCGTTTGGTTGAGCACAAACGAGATGTTGTTATTCTTCTCGATTCGATCACAAGACTTGGTAGGGCGTTTAACACCGTGGTGCCATCCTCGGGTAAAGTTCTGACCGGTGGTGTGGATGCGAATGCTCTGCAACGGCCCAAGCGGTTCTTTGGTGCTGCGCGGAATATCGAAGAAGGTGGCTCGCTGACCATCATCGCCACCGCACTGATCGACACCGGCAGTCGGATGGACGAGGTCATCTTCGAAGAATTTAAAGGTACAGGTAACTCGGAAATCGTTCTTGATCGCAAGATTGCGGACAAACGCGTGTTCCCGGCGATCGACATCCTCAAGTCCGGCACGCGGAAAGAGGAACTGCTGGTCGACAAGGGCGATCTGGCCAAGACCTTCGTTCTGCGCCGTATCCTCAACCCGATGGGAACGACTGACGCGATCGAGTTCCTGTTGTCCAAGTTGAAGCAGACCAAGACCAACAGTGAGTTCTTCGATTCGATGAACACCTGACACAGGTCTTAAACTCTAGCGAGGCCTTCGAATGGATACGATATTCGCCTTGGCCAGCGCGCAGGGCAAAGCTGGGGTGGCGGTCATCCGCCTCTCAGGTCCAGACTCGCATTCAGCAGCGGCGCGCCTGACTGGTGGTGCGTTGCCAAGGCGTGGCATGGTCCTGCGCACTCTGATGGATCATGGCGGAGCACGTTTGGACGACGGATTGGTCTTGACGTTCCAGGCCCCGGCTAGCTTTAGCGGTGAGGACGTGGCCGAGCTTCAGATTCATGGAAGCACAGCCTCTGTCAACGCAGTGCTGCGCTGCCTGTCTGATACGGAAGGGTTGCGCATCGCTGAACCGGGTGAGTTTACACGCCGGGCACTGGAAAATGGCAAGATGGACCTGACTCAGGTTGAAGGTCTGGCCGATCTAATCGATGCAGAAACGGAAGCACAACGCAAGCAAGCTCAGACCATTTTGGCGGGCGAGCTGGGCACCTTGGCAGAACGGTGGCGCAGGGATTTGATACGGGCTGCGTCCCTGTTGGAAGCTGTCATCGATTTTGCTGATGAAGAAGTTCCTACTGATGTGACGCCGGAAGTGCGCGCCCTGATCCAAGGTGTCATGTCAGATCTTCACCGTGAGGCAGACGGCGTCAAAATTGCCGAGCGAATACGTACAGGGTTCGAGGTTGCGATCGTCGGCCTTCCAAATGCGGGAAAATCCACTCTTTTAAATGCATTGGCAGGCCGTGAGGCGGCTATTACTTCGGAATACGCCGGAACCACGCGCGATGTGATCGAAGTTCGAATGGATCTGGCTGGTTTACCAGTGACCTTGCTGGATACGGCGGGGCTGCGACAGACTGAAGATCATGTCGAAAACCTGGGCATCGAGCTTGCGCGTAGCAGAGCGGAGGCCGCTGACCTTCGCGTTTTCTTGTCTGAAACACCGGAAATCTTGGGTGTGGAGATGCAAGATGGTGATATTCATGTTCTGCCCAAAGCGGACCTTCGGGGTATTGACGGGCAGGGTGTATCTGGGAAAACAGGCCAGGGAATAGACGCACTTGTAAACCAGATTTCGTGTGTACTGAGTAAGAGAACTACTAGCCATGGTATTGCAACACGGGAACGCCATCGCGTTGCAATCAAAAGTGCATTGGACTCACTCATATCTGCAATCTCGGTTCTGGAATCAGGTCCGGACCTGTATGATATCGCTGCAGAGGAGTTGAGAACTGCAATTCGTGCCCTTGAATCTCTGGTGGGCAGAATAGATGTCGAAACTCTGTTGGATGAAATCTTCTCCAGCTTCTGTTTGGGAAAGTAAGGAGTGTTTCACGTGAAACATTCGAAGTTTGATGTCATCGTCATTGGCGCAGGCCATGCCGGAACCGAGGCCGCTCATGCATCAGCAAGGATGGGCGCAACAACTGCACTGGTGACGTTGTCTGCAACAGACATCGGCGTTATGTCCTGCAATCCGGCGATTGGAGGTTTGGGAAAGGGCCATCTTGTGCGTGAGATTGACGCCTTGGATGGCGTCATGGGTCGTGTGGCGGATCAGGCGGGCATACAGTTTCGTTTGTTGAACCGTCGAAAAGGGCCGGCCGTACAGGGGCCGAGAACGCAGGCAGATCGCGCCCTGTATCGGCTTGCTATGCAACAGGAAACAGAGAAACAGGATAACCTGTCCGTTGTTGTAGGAGAGGTTGTCGATTTTCTAATGATCGGTGAGAAGGTTGCAGGTGTTGCTCTTTCTGATGGATCAGAACTTTCTGCGCGCGCCGTTATCCTGACCTCCGGTACATTTCTAAGGGGTGTCATTCACATAGGTGACGTGTCTCGTCCCGGTGGGAGAATGGGGGATCGACCTTCCGTTAAACTGGCTGAACGGTTGGAAAGATACAATCTTCCCATGGGACGATTGAAAACCGGGACGCCGCCGCGCCTAGATGGTCGGAGCATTGATTGGTCGGATCTTGAAAGGCAGGACGGTGATGATGAGCCAACCCTGTTTTCTTTTATGTCTCAATCCGTTTTCGCGCCCCAGATTTCCTGCGGAATTACACACACAAATGCGCGAACACATGAGATCATCGCTGCGAATCTTTCGAAATCCGCGATGTATGGCGGTCGCATTGATGGAGTAGGCCCGCGCTATTGTCCATCGATTGAAGACAAGATCGTACGATTCGCGGATAAGGAATCGCATCAAATCTTCCTTGAGCCCGAAGGGGTCAATGATCACACGATCTATCCGAACGGTATCTCGACGTCATTGCCGCAAGACGTTCAACTAGACTATGTGCGATCGATTAAGGGATTGGAGAATGCAGATATTCTGCAACCAGGATATGCAATCGAATACGACTATGTTGATCCGCGCGTCCTGAGTGCTTCTTTATCCTTGCCAACTGTTCCCGGACTATATCTAGCGGGCCAGATAAATGGGACCACAGGATATGAGGAAGCCGCAGCTCAGGGCATGGTTGCCGGCCTCAATGCGGCGTTGGAGACCCAAGGGCGAGAACCCATCCATTTTATGCGATCCGACAGTTATATTGGCGTAATGATCGATGATTTGACAACTCGAGGAGTTGCCGAACCCTACCGCATGTTCACGTCGCGTGCGGAATTCCGGCTATCTCTGCGCGCCGACAATGCTGATCAACGGCTGACACAGCTTGGTTTGGAATTGGGGTGCATCGGACAAGAGCGCAAAGTTCAGTTCGAAGATAAAATGCACCAACTTGAAAGCGTGAAGTCAAAGCTGACGGAACGGACTTATACGCCCAAGGAAGTTCTCGCCGCCGGTATAAACGTTAATCAGGATGGAAACCGTAGGGATGGGATGGCAATTCTCGCATTCCCCGACACCTCGTTTGAAGATTTGCTGCCTCTTGTTCCTGATTTGCAGGATGTTGACCTAAAAATCAGGCTCCAGATCGAGCGGGACGCCTTGTATGCCAACTACATTGCCAGACAAAAGCGGGACGTTGAAGCAATGAAGCGGGATGAATCCTATGTCATCCCGCATGAGTTCGACTATTTTGCTTTGGACGGCCTGTCTTCGGAGATGAAACAGAAGCTGTCGCAAGCAAAGCCTGCAAATATCGCTCAGGCAAGCCGTGTCGAGGGGGTCACGCCGGCAGCGCTGACGCTCGTTCTGGCAAAACTGCGCCGGGATCAAAGAGCTCGCCAAGCATGATGGTTGATTATTCGAAGTTTGATGACCTGAATGTTTCACGTGAAACATTCGAACGCCTCACGACTTATGTTGAACTGGTGAAACGTTGGAATCCAAAGATCAACCTCGTGTCGCGGAACAGCCTGGAGTATATCTGGGACCGGCATATTCTGGATTCCGTGCAAGTCTATCGGTGCGCTGACAGTTTTGACACCTGGGCGGATCTGGGAAGTGGAGGCGGGTTCCCGGGTATGGTTTGTGCTATCCTCGCCGCGGAAGAAAATCCAAGCGCCTCATTCAATATGATAGAAAGTGATCAGCGAAAATCAGCTTTCTTGCGCAACGTTGCCCGGGAATGCGGAATAAGATGCGCAGTGACTTCAAAAAGGATTGAGATGGTTGATCCTTTGGCGGTAAACATCGTTTCAGCGCGTGCATTGGCTGACTTGCGTACATTATTATCCTTTTGTGACAGACATTTACACACCAACGGGACAGCATTGTTGCCCAAAGGCGCAAATTGGAAAAAAGAGATGGAAGACGCACGTGAGGAATGGAAATTCGAGGCAGAGGCGATTACAAGTTTAACTGAACCTCAAGCCGTTATCCTTAAGATAAATGGAGTATCACGTGGTTGATTTATCTCGACCTTCAGGGCCTCGGATAGTTGCTGTTGCTAATCAGAAGGGTGGGGTCGGGAAAACAACCACAGCTATTAATCTTGCTGCTGGATTAGCTGAGGCCGGTTGTAGAGTTCTGGTGGTTGATCTCGATCCACAGGGGAACGCTTCAACTGGTTTGGGTGTCGAAGATCGGGACTGGACAACTTATGACCTGATCCTCGACGAGGCGCCACTAGAAGCAGTGGTTCAGGAAACTGAAATTGGAGGCCTTTTCGTAGTACCGGCCACCGTCGACTTGAGTTCCGCCGATATTGAACTGATCTCAAACGAAAAACGCAGTTACCTTTTACATGATGCGCTGCGGCAGACAGCCATAGATGCATTTGAGTTTGATTTTGTTCTAATCGATTGCCCACCGTCCCTAAACTTGCTGACCGTAAATGCAATGGTTGCTGCACACTCGGTACTTGTGCCGTTGCAGAGTGAGTTCTTTGCCCTTGAAGGACTGTCGCAATTGATGCTGACGATTCGAGAGGTTCGCCAAACGGCGAATCCAGATCTGAGAATCGAAGGTGTTGTGTTGACCATGTATGATAACCGCAACAACTTGTCCCGCCAGGTCGAAAAGGACGCACGTGACAATCTGGGTGAGATGGTTTTTAAAACCAAGATACCCAGAAATGTGCGGGTCAGCGAAGCGCCGTCATATGCGTTGCCGGTCTTGCAATATGACTCGGGATCGCTTGGAGCAATGGCGTATCGACATCTTGCTCGCGAGATCATGCACAAGAACAACAAAACCGCAGCCTGAGCGGGAATGAGGAGGGCGACATGAGCGCCAAGAAAGCAAAATCCAGAGGGTTGGGGCGGGGCCTGTCTGCCCTTATGGCAGATGTAAATCCTGAAGCAGAAGGTCGGGCCTCAGTGGATGCGCGCAGGCCTGATCTGAAAGTCCCGATTGAAAAGCTGAAAGCCAACCCGAACCAGCCGCGCCGCACATTCATTCCTGAGCAGCTAGACGAGCTGGCGGCGTCGGTAAAGGAAAAAGGCATCATTCAGCCCCTGATCGTTCGCGCGACAGGTTCAGGAGAATATGAGATTGTCGCAGGCGAACGCCGTTGGCGCGCGGCGCAGATGGCGCAGCTGCACGATGTTCCGGTCATTGTGCGTGAATTCGATGACACGGAAGTGTTGGAAGTTGCGATTATTGAAAACATCCAACGTGCAGATCTGAACGCGGTGGAAGAGGCCGCTGGCTATAAGCAGTTGATGGATCGATTTGGGCACACGCAGGAAAAGCTGGCCGAGGCCCTGGGCAAGAGCCGCAGCCACATTGCGAACCTTTTGCGGCTTCTGTCCTTGCCGATGGATGTACAAGCCCTTGTTATTGAAGGAAAACTATCTGCGGGGCACGCCAGGGCCCTGATTACGGCCGAAAATCCGTCGGAACTTGCGAAACAGATCGTCAAGGATGGCTTATCGGTGCGCGCAACCGAGGCTTTGGTCAAAAAACAGCAGCAAGGCGGCGTTGAGCGATCTGCACCTCGCGCCCGAAATCTGGATGCTGGAAAGGATGCAGACACACGTGCGTTGGAAAAGGACCTATCCGCGATCCTGGCGATGAAAGTGTCGATCAATCACAAGGCCGGAACGGAAACAGGACAAGTCGTTCTGACCTACGAGAACCTGGATCAGCTGGACGATTTGTGCGCTAAGCTCAGCCGTTAGGCCGTGACCAGATAAAGATCATGACGCCGCCCAGCACAACGGCCTGAATGATCAACACAAAAGGCGGTGCGGACAGCATAACAGAGATTCCGAAAACGGCGGCGATCGAGACGGTTGCCGCCCTTTTTGCGACCGGTCGAATGGCGCCGGAACTTTGCCAATCAAGAATCAATGGCCCAAAAAGCTGATGACTCACAAGCCAATTGTGCAGCCGCGAGGATGAGCGGGCGAAGAAAAACGCGGCAAGCAGAAGAAATGGCACTGTTGGAAGAAGGGGTAGAACAACCCCAACAACCGCCATCGCAACGCAAAGCAATCCCAGTCCGGCCCAAAGATACTGCATACTCAGTCCAACAGCTCCCGGATGACTGCGTTCAATACGGCGCGCCCGTCTGATGTGGCTATCAGGCGTCTGTTCCTGCGCTGAACCATGTTGATGTCAGTCAGGTGATCCATGGTTTCGGAGGGAAGAGAGCGACCAGAAAGGGCTTGCCACCTGTCTATATCTAGGCCTTCAGTAAGCCGCATACCCATCATAAGGTATTCATTTGCCTGATCTTCAAGCGACAATACGCTGCGGTCCTTTTCTCCGTTACCTTTTTTGGCGGTATCAAGCCAGCGCTGGGGGTTCAGATAGGTTTCGGTCGCGTATTTCTGACCATTCAGGGTAATCCTCCCATGGGCGCCGGGCCCAATGCCAACATAGTCGCCATACCGCCAGTAAATAAGGTTGTGCTGCGATTCCGCGCCGGGGCGGGCGTGGTTGGAAACTTCGTAGGCCGGCAAGCCATGTGCCTCGCATATTTCCTGCGTCGCCAGATACATATCGGCGGCACTGTCATCTTCTGGCAGGCCGCGTAATCTACCCACCGCATACCGATCCCCAAAGGCCGTCCCGTCTTCGATTGTCAATTGATATAGTGACAGGTGGTCTATAGCCATCGACAGCGCTTCGGTCAGTTCTGTACGCCAGGCTTCCAGCGTTTGGTGTTGGCGCGCATAGATCAGGTCAAAGCTGACACGCTCAAAGCAATTTCGGGCTGTATCAAAGGCGGCCCGGGCCTCGGCCACCGTATGGATCCGCCCCAGCCGCCTCAGATCTTCATCATTCAGGGCCTGAATGCCCATCGATATCCGATTAACCCCAGCATCGCGGTAAGCCGAAAACCGACCGGCTTCAACCGAGCCGGGATTGGCTTCGAGCGTGATTTCCATGTCATTGGCCGGGTGCCAGAGCGCACGCGCCCCATCGATCACAGCTGCAACGGTTTCCGGATCCATCAAAGAAGGCGTGCCGCCACCAAAAAAGATCGTGTTCAGCACCCGATCCGGCGTTTCAGAGGCGGAACGGCGAAGTTCGCTCAGATAGGCATCAACCCATTGTTTTTGATCAATAATTCTGGAAACATGGCTGTTGAAATCGCAATAGGGGCACTTGGCCTCGCAAAAGGGCCAGTGCACATACAGGCCATAGCCCCCGTTGCGCAAATCATCCGCCAAAGCAGCCTTTCACGAACATCGCCACCGCGCGGCCGCGATGGCTGATCTTGTTCTTTTCCCAGCGATCCATTTCAGCAAAGGTAATGTCGTACCCGTCGGGGACAAACATTGGGTCATAGCCAAACCCACCTTCGCCGCGGATCGGCCAGACCAGATGACCGGGTGCAACGCCTTCGAACACTTCGTCGTGCCCGTCGGGCCAGGCCAGAACCAGTGTACTGCGGAATTGGGCGGTGCGGGGGTGAGGTGCATTTTTCGCTTCGAGCTCATCATGGGCGCGGGTCATGGCCATCAGAAAATCACGGCCATTGTCGGTTTCGGCCCAATCGGCGGTGTAAACACCAGGTGCGCCGTTCAGCGCATCGATAGTGATCCCGGAATCGTCCGACAGAGCAGGCAGGCCGGTGGCTTTGGCGGCCGCATGGGCCTTGATCCGCGCATTACCAACAAAGGTGTCCTCGGTCTCTTCGGGTTCCGGCAGGTTCAATTCGCCGGCACCAACAACTGTCACGCCGAAGGGCTCAAGAAGATGCGCCATCTCCTCGAGCTTACCCTTGTTATGGGTGGCGACCAGTAACCTGTCCCCGTCGAATTTGCGGGTCATGCGGTGGCGGCTTTCTGCGCGGCAGCCAGTTCAGAGACGCCTTTTTCCGCCAGATCCATCAGTTGATCCATTTGCGCACGGCTGAAAACAGAGCCTTCAGCGGACATCTGTACTTCGATCAGTTTGCCGGATCCGGTCATGATGAAGTTACCATCTACGCCCGCTTCGCTGTCTTCGGGGTAATCAAGGTCCAGTACCGGCTGACCCGCATAGATGCCGCAAGACACGGCGGCGACTGGATCAACCAGCGGGTCCGAGATCACATCGCCGGTTTTCATCAGCTTGTTCACAGCCAGCCGCAGCGCGACCCAGCCGCCAGTGATCGAGGCGCAGCGGGTGCCACCATCAGCCTGGATCACGTCGCAGTCTACGGTGATCTGACGCTCTCCCAGAGCAACCCGGTCGACACCGGCGCGCAGGGCGCGGCCGATCAGGCGCTGGATTTCGACCGTACGGCCCCCCTGTTTGCCCGAAGCCGCCTCGCGCCGCATCCGTGTATTGGTGGCGCGGGGCAGCATTCCGTATTCGGCTGTGACCCACCCAAGGCCCGATCCCTTGATAAACGGCGGCACGCGATCTTCGATCGTTGCCGTGCACAAAACGTGTGTGTCGCCCATTTTGATCAGGCAGGAACCTTCGGCATGTTTTGTGAACCCCGTCTCGATTGAAACGGCGCGCATTTCGCTTAAATCTCTTCCAGAGGGTCGCATCGGAATTCCTTTGTTTGCTGGGTTGGGGATAACGTCCCCGTGCCTTAGGATGCAACCCCGATTGACCTTTCATTTGCCTGCTATTTAATGACAAGCGAGCAGGGGAACACGCATGAGCGAAGCGAGCAAGATTCTGGACGAGATGAACGACCGGTCACGTGAAGTGTTCCGGCTGATTGTCGAGAGCTATCTGGAAAGCGGAGAGCCCGTTGGCAGTCGTACTTTGGCACGCACGTTGTCTGAAAAAGTCAGCGCCGCAACTGTCCGAAATGTGATGCAGGATCTGGAGTTTCTGGGCCTTCTGGACAGCCCCCATGTCAGCGCTGGTCGAATCCCGACGCAGCAAGGTCTGCGAATGTTTGTGGACGGATTGCTTGAAGTCGGAGACCTGGGCGCCGATGACCGGCAGAAACTGGAACAGACACTAGGCTCTAACACGGGTGATGTTGGCGGAATGCTGGACCGTGTCGGTTCTGCCTTGTCACACGTGACACAAGGGGCGTCACTGGTTTTGACGCCCAAGCATGAATCGGAAATCAAACATATCGAGTTTGTTTCTCTGGGCCATGATCGGGCTTTGGTGGTTCTGGTTTTCTCGGACGGTCATGTGGAAAACCGTTTGTTCACACCGCCACCGGGGCAAACACCCAGTTCAATGCGTGAGGCCGCGAACTTCCTGAACGCGCTCATCGAGGGGCGGACACTCAGCGAAGTGCGGCGGCAGATGCAGACGCAGATCGACGCACGTAAGCAGGAAATCGACATTTTGGCGCGTGAGATGGTTGAAGGCGGGATGGCCGTTTGGGACGGAGACGGAAGCGACTCGGCGCGTTTGATCGTGCGCGGGCGCGCGAATCTTCTCAACGAACCCGGTCAGGCCGAGGAACTTGACCGCATTCGCACCCTGTTTGACGATCTGGAACGCAAGCGAGACATCGCCGAATTCCTTGAATTGACTGAAGACGGTGAGGGTGTGCGCATTTTTATCGGCTCTGAGAACAAACTTTTCTCACTTTCGGGTTCCTCTTTGGTGGTGTCTCCTTATATGAACGCTGATCGAAAGATAATCGGTGCGGTCGGGGTCATCGGGCCCACACGCCTGAATTATGGGCGGATCGTACCGATCGTGGATTATACGGCGCAACTGGTCGGCAAGCTGATATCCGACCGGAGCTAGAGGGTAAGAGATGGCAGAGCCCAAGAACGAAGATTTTCTGGACGATATCGCAACCGCCGAGGCGGAAGAACTGGCCGAAGAGCTGATGGACTTCAGCGAAGAGGAACTGGAGCTGGACGCGCTGCGAGCCGAACGGGACGACTACAAAGACAAGTTCATCCGGGCATTGGCGGATGCCGAAAACATGCGCAAGCGGAGTGACAAGGCACGCCGCGATGCTGAACAGTATGGCGGGTCCAAGCTGGCCCGTGATATGCTGCCCGTATACGACAACATGAAACGCGCCCTTGAAGCCGCGACGGATGAGCAGAAAGAAGTCGCTGCTGGTTTGCTGGAAGGTGTTGAACTGACCATGCGTGCATTGAAGGACGTGTTCCACAAGCATGGTATCGAAGTGATCACGCCCGAAGTGGGCGACCGGTTTGATCCGAACGTGCACGAGGCCATGTTCGAGGCACCGGTTCCCGGAACCAAGGCAGGAGACATCATTCAGGTGTCCGCAGAAGGATTTATGTTGCACGATCGCCTGCTGCGTCCGGCGCAGGTGGGCGTTTCTTCCATGCCTGCAAGCTGATCGGCTTCATAAAAGCCAAACCTCCGGCGCAAGAGCTTTTGAAGGTGCAGGGGCGGTCAGAATCTGGCCGCCTCTTTCAATTTGTAGATCAGGTCAAGTGCCTCTCGTGGCGTAAGCTCGTCCGGCAGGATGTCGTTCAGCATATCGTTGACCGCCGATGCCTTGGGTGCGGGCGGCGGTGGTGGTGCAGCAGAAAACAGTGGCAGATCGTCGATCAGCGCCTTTTGCTTTCCACCTTCGCGCTCTGTTTTCTCCAGTTGGTTCAGTACAATGCGGGCGCGTTCTACCACGGATGCGGGCAGCCCGGCCAGTTGCGCAACCTGCACGCCATATGACCGGTCGGCAGCACCCTTGTGGACTTCGTGCAGGAAGATCACCTCGCCTTCCCATTCCTTCACCGCGACCGTGGCATTCTCGACACCTTCCAGCGTCCCGGCCAGCGCTGTGAGCTCGTGATAATGCGTGGCAAACAAGGCACGACATTTGTTGGCTGCGTGCAGATGCTCCAGAGTCGCCCAGGCAATGGAGAGCCCGTCATAAGTTGCCGTTCCACGCCCGATTTCATCGAGGACCACAAGCGCCCGTTCGTCGGCCTGGTTTAGAATCGCGGCGGTTTCCACCATCTCGACCATGAAAGTCGAGCGGCCCCGCGCCAGATCGTCAGAGGCTCCCACGCGGCTGAACAACTGGCTGACCACACCGACATGGGCCTGCTCGGCCGGGACGAAGCTGCCCATTTGGGCCAGCAGGGCGATCAACGCGTTCTGACGCAGGAAAGTCGATTTACCGGCCATGTTTGGGCCTGTCAGCAACCAGATGGCTGCACCGTCATCGGCACTAAGATCGCAGTCATTGGCGACGAAGGCACCGCCGCTTTGTTGGCGCAGTGCGTGTTCGACAACCGGATGCCGACCGCCCTGTATGTTGAACGCGCGGGACGCGTCCACCTGTGGTCTGCACCAGTTTTCCCCGCGCGCCAGATCGGCGAGGGCAGTGGTCAGGTCCAGTTCAGCCAACCCGCGGGCAGCTTGATTCAGTCGTGCTGCGAGGGACAAAATCTCGTCAGATAGCCTTTGATAGAGCCGTTTTTCGATCTCAAGAGCCAGATTCCCGGCATTCAGGATACGGGTTTCGATCTCGCTGAGTTCAACAGTGGTGAACCGCACTTGGTTGGCGGTGGTCTGGCGGTGGATATAGGTCTCGCTGAAGGGCGGGTTCAGCATCTTGTCGGCATGGGTCGCTGTCGTCTCGATGAAATATCCCAGCACGTTGTTGTGTTTGATCTTCAACGACGTGATGCCGGTATGCTCGGAATATTTTTTCTGGAATCCGGCGATAACGGACCGACCCTCGTCCCGCAGGGTGCGGGCCTCGTCCAGTTCGGCGTCAAAGCCCGGAGCGATGAAACCACCATCACGTGCAAGAAGCGGTGGTTCGGCGACCAGGGTTTCATCCAGTAAATTCAACAGGTCGTCGAAGCCAACAAGGTTTTGAAGCGCGGTTGATAGCAGAATCGGCACATCCTGATCTGCGCAAATCTGGGCAATGGCTGCCGATTGAGTCAGGCCGTTTCGGACGGCTGCAAGATCCCGAGGCCCGCCGCGCTCCAGCGACAAGCGGGACAGGGCGCGGTCCAGATCTGGCGTCTTCCGCAAAGCTTCACGCAGGTCTGACGCAATAAGACTATCTTCGGCCGCAAAGCTCACCGCGTCCAGTCGGGCGTGAATGATTTCCAGATTGCGTGAGGGGCTGGACAGACGTTGCTCAAGCAAACGGGCACCGCCCGGGGTCACGGTTCGGTCGACTACCGAAAGCAGTGAACCGGCACGTCCGCCAGACAAGGACCGGGTCAGCTCCAGATTGCGGCGCGTTGCAGCGTCGATCTGTACAACGCGGTCTTCGGATTCCTTCAGTGGCGTTTGCAACAGGGGCAGTTTGCCCTTCTGTGTAATCTCCAGATAGTCGATCAGCGCACCCATCGCGGACACTTCGGCGCGTCCAAAGCTTCCGAATGCATCCAGCGCACCCACGTGAAATAAACCGCAGATGCGTTTTTCAGCCGCCGTGCTGTCAAAACTGGCCCGCCCGACAGGGGTGATGGAAATACCCAAGTCACGAACCGGCTCATTCAGTTTGTCTTGCACGCCATCGGCGACGATCAGTTCCGACGGTGCCAGTCGTGCGAGTTCGGGGCTGAGGCGCACCGGTGTCAAGGGCATCACGTGAAACGCACCAGTCGAGATGTCGGCCCAGGCCAGCGCGGCCTCATCCCGAACTTCGGCATAGGCCGCCAGAAAGTTGTGGCGACGGGCCTCAAGCAGGGCATCTTCGGTCAGTGTTCCGGGCGTCACCAAGCGTACAACATCACGCTTTACGACTGATTTAGAGCCTCTTTTCTTGGCTTCAGCCGGGCTTTCCATCTGCTCGCAGACAGCCACGCGAAAGCCTTTTCGGATCAGTGTCAGCAAATATCCTTCTGCCGAATGCACCGGCACACCGCACATCGGAATGTCTTCGCCATTGTGTTTGCCGCGTTTTGTCAGGGCGATGTCCAACGCCTCGGCTGCGTTGACGGCGTCCTCAAAAAACATCTCATAGAAATCGCCCATGCGATAAAACAGCAGAGCGTCGGCATGAGCCTCTTTGATTTCGAGGTATTGCGCCATCATCGGCGTGACTGTGGACAAAGCGGCCCCCTTCTGGCGTATTCCGGGCGCGACCTTACAAACCCGGTCCCTGCGACGAAAGGTGAAAACGTATTGTCGTTGAGGCGCGCCTTTGCCTGCGCTATGAGGCAAAAGCCCAACAGATGTAAAGAAACGACATTTCCGATGCCCAAAGCGAAGATTACCAAAGAAGAGGCGCTGGCCTTTCACCTCGACCCCACCCCCGGCAAGTGGGAGGTGCAGGCCACTGTCCCGATGACCACGCAGCGCGATCTTTCGCTTGCCTACAGCCCGGGTGTGGCCGTTCCATGTGAAGCAATCGCCGAGAACCCAGAGACCGCCTATGACTATACCAACAAGGGCAACCTGGTGGCCGTAATCTCGAACGGGACGGCGGTTCTGGGGCTTGGGAATCTTGGCGCGCTGGGCTCGAAACCGGTGATGGAGGGGAAATCCGTCCTGTTCAAAAGGTTTGCGGATGTGAACTCGATTGATATCGAGCTGGATACCGAAGACCCGGATGAGTTCTGCCGCGCGGTGCGTCTGATGGGGCCGACATTCGGCGGCATCAACCTGGAAGACATCAAGGCGCCCGAGTGTTTCATCATTGAGCAGCGCCTGAAGGAAGAGATGGACATCCCCGTCTTTCACGACGACCAGCACGGCACGGCGGTGATCTGCGCGGCGGGGCTGATCAACGCGTTGCATATCTCGGGCAAGAAGATCGAGGATGTGAAGATCGTTCTCAACGGAGCCGGGGCGGCAGGGATTGCGTGTATTGAACTACTCAAATCCATGGGCGCGCGGCACGAGAACTGTATCGTCTGTGATACTAAGGGTGTGATCTACCAAGGCCGGACCGAGGGTATGAACCAGTGGAAGTCGGCCCATGCGATCACCACGGATCTGCGTACTCTGGAAGAGGCCATGAAGGGTGCGGACGTCTTTCTTGGCGTTTCGGTCAAGGGTGCGGTCACGCAGGAGATGGTCGCAAGCATGGCCGATAATCCGGTGATCTTTGCAATGGCCAACCCCGATCCGGAAATCACCCCGGAAGAGGCGCACGAGGTCCGCGTGGATGCCATCGTGGCAACCGGGCGTAGCGACTATCCGAACCAGGTCAACAACGTTTTGGGCTTTCCCTATTTGTTCCGCGGCGCGCTGGACATCCACGCGCGTGCCATCAATGACGAGATGAAGATCGCCTGTGCCCATGCACTGGCCAATCTGGCGCGAGAGGATGTGCCGGATGAGGTCGCGATGGCTTATGGCAAGTCGCTGACCTTCGGACGGGATTATATCATTCCTACGCCGTTTGATCCGCGCTTGATCCACCGCATCCCACCAGCGGTAGCAAGGGCAGGGATGGACACCGGTGCGGCCCGCCGCCCGATCATCGACATGGAGGCTTACGAGCTGAGCCTGAAGTCCCGGATGGACCCGACTGCCAGCATTCTGCGCGGGCTGAACGCCCGGGCGCGACAGGCGCAAAGCCGCATGATTTTTGCCGAGGGCGATGATCCCCGCGTGCTGCGCGCCGCCGTCATGTACCAGCGTTCCGGCTTTGGTAAGGCGCTCGTGGTCGGCCGGGCGGATGATGTCAAAGAAAAACTTGAAGCCACCGGTCTTGGCGATGCAGTGCGGGAGATCGAGGTTGTGAATGCTGCAAACACCACCCACCTCGAGACCTATTCGAATTTCCTCTATGAGCGTTTGCAGCGCAAAGGCTTTGACCGCAAGGATATTCACCGTCTGGCCGCGCGGGACCGCCACGTGTTCTCTTCACTGATGCTGGCCCACGGACACGGAGACGGGCTGGTTAGCGGAGCAACACGAAAATCGGCCCATGTAATCGATCGTATCAATCATGTATTTGATGCCGATGCCGCCCATGGCGCCGCCGGCGTGACAGCACTTCTGCATAAAGGCCGGATTGTCCTGATCGGTGATACACTGGTGCATGAATGGCCGGATGAAAACGATCTGGCCAACATTGCCGAGCGTTCGGCCGCAGTGGCCCGGCACATGGGTCTGGAACCTCGGGTTGCCTTTGTCAGTTTCTCGACTTTTGGCTACCCGATTTCGGAACGTGCCGAGAAAATGCATCGTGCCCCGACTGTTCTGGACCAGCGCGGCGTTGACTTCGAGTATGAAGGCGAGATGACTGTGGATGTGGCGCTGAACGTGGATCAGCAGGCGGCTTACCCGTTTTCACGCCTGACCGGCCCCGCAAACATCCTGATCGTTCCCGCGCGGCACTCAGCGTCGATCTCGACCAAGCTCATGCAGGAAATGGGCGGCGCTACAGTGATCGGGCCGATCCTGGCGGGTGTCGACAAGCCGATTCAGATTTGCTCGACCGTCTCGACAGCGAACGATATTCTGAACATGGCCATTCTGGCCTCGTGCGACATCGGATAAACCATGACGATCTGGAACCTTGGCTCGATCAACGCGGATATGGTTTACGACCTGCCGCATCTGCCTGCGCCAGGGGAAACTCTGGCCGCCCGCGGGCTGGACCGGTTCCTTGGCGGAAAAGGTGCCAATATGTCAGTGGCGGCTGCGCGGGCCGGATCGCGCGTCAGCCATATCGGTGCCGTCGGGCATGATGGGCGCTGGGCGAAGGATCGACTGACGGAATATGGCGTTGACACACGCTATATCTCGGAGGCGGACCTGCCGACGGGGCACGCAATCATTGCGGTGGATGCCGAGGGTGAGAATCTGATCATCCTCTATCCGGGGGCCAACCACGCCTTGGATATCAGCCATCTGGGGCAGGCTCTGTCATCTGCAAACACCGGTGATCTGCTGATCCTGCAGAATGAAACCAACGCACAGGTTGAAGCTGCGCAGTTGGGGCGCAAACTTGGACTGACCGTTTGTTACGCCGCCGCGCCGTTTCAGGCACAGGCGGTTCAGGCGGTTCTGCCCTATCTGGATTTCCTGATCCTGAACGAGGTCGAGGCCGAACAATTGCGGCAAGAGACCGGGATGGGTGCGGCTGACCTTCCCGTTCGGCATGTCATTGTCACGCTGGGTTCAAAAGGCGCTCGGTATTTGCAGCAGGGCAATGACCCGGTGGAATTTGCGGCCCACAAGGTGCAGGCCGTGGATACCACTGGGGCAGGTGATACCTTCACTGGCTACGTACTGGCTGGAATGGATCGCGGAATGCCAATGGAACAGGCTATTCTGCAAGCGAACCGCGCCGCTGCCCTGATGGTCACGCGGCACGGCACGGCCGATGTCATTCCGGATCTGAGAGAAGTGCGCGACGCGTCCTTCGATTAAGACCCGGCAAAAGGCGCATCTGAACCCCAGAGCTGTTTGACGCGCGCGTCACGGCCGCAGGCTTTGCGATATGCCTTATAGGCGCTGTGCTGACGCTTGGGTCCAAAGCGGGTGAAGATCAGCTTGTTCCCTTTGTAGTAATCCTGATGATAGGCCTCGGCTGGATAAAACGAGCCTGCGTTCAGAATCGGGGTGACAACATTCTGACCCAGTGCTCGTTGTGCTTCTTTCTTGGCTTGTTCAGCCAACGCTTTTTCGCCTTTGTTAGAGACGAAAATCGCAGTTCGATAGCTGTCGCCCCGGTCGCAGAACTGACCTCCGGCGTCCGTCGGATCAACCGAGCGGAAGAACATGTTCAGCAGTGTTTCACGTGAGACGCGGGCCGGGTCAAAAGTAATCTGAACTGCTTCATAATGACCGGTGCCACCTTTGGAGACCTGATCATAGGTGGGGTTGGCGGATTTGCCGCCGGTATAGCCCGACACGGCCCCGACAACACCCGGTACAGATTCAAAATCGGACTCGACACACCAGAAACATCCTCCAGCAACCGTCAGCGTTTCGGCACCTGCTGCGGGGGCAGGCAGGGCGCGCAGGATCATCGCAAGTGTGATCAGGGTGAACAGAGTGGCTGTTTTGAAGGCATCCAGATAAGCGGTCCGTGACATGTCGGGTCTCCTTTCGGCACCATGGTGACCCGAACCCGAATGACATTCAATTGCCTGACATCTGATGTCACGGGCTGGTGAGACGAGTTTATCGGCGGCGGACGTCGGTGGAATACCTTACACCGGGCCGTCTTGGCGGTGGGATATGGGCGTCCCGGCAAGGGGGAGGTCCGCGATGAACCTGCCTTCGGCTTAGCCCAGCAACTGCCCCAGTTTCATCGCAACACCCATATTGCCCGAGATTTTAAGCTTGCCTAAAGCGACACCTGTCATCGGGTTCAGTTTTCCGGTCAGAAGCTTGGTCAGGTTGTCCTGCGAGATGCGGATCGTGCAATCCGTTTCCTGGTCCTGAGTCGATGCCTGACTGTCCGCCAGAACAATAACGCCGTCCTCACCACAATCGAATTTCAACGAGCCGTCAAAGGTTTTGCCGTTCAGACCTTTTTGAATTTCGTCGGCGATGTCCTGAAGCATCCGGGTTCCTTTCGCAGTTTCCGAATGCGTAAAGCGTCAGGTATCGAACAGGCAAGGCTGACCCGACTGGAACTTCCCATCACGACGCGCTGAGGCTCTGAACTGTCCGAGCGCAGGGCGCGCCATCATAAAAAGCGTCAAGAACAGCCTGAAACTCGGCCGGAGCATTCGCCACCGAGGAAAACAATGTCATCGAAGAACGAAGCTTTTTTGCATCAACCC
This sequence comes from Ruegeria sp. CDSC085, assembly GCF_059610465.1. NCBI lineage: Bacteria > Pseudomonadati > Pseudomonadota > Alphaproteobacteria > Rhodobacterales > Roseobacteraceae > Ruegeria > Ruegeria sp. CDSC085. The sequence continues at coordinate 156,430 of NZ_JBXWNR010000007.1, read as the reverse complement.
CGCCCAGAATATCGCTGGCGTCGCGCCCCTGATGCTGCAGTAACAGCGAGGCCGCATGTGTCAGACGGCGTCGCAGTTCAGGGTGGTTCAGATAGCGTGTCGCTTCATCCAGATCTTCGATGCCGTACAGCTGCGCCATATGGGACTGGCCCAGCTCGGCCAGTTGCGGAAACACGAACCACATCCAGTGACTGGTTTTCTGCCCCTGTTCCAGTTCACGCAGGACATCGGCCCAAACCGTGTCCTGCGCCTCGATGAACATATCGAGCTCGTCGTCGTTGTCGTCCTCGTCAATCACTTGGACAAACGCTTGTCACGTGCGGCCAGCAATTTCAGGCGCAGGGCATTCAACTGGATAAAGCCTGCCGCGTCGGTCTGATCATAGGCTCCGGCGTCTTCCTCGAAGGTCACATGTGCCTCGGAATACAGCGAGTGATCCGACCAGCGGCCCACGGTCGAGGCCAGACCCTTATACAGTTTCACGCGAACGGTGCCGGTGACATGTTCCTGCGATTTGTCGATGGCGGCTTGCAGCATTTCACGCTCGGGCGAGTACCAGAAACCGTTATAGATCAGTTCCGCATATTGCGGCATCAGCTGATCCTTCAGGTGCATCGCGCCACGGTCCATGGTGATGGATTCGATGCCACGGTGTGCTTCCAACAGGATGGTGCCGCCGGGTGTTTCATAGATACCGCGCGATTTCATCCCGACGAACCGGCCTTCGACCAGGTCCAGACGGCCAATGCCGTGCTTGCCGCCATATTCGTTCAGCTTGGTCAGCAGGGTTGCCGGGCTCATCGCCTCGCCATTGATGCTGACCGCGTCGCCTTTTTCAAAGCCGATTTCGATGAACTCCGGCTCGTTCGGGGCATCTTCGGGGTGGACGGTACGCTGGTACACATAATCAGGCGCCATATCCGCAGGGTCTTCCAGAACCTTTCCTTCGGATGAGGTGTGCAGCAGGTTGGCATCGACCGAGAAGGGCGCCTCACCACGCTTGTCCTTGGCGATCGGAATCTGGTTCTGTTCGGCAAACTCCAGCAGCTTGGTGCGGCTGGTCAGATCCCATTCGCGCCATGGTGCGATCACCTTGATGTCGGGGTTCAAAGCATAGGCCGCCAATTCAAACCGAACCTGATCGTTGCCCTTGCCTGTCGCGCCATGGGCGACAGCATCCGCGCCGGTTGCTTCGGCGATCTCAACCAGACGTTTCGAGATCAGCGGCCGCGCGATCGAAGTGCCCAGCAGGTACAGCCCCTCATACTGTGCATTGGCGCGGAACATCGGGAAGACGAAGTCGCGAACGAACTCTTCGCGGATGTCCTCGATATAGATGTTCTCGGGCTTAATTCCCAGCAGTTCGGCCTTCTGGCGCGCGGGCTCCAGCTCTTCTCCCTGACCCAGATCGGCGGTGAAGGTCACGACCTCACACCCATACTCGGTCTGCAGCCATTTCAGAATGATCGAGGTATCAAGGCCACCGGAATAGGCCAGAACAACTTTCTTGGGCGCGGACATCTGACTTCCCCTTATTCGTAAGACGATTGGCCCCTAACGGGTTTTCGACGTGGGGGCAAGTTGTGACGATTGACGCAGGCAAGGAATTGGGGTGAAACAGTTGCGGAGAATAACAAGCATTAGTTGAAGGGGCGGTTTCGGATGTTGGGATGGCAAATATTTGTGCATTCGGTGCGGATGGTGTTTGGGAACCTGAAGCAGGTCCTGCAGATCACGGTTGGCCCTGCTCTGATTGGGACTATCGTTATTGTGGGCGTGTTCTTGGCGCTTGGTATTCCGCTTGAAGCGCTTGATGAAAACGCAGTCGATCTGCCACCGGGCGTAACCGCAGGATCAGTCTTTGTCTTTGTGTTCGTTTTGCTGGCGGTAATGTTCGTCACCATGTTCTGGATCGCGGTGTCTTGGCACCGCTTCATCTTGATGGAAGAGTATCCCACGGGAATACTCCCGACATTCCGTTTCGACAGGATTCTTGCCTATTTCGGTCGCTTTCTGATGTTGGGGATTTTGATGGTGATCGCGTATATCCCCATGGGTCTGCTCGCTGCAGCACTTGGCGAAAGCCTTGCGGGGCTTTCGATCATTCTGATGATTGCATACACCGTTTTTCTGGTCGTATGTTTCTATCGCCTGTCAATTATCCTGCCGGCAGCGGCGATTGGTGATCCCATCTCGCTCAGCGATGCATGGACCAATACTGCGGGGGTCAGCGGTGCAATTTTGTTGCTTCTCGTCGTTGCATTCCTGTTCCAGGTGTTGGTGCAGCTGGCTTTCACTGTCCTGGCAATAATTCCGGTTTTGGGCGTTTTGCTGACCGTGTTCTTTGGCACGCTCATCCTTCCGATGATCAACATCAGTATCTTTACCACAATGTACGGTGTCTTCATCGAAAAGCGCGAGCTGTCGTAAGCCCGTACACATATGTATTCCTTGCCCTTATCGCGATGATGGGGCAGGGAAACGGACATGACTGATTTCGTGACCCGCGCCCGCGCCGCCGAACAGGCGATGCGCTCTGTGTTTCCAGCGACGCCGTTGCAGCGCAATGCTCATCTGTCCGAACGCTATGGGGCCGATATCTGGCTCAAGCGCGAAGACCTCAGCCCGGTGCGGTCGTACAAAATCCGCGGTGCGTTCAACGCGATGCGAAAACAGCAGGGGCAGGACCTGTTCGTCTGTGCCAGCGCGGGCAACCACGCGCAGGGCGTGGCCTTCATGTGCAAGCATCTGGGTGTCAAAGGCGTGATCTTCATGCCGGTGACCACACCGCAGCAGAAAATTCAAAAGACCAGAATCTTCGGCGGCGACAATATCGATATCCACCTGACTGGCGACTATTTCGATGACACTTTGGCCGCCGCGCAAGCATGGTGCGCGCAGCAGGGCGGGTATTTCCTGTCACCCTTCGATGACGCTGATGTCATTGAAGGCCAGGCTTCATTGGCGGTCGAGATCGAAGAGCAAATGGGTGGTATACCGGATCACGTTGTTTTGCCCGTTGGCGGTGGCGGCATGTCTTCGGGCGTGGCCAAATGGTTCGGGGATCGCAGCCATTGTCTGTTTGTCGAACCAGCTGGAGGTGCTTGTCTTCGGGCTGCATTGGCTGCGGGGCATCCTGTGTCGCTGGATCATGTGGATACCTTCGTCGATGGCGCTGCGGTTGGACGGATCGGTGAGAAACCGTTTGAACTGTTGAAATCACGCCATCTGTCGGATGTGCTGGTCCTGTCCGAGGACCGAATCTGCACCACCATGATCGAGATGCTGAATGTCGAAGGCATTGTTCTGGAGCCCGCCGGCGCCCTGGCGATCGAAGCGGTGGGCGATATCCAAAGCTTTGTGCGGGGCAAAACCGTGGTCTGCGTAACATCCGGTGGCAATTTCGATTTCGAACGCCTGCCCGAGGTCAAAGAACGCGCCCAACGCTATTCCGGGGTGAAGAAGTATTTCATCCTTCGCCTGCCGCAGCGCCCGGGCGCATTGAAAGAGTTTCTGGGCATCCTGGGCCCCGAGGATGACATTGCCCGCTTTGAATACATGAAAAAATCAGCCCGCAATTTCGGTTCGGTCCTGATCGGGATCGAAACCCGCAAGCCTGAAAATTTCATGCGTCTGTTTGCGCATCTGGATGAGGCAGGGTTCACCTACACCGACATAACCGAAGACGAAACGCTGGCGCAGTTCGTGATTTAATCCAGGTTCTGGCGCAGCTCAGCCTCGAATTTCTGTTTCGAGCTGTCAAATACGGCCAGAATAGCGGGCAGATCGACATCCCCGCCCTGACCTGCGGCCGCCTGCCGTTCGCCGTCCTGACAGAGTTTCGAGAACTGGTCGAATCCAAGACTGAGCGCGCTGCCCTTCAGGAAATGCAGATTCTGTTCCAGTTCGGACCGGCTTGTATCCTGATGCAGGCGGGCGATGACCTCCTGTACTTCTTCCAGAAAGATGTCGACCACTTCATCAAACTCATCCGGGCCAACTTCGTCCCGCAATTGCCTGACTCTGCCCCAGTGGATCATACTGCGTCACCTGCCGTTGAACATGCGTTTTCAGGAATAGGCAACACCAGTAAACACCAGGTTAACCGCCAAGCGGGATTGCAGCCTTCGGTCTTCACCGGATGTTAAAACCGTCGCCACTAGGATCGCCGTGTGTGAATGAACGCATCAGATCAGAGGGTAAATGGTGCCAAGGACGAGTCTTGAGGAAACCAGATCAGATCTGGATTTCGGCGCGATCCGTAAGGTGCTGGTGGTGGATGACAGCCGTCTGCAGCGGCGCATCCTGGTCGCATCGCTCAGAAAATGGGGCTTTGAGGTGGTTGAGGCCGAGACGGGCGATGCCGCTTTGGCGCATTGTCTGGATGATCCACCCGACCTTGTTCTCAGCGATTGGGTCATGCCGGGGATGAGCGGGCTTGAGTTTTGCAATGCGTTTCGCGCCCTGGATACCGATCAATACTGTTATTTCATCCTGCTGACTTCAAAAAGTGAAAAGCAGGAGGTTGCACGCGGGCTGGATGCCGGGGCAGACGATTTTCTGATCAAACCCCTTGAGGCGGATGAGTTGCGGGCACGCATATCCGCAGGTGCGCGCATTCTGGACATGCAGCGCGAGCTTTCGCAGAAAAACCGCCTGATTGAGTCCGCGCTGGAGGAACTCAGGCTGGCTCATGACGCGATCGACAAGGACCTCATACAGGCCCGTAAAATCCAGGAATCGCTGGTTCCGGAATTTACGCGGAGCTTTGGAAAATCCCGGGTCAGCCTGTTGTTGAAACCCTGTGGCCATATCGGTGGAGACCTTGTTGGCATGTTCTCGCCCGGGGTCAATCGGCTGGGGTTCTACAGCATCGATGTATCCGGACATGGCATCACCTCGGCCATGATGACGGCGCGTCTGGGCGGTTATCTTTCAAGCAAACACTTTGATCAAAATGTCGCAATGGAAAAGAGGTTCAACAAATTCTACGCACTGCTGCCTCCGGAAGACGTCGCCAGTATGCTCAATTCCCGATTGATGGCGGATGAAGGGATCGAGGAATACTTCACGATGGTCTACGCCATTGTGGATCTTCGAAACGGGCATCTCAAAATGGTACAGGCCGGGCATCCGCATCCGCTCCTGCTGCGGCAGGATGGCAGTACTGAATATCTGGGTGATGGCGGGTTGCCGATCGGGCTGATCGAAGACGCGAGCTTTCAGCAGATCGAGACTCGCATGAAACCCGGCGACAAGCTGTTGGTGTACTCGGACGGGTTTACCGAATGTCAGATCGCTGAAGGTGGTTTGCTGGAAGAAGACGGTTTGCGAGAGATGGCCCAGCAGTGCATTTCTGCAAAGGGCGGGTCGGAGTTTCTGGACGACATGTTCTGGCGATTGACGCAAGAGATTTCGCCCAAAGATAGCATTGGGGATGACGTATCCGCCGTTTTCTTCGAATATAACGGGCCTTAAAGCGAACTGAGATGCATTTCCGCAAAGTGCCGGTCACCGTCATTGCCCAGCAATCCAACGGCATCGGTGGCTTCCATCCACAAAGCTTCGTGGAACGCTTCGCTTGGAGGGCCTTTGCGGCGTACGGGACGGGCGCGGTAGATCAGGCAGACTTTTTCAGCCCACAGATCGTATTCGGGCATATAGGTGAACCGACGAAAAGCTCCGACACGACGCGGGTTGGCGACGTGCCACCCGGTTTCTTCATAGACTTCGCGATGCAAGGCTGAAATCGGTGATTCGCCTGGATCGATGCCTCCACCCGGCAATTGCAGATCCGGGCCCGGCTCTGTCTGACAGGTCAACAGCAATTGCCTGCCACGTGGCAAAAGGGCATAGACGCCAACCCTCCGGGTATATTTCCGCCCCGTCTCGGGGGTTTCACCGAACCGCCTGATCATGTATGGCCCCTTACAACCCAATCTGTACGACCTATATGGTGCCGGTATGCCAACCCGTGGCGTGTAAGGAAACCCCATGTCTCTTGGAACAAAAATCGCGTGGGACGATACCGTCCTGCCCTTTCAACTTGATGCATCCGACATGCGCGGCCGCGTGGCCCGTCTGGATGGCGTGCTGGATGGTATCCTGAAACAGCATGACTATCCCAAGCAGGTCGAGGCGCTGGTGGCCGAGATGGCCTTGCTGACCGCGTTGATCGGCCAGACAGTTGCGCTGCGCTGGAAATTGTCGTTGCAAGTGCAGTCCAAAGGGGCGGTCCGCATGATCGCCACCGACTATTATGCGCCGCAGGAAGAGGGTCAGTCCGCTCAGATTCGGGCTTATGCCAGCTTTGACCGGGACCGGTTGACCAATTCCGCGCCTTTCGATCAGGTGGGCGAAGGGTATTTTGCCATCATGATCGATCAGGGTGAGGGCACACAGCCGTACCAAGGCATCACTCCGCTGTCCGGTGGATCGCTGAGTGAATGTGCCGAGGCTTATTTTGCGCAATCCGAACAGCTGCCGACACGGTTTTCGTTGAGCTTCGGCAGATCGACCGAGCCGGGCGTGGGCGAGCATTGGCGTGCAGGCGGCATCATGCTGCAGCACATGCCCAAAGCGTCACCCTTTGCAGCGTCGGGTGAAGGAACGGGTGAAATCCTGACCGCTACCGATCTGGTCGATGGCGAAGAAGGTGAAAACTGGGGTCGCGTCAATATCCTGCTGGATACTGTCGAGGATTTGGAAATGATCGGCCCCTCTGTTGCGCCGACCGACCTTCTGGTTCGCCTGTTTCACGAGGAACAGCCGCGTGTTTATGATGCGCAATCTGTGCAATTTGGCTGCACCTGTTCCGAGGATCGTGTGCGACAGAGCCTGTCAATCTATTCGGCCAAGGATATCGAAAAGATGACCACACCCGAGGGCGAGGTCACCGCGGATTGTCAGTTCTGCGGGGCTCATTATGTGTTGGACCCGGCAACTGTCGGGTTCGATGCCGAAGACACCAAAGGTGAATGACCCAGTTGAAAAGATCCGGGCGGCCCTGCGCCGCCCAGGTCACGGGTCCAGCGATTTTGACCTGAACCCGGATACCGTTCTGCCGCCCGGGCGCCGGTTACGGCCCGCCGGTGTTCTGGTGGCAATTTCTCTGGCTGAAGATACACCGCAGGTCATCCTGACCAAGCGCTCATCCGCGCTGAAGCATCACCCGGGCCAGATCGCCTTTCCCGGTGGCAAGCAGGACGAAGCCGATGCTGATGTTACAGCAGCGGCTTTGCGGGAAGCTCAGGAAGAGATCGGCCTGCCCCCGGAAATGCCAGAGATCCTCGGGTTTCTGCCGACGCATGAAACCGTGACCTCGTTCACCGTAACACCTGTGGTCGCTGTATTGCGGGACAGGTTCCAACCCGTGCCTGAGCCCGGCGAAGTGGACGAAGTTTTCTCGACCCCCCTTGCCCATCTTTTGAATCCTGAGAATTATCTGGTTGAGTCGCGCCGATGGCGCGGCCAGAGACGCAGATACTACGCAGTTCCGTACGGCCCGTATTACATTTGGGGCGCGACCGCCCGCATATTGCGCGGGCTTGCAGCACGGGTGAATGAATGATGCAGATTGACGAGCCCTGGATCAGTGAGCCAGCAACCCAAAAAGTCTGTTCGGCCCTGACCTCATCCGGGGCTCAGGCGCTTTTTGTGGGTGGCTGCGTGCGCAATGCGCTGCTTGGCGCGCCGGTTTCGGATATCGACATCGCCACCGACGCAAAACCCGAGCGGGTCATCGAAATGGCGCAGGCTTCCGGGCTCAAGGCCATTCCAACCGGCATCGAGCATGGTACGATCACAGTGGTCAGCGCAAGTATCCCGCACGAGGTCACGACCTTCCGCCGTGACGTGGAAACCGACGGTCGTCGTGCTGTCGTGGCATTTTCCGATCACGTCGAAGAAGACGCGGCGCGACGTGATTTCACAATGAACGCGATTTACGCACAGCCCGATGGCACTGTTTTAGACCCGCTTGGGGGCCTTCCCGACCTTGAGGCCCGGTTGGTGCGGTTTATCGGAACAGCCGAGAATCGTATACGTGAAGACTATCTCCGCTCGCTTCGTTACTTTCGTTTTCACGCCTGGTACGGGGATCCGGATGCCGGTTTTGATCCCGATGCGCTGGCCGCCATCGGTGCCAATCTTGACGGGCTGGAATCGCTGTCGCGCGAGAGGGTCGGGGCAGAACTGTTGAAATTGCTGGCATCGCCTGATCCAGCCCCCGCCGTTGCGACCATGCGCAGTACAGGTGTTTTGGCCCGGGTGTTACCGGGTGCGGACGATCGGTCTTTGGCCCCTTTGATCGCGCTGGAACGGGTGGCTGGTGCCGATCCCGATCCGGTGCGTCGCTTGGCTGCGATTGCTACGCCCGACAATGCCGCCACATTGCGGTTGAGCCGTTCGCAGTTGCAGCGCCTGATCAGGATGCGCGAAGAGGCACAGGCCGCAACCAGTATTGCTGAACTGGGATATCGCTATGGCGACGAAGGTGGTTTGCACGAGACGCTTTTGCGCTGCGCTTTTCTGGAACAACCCTGGTCCGAAGATTTGCGGCGCGATCTGCACGCCGGGGCAGCAGCGCGTTTCCCCGTCCAGGCCAGGGATCTGATCCCCAACTTCACCGGCCCGGCGCTGGGCAAGAAGCTGGCCGAGCTGGAAAAACGCTGGATCGCATCCGGTTTTGCGCTGTCTCGCGAGGAGTTGCTGGCACACTAGTACGAAGTCTCAAAAAGGGATGACAACATTGATCCTTTGTGTTTAGGTGCGCCAGTCACATGGATGGAGGAATGCGAATGTATTACGGGATCTGGTTCGGCTAAAGCCGGGACACTTGCCCCGTAAAGGGTGGTGTTCAGGCGCCATCTTTCTTCGCACGTCTTTAGTTTCTGCTCAATCGGAGCACTCTCCATGTTTCGCTATTTCGAAAACCTTGTTGACCCTTTTGTTGCCTACCGCGAGGCTGACATACCGCCGACGCGCTTGTGGCCCTTCATGCTGGACTATTCGCGACCGTTCTTTCGGGTATTTGTCTGGGCGGCGCTGATTTCCATTGTCGTCGCGGGCGTTGAAATCGGACTGATCTATTACATGGGTCGCGTTGTGGATATGTTGGGCGGTACGCCGTCAGAGGTCTGGCAAAACCACGGAACGGAATTGCTTTTGATGGCGGCCTTTGTGTTGCTATTTCGACCGCTTCTGCATCTGGTCGATGTACTAATTCTGAACAATACGATCTTGCCAAACTTTGGCACATTGATCCGCTGGCGTGCGCACAAACATGTTTTGCGTCAATCAGTTGGCTGGTTCGAAAACGACTTTGCCGGACGGATTGCAAACCGGATCATGCAGACACCGCCTGCGGCCGGAGAAGTGGTCTTTCAGGTTTTTGACGCGATTTCCTTTTCGTTGGCCTATTTGATCGGTGCGGCATTCCTGCTGTATGCGGCGGATCCGCGATTATTGATCCCGCTGTTGATCTGGTTTGCGTTCTATGCGGCACTGGTGCGATGGACTGTTCAGCGTGTCGGTCCGGCGTCAAAGGCGGCATCGGACGCGCGTTCGACGGTCACGGGACGGGTCGTGGACAGCTATACGAACATCCATTCGGTCAAAATGTTTGCCCATGGCCCGCAAGAGCTGGACTATGCCCGTGAAGCGATCGAGGAAACCCGCCGGACATTTCAGATCGAAATGCGAATATTCACTATCATGGATGCCGTTCTGGTCACATTGAACGGCATGCTGATCGTGGGCGTTGTGGGCTGGGCGATCGCGTTGTGGATGCAGGGCAGCGCTTCGGTCGGAGTTGTTGCAGCGGCCACGGCGCTGACTCTGCGCCTGAACGCCATGACCGGATGGATCATGTGGGCCCTGACCAGCTTTTTCCGCCAACTTGGTATCGTGGCCGAGGGGATGGAGACCATTGCCCAGCCCATCGATTTGATCGACGCACCTGATGCAAAACCCTTGCGGCTCGGCAAGGGAGAGATCCAGATCCGTGACCTCTCGCATCACTATGGTCGCGAGGCCGGCGGCTTGGACCATATCAATCTGACCATCCAACCGGGTGAAAAGATTGGCCTGATCGGTCGCTCCGGCGCTGGCAAATCGACCTTGGTAAAGTTGCTGCTGCGGTTCTACGACGTTGAGCGCGGTGCGATTTTAATTGATGGTCAGAACATTGCGAACGTTACCCAGGGCAGCCTGCGCAGTCATATCGGAATGGTTCAACAAGACAGCGCCTTGCTGCACCGCTCTGTACGCGACAACATCCTTTATGGCCGGCCGGATGCGTCCGAGGCGCAGATGATCGCCGCCGCCAAGCAGGCCGAAGCGCATGAGTTTATCCTCGACTTGCAAGATCCGCAGGGTCGGACCGGGTACGACGCACATGTCGGCGAACGGGGGGTGAAGCTAAGCGGTGGACAGCGGCAGCGCGTGACGCTGGCGCGGGTGATCCTGAAGGATGCGCCGATCTTGTTGTTGGATGAGGCGACATCCGCGCTAGATTCCGAGGTCGAAGCGTCAATTCAGGAAACCCTCTACGGCATGATGCAAGGAAAGACCGTGATCGCCATCGCCCACCGGCTCAGTACCATCGCGCAGATGGATCGGATTCTGGTTATGGATGCTGGCCGTATCGTTGAGGAAGGCACGCATTCCGACCTTCTGGCGCAGGGCAGCCTTTACGCCCAATTCTGGGCGCGGCAATCTGGTGGTTTCATGAACCCGGAGGCCGTTGAATGAGGGTTGCCGACCTCATCTATCCGTTCAGGAACATCGAAACGCCCCCGCCGCAGACTTTGGGGGCGTTCATTCGCTGGAGCCTGTCCGGCGCGTGGCCGATGTTGTTTGTTGCGGCAATCTTCTCGGCCACTGCAGGTGCGATGGAGGCGGGGACAGCGTGGATTCTGGGCCGTGTGATTGATGTGGCGATATCAAGCGGGCCCGAGAATTTTCTGACCCCGGCGAATATGTGGATGATCTTCGGTGCGGTCGCCTTCTTTATGTTGCTTCGCCCGATCCTGTTTGGCCTGTCATCTTTGTCGAACAATTACATTGTCATGCCAAACATCACACCTTTGGTGCTGGCCAAGCTGAACCGTTGGACGCTGGGCCAATCGGTGACGTATTTCGATGACGACTTTGCCGGCCGGATCGCTCAGAAACAGATGCAGACATCGAACGCCATGGCGTCGGTCGTGTCGGAAACCATCAGCGCGATTGTGTTTGCCCTGGCGTCTCTGGTGGGGTCTTTGCTTTTGTTAGGGTCTATACATCCTTTGGTGATGTTGCCCTTTGCCGCGTGGCTGGTGATCTACTTCCTGCTTGTGCGCTGGTATTTGCCGCGCATCCGAGTGCGGTCGGCGGCGCGGGCCGGGGCGCGGGCGATGGTGTCCGGGCAGGTGGTTGATACGATCACCAACATCAAGACTGTAAAGCTTTTCGCCCATTCCGCTTTTGAAGATCAGGCCGCGCGTGAATCGATGGTGGATCTGCGTGAAAAATCTCTGGATTTTGGCAAGTTGTCGGCCAGTTTCCGGTTCATCCTCATGACGCTGGCTGGAGTCCTGCCCGTCTTGCTACTGGGCGCAACCTTGTGGCTGTGGCAGGGCGACATGGCGACCGCCGGGGATATCGTGGCTGCCGGGGCCGTTTCGATCCGTATAGCTCAGATGACCGGTTGGGTCAGTTTCACGTTGATGGGGCTGTATGCCAATGTCGGTGAAATTGAAAACGGGATGAAAACGCTGGCCAAGCGTGACCGGATTGAAGATATGCGCGGCGCGAAGGACCTTGATGTGACCGAAGGATCGATTACCTTCGAAGGCGTCAGCTTTGCCTATGGTCGCGATATCGGTGGGGTCATGGATTTGACCCTGACCATCGATCCGAGTGAAAAATTGGGCATCGTCGGTGCCTCGGGGGCGGGGAAATCCACGCTCGTTTCGCTGTTGCTCAGGCTCTATGACAAGGAAAATGGCGCTATTCGTATCGATGGCCAGGCCGTATCGCAGGTAACGCAAGACAGTCTGCGCCGGCAGATCGGTATGGTCACGCAGGAAACGGCGATGTTCAACCGATCCGCTCGTGAGAATATTTTGTATGGTCGGCCGGACGCGTCAGAGGCCGAGATGATCGAGGCCGCAAAGAAGGCCGAAGCGCATGACTTCATCCTGAGTCTTGAAGATGCTCATGGTCGTAAGGGCTATGATGCTCATCTGGGGGAGCGTGGCGTAAAGCTCAGCGGCGGACAGCGGCAACGGATCGCTCTGGCGCGGGCCATTCTGAAAGATGCCCCAATTTTGGTTCTCGACGAAGCGACATCGGCGCTGGACTCCGAGGTTGAAGCGTCGATTCAGACTGCGCTGCATCGGGTGATGCAGGGTAAAACCGTGCTGGCCATAGCGCACCGTCTGTCCACGCTCAGCGAAATGGACCGCATCGTTGTTCTTGATCAGGGACGGATCGTGGAAACCGGAACCCATGAGGCGTTGCTGGACCTGGGCGGGCTGTATGCACGGTTCTGGCACCGGCAGTCGGGCGGCTTCATTCAGGCAGAAGCTGCGGAATAAGGGTTTTGTTGCTGTGAAAGCCCGGCTATCAGGCCTCCCATGACGCAGCAATTCACAATCACACGGCTTGGACATCAGGGCGACGGCATTGCCGATGGCCCCATCTACGCCCCACGCACCCTTCCGGGCGAAATCGTCAGCGGCACCCTTGTTGGCCAGCAATTGACCGATATCCGGGTCGACACACCGTCCGAACATCGTGTCAAAGCTCCTTGCCGCCACTACAAAGCGTGCGGTGGCTGCCAGCTGCAGCACGCATCTGATGCATTTGTGACCGATTGGAAGCTGCAAGTCGTCAACAACGCGCTGACGGCGCAAGGTCTCGAAGCGCCACTGCGTCCAATACACACATCGTCCGAACAGTCGCGGCGGCGCGCTACGATTGCCGTAAGGCGCACGAAGAGGGGCACGTTGGCGGGGTTTCACGGTCGTGCATCGGGCACGATCACAGAGATACCCGACTGCCGGTTGCTTGAGCCGGAATTGATCGCGGCTATTCCGGTGGCCGAGGCGCTGGCTGTTCTGGGAGGAAGCCGCAAGGGCGCTTTGGCCGTCACGCTCACATTGTCCGAAGGTGGTCTGGACGTGGCCGTCAAAGGCGGCAAACCTCTGGACGGCCGCTTGGAACTGGCGTTGGCGCAGGCGACTGAGAAGCATGGTCTGGCCCGGCTCAGCTGGGATGGTGAGGTTATTGCCATGCGGCATGCGCCGGTTCAGCGTTTTGGGACAGCCAGCGTCACGCCGCCTCCCGGAGGTTTTTTGCAGGCAACAAAGGATGGCGAACAGGCTCTATTACAGGCGGTTTTCGAAGCAACACAAGGTGCGAAGCGTATCGTTGACCTGTTTTCGGGCAGCGGAACGTTCTCACTGCCATTGGCGGAAAACGCCGAAGTTCACGCGGTTGAAGGCGAAGATGCCATGATTCAGGCACTCGATCAGGGCTGGCGCCGGACACAGGGGTTGAAACGTGTAACGACCGAGGTCCGCGACCTGTTCCGCCGCCCGCTGATGCCGGACGAGCTGAAATCTTTCGACGCGATAGTACTGGACCCGCCCCGCGCCGGTGCCGAAGCGCAGGTAGATGAGATTGCACAGTCGCAACGCCCGGTGATTGCCTATGTATCGTGCAGTCCTGTCACCTTTGCGCGCGATGCGAAAACGCTGGTTAACGCGGGTTACACCCTTGAATGGGTACAGGTCGTTGACCAATTTCGATGGTCTTCACATACGGAACTCGCTGGGCGGTTTGTCCTGAGCGCCGCAACTTGATCAGGCAGGGGAATGCGACTCATGGGGATTAAACAGCAGTTGCTGAACATTATCGAAGCGCCGGTATTCGGTCGCTTTATTACTGCTGTCATAATCTTCAATGCCATTCTTTTGGGGATGGAGACATCGCCAACCCTGATGGAGTTAGCAGGTCCGCTGATCGTCGCGCTGGATAGACTTTGCCTGACGATCTTCGTGGTCGAAATTACCATGAAGCTGATCGCCACCGGGCGCAGGTTCTTTACCAATGGCTGGAACATTTTCGATTTCCTGATCGTAGGCATCGCCCTGGTTCCCAGTGCCGGAGGTTTGTCGGTGCTGCGTGCCCTGCGAATTTTGCGGGTGTTGCGCGTGATTTCCGTCGCGCCTCGCCTGCGTCGCGTGGTCGAGGGGTTCATCTCCGCCCTTCCCGGAATGGCCAGCGTGTTTCTGCTGATGGCAATTCTGTTCTATATCGGGGCGGTTATCTCGACCAAGTTGTTCTCGACATCGTTCCCGGGTTGGTTCGGCGATCTGGGCCTGTCTGCTTATACGCTATTCCAGATCATGACATTGGAAAGCTGGTCGATGGGCATCGTGCGCCCGGTGATGGAGATCTATCCCTATGCCTGGGTCTTCTTTGTTCCATTCATCATGGTCACCACATTTGCCGTGGTGAACCTCTTGGTGGGTCTGATCGTGAATTCGATGCAGGATGCCCACCACGCCGAGGATGAAGTTAAAACCGACGCCTATCGAGATGAGGTTCTGGAACGGCTGGAAAGCATTGAACGTCGACTGGCCGAGCAGTCGAACATCAAAAAGTGATTTCAGTTTTTTCCTTTTTTGGCATAATGATCAAAAAAAAGCAGAGCAGGCAGTGAAACATGGATCGTCGAGTATTCGGATTGGGGGCGTTGGCAACGCTGAGCCTTTCGGCTTGTGCCTCTGGCAGCCCAAGATTTCTGACTTATAACGGACCCGAGGTGACATCGTTGGTGGTCAACAAGAGCACGCGTAAGCTTTACTTGTTGCACCACGAAAGAATCCTCAAGGAATATGATGTCGAATTGGGGTTTGCGCCGAATGGAACAAAGAACCAGCGCGGCGACGGCCGGACGCCCGAGGGCACTTATCTGATCGACCGTCGCAACCCCAGAAGCCGATATCATCTGTCCATAGGCATATCCTATCCCAACTCGCAGGATGTCGCCAAAGCCAAGGCCGCGGGCGTTGATCCGGGTGGAGATATATTCATCCACGGAGAACCCAATCTGCGCTCAGAGCGGAAACGCGCAAAAAAGACGCGGGATTGGACGGCAGGATGCATCGCGGTCAAGAATGACGAAATCGAAGAGATCTATTCGATGGTTAACAAAGGTACGCTGATCACCCTGCGTCCTTAGGCTGTTTTCGGCAGCCAGTCACTGAACCCGAAGGTTTCATAGTCGCGCTGGTACGCTGCAACTGCCTGCGCCTCGAGGTTTTCGTCGTAGATCTGATCCAGAGCGTATGGTTCATCCGGCGCGCAGTGACCTGGTGGAGGCGGATCTGAATGCCCCAGGTTGCGTGCCAGATCCGGCAAAGCCGTCATCAGGTCCTCTTCTCTCAGAATCAGATCCGGCATGGTGAAGGATGCGATTCCCTCCAGTGTTCTGGACTGGCTGCACCACGTACCGTCTACGCGGATCGGCGTCTGCCCGTTCAGGTTGAGGCGCAAAAAGCCCAGAAAACCCGAAAATGCTTCACGGTGTTGTTCGACAGAATAATTGGTGTCCCGTACTTGCCCCGGGATTGGCAGTTTGAGCCGGTTACGAAGATAGTTCCGCACCATCTTGTAGCTGCCTGGCCCCGTACTCAGAATGTGTTGACAAAACACCGTATGTGCCCGGGCCAGAGGGTGCCGCAGAACCGTGAATTGCCGATGACCGGGATGGTTCTGCTTCCAGGAACGGACCTGTTTGCGGTTCTGGTCCGTGATCAGTTTGTCCTTCGGGCATCCGTCCAGATCAGCCAGCCACTGCTCAATAACAGGCTCTATTCCACCGCGAATAGGCAAATACATCAATGGAGACCGGGCGGCGGCAACGTAAAGCGGCACAGCCGCCCCGCGCTGCGGTTCAAAGCTTGTTGACCGATGCAATCCGAACCGATCCTGGTCGCACAGGGCTTGCTTCATCTCTTCAGGATTGGTGACCTTGGACAAAGCCGGTGACGGGTTTTGTGGCTTCAGGGAACCATCCAGCCTGGTCAGCCGCGCCTCGACGCCCAACCATGCAGCCAGACCGTTTATGACCTCCAACTCGGTCAGGTCGTCATAGTTAATGAAGAACCCTGTTTGGCCTGTTTTTTGCAAGTGCCGTTGCACCATAAGCCGATGGCCTTGCACCTGGTTCAGATAATCCGAAAACTCGTCGGCGTCGAAGACAACCTGCGCGTCGACGCGACGTTTGACATTCTTCAGCAGCCACTGCTGCGTTTTCCGCGCGATTTTCAGCGACAGATAGCTGTCCAATGGATTGCGGGTCAGAAGGATCTTGGCACAGCACGGGTCGTTCAGCATGGGTTTCAGGATACGTGGGTCATGGTCTTCGAAATAACGAAAGCCATTGATGTCGCCCGGCGCTGATCGGATGGCTTTGAGCATTCGCATCGGATCCGCATCCCGGTCTTCCAGCGACAGGCCGAGCAGGTGGTCGGATTTCAGGCTGCCGACGAAATGCGGGTTGAATGCCTCTCCGTGACAGGTAATCCCATCCATCGCATTCAGGTTGGCTTCGAGCAGGTTCGAACCTGTTCGCATGGCGGCCAAAATCACGAAGTAGTCAAAACTGGCTGACATGGGCAATCACTGCACCAGATATGGTTTTCGGTAGGGTTTTGCCTGACGGCCGAATACGTCGTCCGCCGGGAAGTCGCCCATCAGATAAGGGTGCATTCCCTGATTCTTGAGGTTTTGCAGGAACTTCCCGAATCCGGACAGATCGACCATGGTTGGCACTTCGGTCAGGTGGCTGGTCGGTTGCATGCCTATTTCTTCAAGCACTGCCTGCAATGCATCCATCGGAGATTCAATGAAATCTGCCAGCGTCCAACTGCGCATCCGCGCTTTGGTCCAGACCGATGTCAGCACCTCAAGCTGCTTGGTTTCAATTCGTTGCAGGCGCGCCGCCTCACACCGGATTTCCGAGAAGTTCATATTGGATCGGAACAGTGGAATTGCCCACGCGCCAGTGATGACCGAAATCTGAGCGTTTTTGTCCCGCGCCAGAAACCAGTTGATCTCCTGGGTGTCCCGCGGGCTGAACTGGAAACACTGGCGCTCGCCCCGCGTATTCCAGATCAGGTTCGACAAAAAGGCGGTTGGGTTGTAGTCCCGCAGCGCTGCACTGTCGCTGAGAGCCCCATTTGTTATAGCTTCCCCTTGCGAAAAACCGACGCGCCCCGGCCCGAAAAGATGCCCGTGGACTCTGGTTTCCGTGGTCGCGGCCAGCCATGGTTCAAAATCCTCGAACAGTTCTGAAAAGCCTTGAAATACGGAATACTGCGACGATGTCAGACCGTTTTCACTGCCATGCCGGGGAAACCGGCTTTGCATGTACAGCCCGTCGCGTCCACGAGTTCGCCGCTCCACAGCTTTGGAGAATACACGGTCGATCTTGCCCGGATTGGGTTCCGCCGGTTTCATTGCTCCGGTCTGATCTGTCAGGAATGCCTGGTACAACCGTTCCGCGCGAGGCCAGATTTTTCGGGCCACAAAACAATCTGATCGGCGCAGCAATTGCAGATGATCGTCATAGAAGATGTGTGGACGGCCCTGATAATCGAATTTGGACAGGGTCAGAGACCGGCTTTCTATATGCGTGGAATACAACCGCGCCAACGTCTGAAAATAGCTTTCATCCGGAATCCAGACATGGCGGAAGTACTTGTCATATAGCTTGCGTCTGGGGTCCTGAAGGATTGCGGACAGCGTTTGACGGGTCAGGCACCACCACTGACTGCCCATATGCGGAACCAGGCCGTCGGGGATTTGCCTGCGAAATCCTACGGCGCGCTGAAGTTTTACATATGCGTCGAATAATTTGCGATGCTTGCGCCAGGAAAACGGAAACCGCAGGGTGAACCGTTCATGATCCAGCCCGCCGATGGTCCAGCTGACATCAGACGTGGTCGCGCTTTCGATGAAATCGACGCGCGGCCTGTCTGACAGGTAATCGATCAGTTCCTCGACCGGTCGCAAGGGCAAGCAGGCCCCCGAGGCCAGAAACACATGGCGAACTTCTGGGAATTGCTCCAACATCAACTCGGAGGCGCTTTGCGAGGCGGCAACAATGCCCCAGCCACCCCAGTCGCACCGATGTCGATCTGAAAACACGATCGCGGGATTGTTGGAACAGGACGCTACAAATCGGGAATAGACATCGTCTGACACCTTGCGATCCACGTGGATGACCACCGGGCATCCTGCTGCCGTCCAGTGGCGTGCGACCTGTTCGGCACGGTCCAGCGAGGTATGAACCAACATGACAATACCCAGACCGCTCATGCCCAGTTTCCTTTCGACATGAGGCCAAGGATCTCAAGCTGCCGCCAGTTGATATAGGCCTCGGACCACTCGCACCAGAAAACGGGCTTGTCCTCAAGCTGTGTCGCATAGGCCCTGTATTCGCCGGAGCCGCGGTAATGCTGGCCACGCTCCAGTTCTTCGCGGGCTTTGTCGCCAAGAATATTGATCAACTTGGCATGAAGCAGCGACCCGCTGGCCTTCTCGCCGCCCCATTCGTCATAAACCTGATTGAGCCCGCGCGGCAAAAGCGAATGGGTCGAGCTGACATAAACATAGCGCCGGTCCCATTTTACCAGCGGAATCTTGTTCAGCGCCGGTGCCTTGGAGGGGTTGTCCCGAAAGAACACACGCGCCCGTGGACCCCCTTGTATCCAAAGATTTTTGTATTCGGGGTTTTTGGTAATCATATAGTTGCCGGGATCGAACCAACGCGCAATTTCGAACGGGTTCTGACCTTCGGCATAAGGTTCGGCGTCCACCGCCCCCTCAGGGTACATGTCGATCAGCATCGTGCCAAAACTGCGTACGGCACTGCCATCCAGCCAGTCGGTCAAAGCACGGATCGGGCGAGTGTCGCAGAACGGATAGATGAAGAATTCATCCGGATCGACGCTCAGCACCCAATGTCCATGCGCATATCTGTGCAGCAGATAGTTTGACCAGTCCAGACCATAGCTTGCGCGTTTGTAACTGGTTGTCGTCCGCCAGACCGAAACATCGGCCTGTTCTTTCAAAAACTCAAAACTGCCATCATCGCTGTCGTTGTCGACAAACAAAAAATGATTGATGCCCAGTTTGCGATAGTATTCGAGGAAGAAGGGCAGGCGAATTTTCTCGTTCCGAACAACGCTCATCAACAGGATATCATCACGGCGGATTGCTTGTGTGTTGTTGCTGACCGGCCTGAGTTCGCGGCGACGTTTGAGGCAACGCAGAATACGGCGCTTGCGCCGCAACCTCATCTTGTAAGACTCAAACAGGCTCACGTGACTGCCCAACCTTTTTATGACGCGAGCTTTCCCCAAACCCGTCGCGACCGTTAACACGACATGGCGTTGCAGGTTTATGCCACTTTTGCATCTTCAGAGGCAACGACTTTAAAACCCGTAAATTGTAAACGTGCGGTTGATGCCCTTGTTTTCGTTTTCAATCCCAGCCTCCGCCACTCATCAGACCCAACTGTTCCAGCTGGCTCCATCCGGTGAAGCGCACCGATTGCGAGGTCCACATATCCGGCTGGTTGATTATTCCATCGTAGTATGGCCCGAATTGGTCCGGATCATGAAAATGCTGGCGTCGCTGCTTTTCGGTATTGGATTTCTCGATAACGTCCGGCAGGAACTTCGTGTGCAGCAACACGCCCGACGGGGCATCACCGCCCGGCCCATCATAGGTTTCGTTCAGATGGCGCGGCAGGGCGGAATGACAAGAGTTCACATAAGCATAGCGCCGCGACCAGCGCATCAGCGGGATCTTGTTCAGCGTTGGGGATCTTTGCCGTGTCTGCGTAAAGAACATCCGTTCCCGCGCGCCGCCCTGCACCCAAAGATTGCCCATCGGGCTTTGCCGTTGCGTACGATACGGTCCTGAATCGAACCAGCACAGCAGATTTGTGGGGTCGGTGTCCGGGTCATAAGCATTGTCGCCCAAAGGACCCTGGGGATAGAGGTCCAGCATCAGCGCCCCGAACCCGATCTGCCCGCGCCGGTCCAGCCAAGCTGTCAGGTCATGCAGGGACCGGGTGTCACAGTGGGCATAGACCAGCAGTTCATCCGCATCCACCATAAGGCACCAGTGGCGGTGGCCATAGCGCATCTGCAACCAGGTTAACCAGTCCAGGCCAAACCGCGATCCACGATAGCTGGTATGGGTTTTCCACACAGAGACATCCGGTTGATCCTGCAGATACTCGGACGATCCATCGTCACTGCCGTTGTCGACGATCAGAAAATGATCGACACCCAAAGCGCGATAGTGACGAAAGAACCACGGCAGGCGGATGATTTCATTGCGTAGGGTGACCAAAGCCAACACGTCACCGCCCTTGATCTCGGCCGTCCGATCCTTCTGGCAGGTCAATTGATGTCGGCTGCGCAGCGACCTCCAGAGCAGCCGCCGGCGTTTCCAGCGCAACCTGTACTGCCGTGCCCATCCGATCCGGGGAAGTGTCAAAGCAGTGCTGGATGTCACCGGGTCCTCATTTCTCGTAGTGGCCGTTCTGATGCCAGCGCCAGGCATCTGCGACCATCGTCTCTAACGTAGATCTTTTGGGCTTCCATCCCAGTTCGTTTTCAGCCCGCACAGAGCCGGATACCAGCTTGGTGCAATCTCCTGCCCGTCGAGGGCCCACAGTATATGGCACGGAACGGTTGGTGACGGACTTGGATTGCTCGATCACCTCAAGGACGGAAAACCCGGACCCGGTGCCCAGATTGAAGACTCGGCTGTCTTTGCTCTGTTCCAGCCAGCCCAGCCCCAGAATATGTGCATCTACCAGGTCACAAACATGTACATAGTCGCGGATACATGTGCCGTCGGGCGTGTCGTAATCCGTCCCAAAGACGGTAAGACCTTCCCGCTTGCCGTCAATCGCGTCCAACATCAGCGGAATCAGATGGGTTTCGGGTCGGTGAAACTCGCCCACATCCCCTTCAGGATCAGCGCCTGCAACGTTGAAATAGCGGAAGATGACATGGCGCAGCCCATGAGCCGCCTCGAAATCCTTGAGGATATCTTCGATCGCGCGTTTCGATGCTCCGTAGGCGTTCAGGGGATACTGCGCCGTGGATTCATCGAGTACCACATTGTCATGCTCACCATATGTGGCACATGTGGACGAAAACACGAAATCCAGACACCCGGCTGCAACCGCTGCTTCAATAAGCGTCAGCGAGCCTGTGACATTGTTCGACCAATACAGTCCGGGTTGACGCATGGCATCGCCAACCTGGCTGAGCGCCGCAAAATGCATCACTGCATCTGGTTTGTGTTTCGCGAAAACCTCATCCAGGCGGTCCCGATCCAAAAGGTCGCCCTGTTCAAAAGGGCCAAACTGTACCGCATCCTGCCAACCCGTGATCAGATTGTCGTAGGTCACAGGAAGATAGCCTGCCTGCGCAAGCGCCTTGCAGGCATGTGAGCCGATATACCCGGCACCACCGGTGACAAGAATTGTCTTCATGGCATATCCATCGGGGTTGGTTGAGGAACAGTTTCGGCAAGGGCGCCGTCAGAGTCATGGGGAAAAGACGTCACTCCAGCCCCATGGCTGCCATCATCTCTTCGATTTTGGGTACGTCCTGCGGGTTGTTCAGTTCCCAGAACTGACGGCCCCTTGCCTCGACCTCGACGCACAGAACCTTGCGCCCGTTTTCCATGAACCTGAGCTGTTCCAGGCCTTCCAGCTGTTCCAAAGGGCCGATTGGCCAACCCGGATACGCCGCCAGTGCATCGGGACGATAGGCGTAAACGCCGACATGGTGAAAAACGGGTGTCGCTTCATCGCCGGCGTATGTCTGGGACGTAAAGGGTACGACCTCTTTCGAGAAGTACATCGCACTGTGATCGCGTCCGAATACTGCCGTCGTGCCACCCACACGGTCATGCTTACGGTCGTTCAGAAGACTGTTCAACGCATTACCATCGCAGCGCAAAACAGGGGTCGCAACACCGGCATCCGGGGCCGCGCGCAGGCTGGACACCAGATCTTCGACAAACCAATGCGGTGTCAGCGGAGCGTCTCCTTGCAGGTTGACGACGATTTCATACCCGCCGCCCAGAACCTCATGCGCTTCGGCGCATCGTTCGGTGCCGTTTTGACAGCTTTCCGAGGTCATCACGACCTCGGCCCCAAAGCCCTCGGACACTTCACGAATTCGGTCATCATCCGTCGCAACAACTACGCGATCGACACCAGAGACCGACTTGGCTGCACGCCAGGACCGTTCGATCAATGTCATGGAATCGCCCTTCGCGCCGGTCAGAGGAACCAGAGGTTTGCCGGGATAGCGGGTCGAGGCGTAGCGGGCGGGGATGGCAATCAGAACAGACATCAGGCTTCCTTCAGTTCAACACCCGGAGCGTAGGCAATAAAGAACGGATTTGCATAGCCATCTTTGCCATAAACCAACGGGGTATGGTCGTCAAAACGCACAACCCGGCCACCGGCTCCGGCCAGTACTGCATGGCCCGCTGCCGTATCCCATTCCATCGTGCGTCCGACGCGCGGGTAAATATCCGCTTCGCCCGTGGCAACCAAACAGAACTTGAGTGACGAACCCGCGCTTTTGCTGTCCTTCACATGATATTTATTGATGTAGTCCTCGGTGGCCTGATCCCTGTGGGACTTCGACGCCACAACCAACAGCCCTGAATTGTCCGGTTCAGAGACTGATATGGGCGTCAAAGGACCTGTTACGTTTTTGTCGAAAGCGCCTGTTTCCTCTACCGCACGGCCATCAGCCAGCGTGAAGAACATACGACCCCGCGCCGGGGCATAGACGACACCCCGGGTCGGCACTCCGTTTTCGACAAGTGCGATGTTGACGGTAAAATCACCGCGACGGTTGATGAACTCCTTGGTGCCGTCCAGCGGGTCAACAATGAGAAAAGTGTCGCCTTTTTCAGAGTGCGAAGCGGCCTGTTCTTCGGTGACCAGAAGAATATCCGGGAATGCCGCAAGCAACCCTGCCGAAATCAATGCGTCAGCAGCTTCGTCTGCCTCGGTCACAGGGCTGGAGTCGGATTTGACTTTGACATCGAAATCATCCGCCTCGTAGATTTCCATGATCTTGTCGCCTGCCTCCAGAGCCAGTCGCCGGATGACGGGAATAAGCGCGTCGTAGGTCACAAAAAAGTTCCGTTCCTGTGGTTTGTTGATCCAAGCTCGCGATCGACTTATGATGCGGCGGTTACGGAACGGCAAGATATTCATGCCAGTTTAGAGGCGACGAAGCAGAAAAGACCCTTTGAATGTTCTATTTCAAGCGTAACCAAACGCTGCTGGGCAGCGCTTTCACGACGGCTGAGCTGGTGTTCCATGCCACCGTACGAAAGGTGCGCTCGCAACATCCGAATGCGATCGTCGCCATCCTGATAAATGTCCTGCAACTTGTGGTGATGGGAACCACTTTCTACCTGCTCATGTCACTGATGGGCCGGGGCGGAATTCCAAAGATCAGGGGCGAATTTCTGCTGTATGTTCTGTCCGGCGTGTTCCCCTTCATGCTGCATATCCAGTCAATAGGTGCGATTTCAGGGGTGGGGTCCGCGAACAATCCGATGATGCTCCATTCACCTATGAATGTGATGGTGACGATCCTGTCTGCGGCGCTCGGTATTCTTTACAAGCAATTGCTGGCCATGTTTGTGATCCTGTTCATCTACAGCGTCGCGGTCGCCCCGATCGAGGTGCAGGATCCCGGCGGTGCATTCGCGATGCTGATATTGGCCTGGTTTACCGGATGCGCCGTGGGCTTGGTGTTCATGGCGATGAAACCCTGGTTTCCGACAACCGTGGGAATGCTCACCAGTATCTATCGTCGCCTGAACATGGTGTTTTCGGGAAAGATGTTCGTTGCAAACACACTGGGAGGCGGATTGTTGATGATGTTCGCCTGGAACCCGCTGTTTCATATTATCGACCAGTGTCGGGGCTTCATTTTCCGAAACTATTTTCCACGAAACACAAGCTGGGAGTACGCATTGTGGGTTGGAATCGCCCTGCTGATGATCGGACTGATGGGTGAGTTTTTTACACGCCAGCATGTTTCACAGAGTTGGAACGCGCGGCGCTAACGTGCGACCCGCAGCGTCAAGTTGATCCGTCCGCCTTTTGGCAACAGCCGGGATGACCCGTATCTGATCCGGTCGACCCCGTGATAGGCCAGCCGTGCCGGGCCGCCCATGATCACCACGTCGCCCGAGCCCAGCCAGATCGACTCGGTCTTGCCGCCACGGGTCGTATTGCCGATCCGGAACAGGGCGTCATCGCCTAAGGAAACCGACAGAACCGGCCAGGAAAAATCTGCTTCGTCCTTGTCCTGATGCAGGCCCATTTTGGCGCCTTCCCCATAGTAGTTGATCAAACAGCAATCCGGTGCGCGCTCGGTGCCGACCAGGTCACGCCAGATATCAAGAATGGCGAGGGGAATTTCAGGCCAGACCCCGCCTTTCGGATGCTCGCCCTGATAGCGATAGCCCGCCTTGTCGGTCACCCATCCCAGATCCCCGGCCGAGGTCATTCGCACCGACATCTCTTTACCCGACGGCGTGACGGGTCGAAACAAGGGCGCAGCTTTCAGAATCGGTCGCAGGGCTGCGATCACCTGTGTCTGGGCGGTGGGAGCAAGATAGCCTTTTCTGATTTCGAACCCTCGCAAAATCACCCGCGTCATTCCGGAAACCCCAAACCTTTCCAATTCATTGCCAAAAAAGACATCAAATTCCCGAAAACCTGCGTTCTACGGTGCTTGCAGGCCCCTTGTCTCGCCCTTATATACGCCGGGACGCGCGATGGTAGTGCTGTCGCGCACATCAGATCGGGGGTGGGATGCCATAACGGGTCCGATCCTCGGGACATCGCCTTGAAGAGAAAGGGATTGCAAAAATGGGAAAAGTAATCGGGATTGACCTCGGAACCACAAACTCCTGTGTGGCCATCATGGAAGGCTCGCAGCCGAAGGTCATCGAAAACGCCGAAGGGGCGCGGACCACGCCTTCGATCGTCGCCTTCACCGAAGATGAGCGACTGGTCGGTCAGCCTGCAAAACGTCAGGCGGTCACCAACCCCGACAACACGATCTTTGGCGTCAAGCGTCTGATCGGTCGTCGTGTGGATGATGCAGAAGTCCAGAAGGACAAGAAAATGGTGCCGTACGCCATCGTGGATGGCGGCAACGGTGACGCGTGGGTGGAAGCCCGCGGTGAAAAATACTCCCCAAGCCAGATTTCGGCCTTCACTCTGGGCAAGATGAAGGAAACCGCCGAGAGCTATCTGGGTGAAGAAGTCACGCAGGCGGTCATCACCGTTCCCGCGTATTTCAATGACGCCCAGCGTCAGGCCACCAAAGACGCAGGCAAAATCGCCGGTCTGGAAGTGCTGCGGATCATCAACGAACCGACAGCCGCCGCGCTGGCCTATGGTCTGGACAAAGAAGAAACCCAAACCATCGCGGTTTACGACCTTGGTGGTGGTACGTTCGACGTGACCATTCTGGAAATCGACGACGGGCTGTTCGAGGTCAAATCGACCAATGGCGACACCTTCTTGGGTGGTGAAGACTTTGACATGCGCATCGTCAACTACCTGGCGGATGAGTTCAAAAAGGAACACGGTGTCGATCTGTCCAGCGACAAGATGGCCCTGCAGCGTCTGAAAGAAGCCGCTGAAAAAGCCAAGATCGAACTGTCCTCGACCTCGCAGACCGAGATCAACCAGCCGTTCATCTCGATGGGCGCCAACGGTCAGCCGCTGCACATGGTCATGAAACTGACCCGTGCCAAGCTGGAATCGCTGGTCGGCGATCTGATCAAGAAGTCGATGAAACCCTGTCAGGCAGCATTGAAAGACGCCGGCCTGTCGGCGGGCGACATTGATGAGGTTGTTCTGGTCGGCGGTATGACCCGCATGCCCAAGGTGATCGAAGAGGTCACCAAATTCTTCGGTAAAGAGCCCCACAAAGGCGTGAACCCGGACGAAGTTGTTGCCATGGGCGCCGCCATTCAGGCCGGTGTTCTGCAGGGCGACGTCAAAGACGTGGTGCTGCTGGACGTAACCCCGCTTTCGCTGGGTATCGAGACGCTGGGTGGCGTGTTCACCCGCCTGATCGACCGCAACACCACGATCCCGACGAAAAAGTCTCAGGTCTTCTCGACCGCCGAGGACAATCAGAACGCCGTGACCATCCGCTGTTTCCAGGGTGAGCGCGAAATGGCTGCGGACAACAAGATCCTGGGTCAGTTCAACCTTGAAGATATCCCGCCCGCACCGCGCGGAATGCCTCAGATCGAGGTGACTTTTGACATCGACGCCAACGGCATTGTCTCGGTTTCGGCCAAGGACAAAGGCACCGGTAAAGAGCAGAAGATCACCATCCAGGCATCGGGTGGTCTGTCGGACGAAGATATCGACAAGATGGTCAAGGACGCCGAAGAGAACGCCGAGGCGGACAAGGAACGCCGCGAGCTGATCGAGGCGAAGAACCAGGCGGAAAGCCTCATCCACTCGACCGAGAAGTCGATGGAAGAGCATGCCGACAAGGTCGACCCGACCACGATCGAAGCCATCGAGCTGGCGATCGCCGCGCTGAAGGACGAGCTGGAAACCGAAAATGCCGACAAGATCAAGTCGGGTATCCAGAACGTCACCGAAGCAGCCATGAAGCTGGGCGAAGCCATCTATAAGGCGCAGGCCGAAGAAGGCGAAGAGGAACCTGCTGCCGCTGACGCCACACCAGGTGACGATGACATCGTCGACGCCGAGTTCGAAGATCTCGACGACAACAAGCGCGCCTGACCAGTTGCTCGGTTTCCGGCGGGCCCATTCAGGGCCCGCCGGAACGGTCTTCACCATGCAGCACGCGTCTCCGAAACCTCCATCTGGCACCTACGCTCTCTCAACTCGGGTGGAAAGATTGCGCCGGTGGTCTGAAGGCATGCCGCGTCAATGGATGTCGTCCGGAATTCGAATGGTATTGATGGCTTCTCAGCGAGAGCCTTACGATGTTGAGGTGTTCGGCGGGCAGAAATGCCGATTGTACCCTTCAGACAACTGGGCCGAACGTCGAGTCATAACCGGATCGCAATTCTTTGATCTGGATGAGCGTCAATCACTGGCCAACCATATATCGCAGGGCTCTGGTGATTATGTCTTTGTCGACGCTGGTGCGAATGTCGGGCTTTACACCCTGTGGGTCAGATCAGTTGCGCAGAAGTTTGGGCGCAACCTAAGGGCTCTGGCTGTTGAGCCGGATCCGGTCAACAAGGCCCGTCTCGGTACCAATCAAGCCAGTGAAGTCACTCATTGCGATAAAGCACTGTCTGACAAACCGGGTAAGGTGTGGTTCGAGTCTGCGAATCTCGGTGACAGGGGGCACGCCAAAGTTGCCGAGTCGGGCGATCTGTGCGTTCAGGCGGTTCCGTTGCTGGACGCCATACGCGATGCCCGGCTGACCAGGGTTGATGCGATGAAAATGGATATTGAAGGCCAGGAAACCCGCGTATTGCGCGCTTTTTTTGAAGATGCCCCGCGGGAGATCTGGCCTGAAGTGCTGCTGATAGAAATCAAGCATTCGGACGATGGGCTTGACCAGATCTTGAATAAGGCAGGTTACGTGGCCAGTTTTGCAAACAACACCAACGGCGTGTACAGACTCAATGAAAGCACCGCGTCCGGCGGCACGAAGGAATAACAAATGTCAAAGCGCGACTACTATGAAGTGCTCGGCGTGTCCAAGGGCGCTTCGGCGGACGAGATCAAGAAGGGTTTTCGCAGGAAAGCCAAAGAGCTGCATCCTGACCGCAACAAGGACAACCCGGATGCTGAGGCGCAGTTCAAGGAAGCCAACGAGGCTTACGATGTTCTGCGTGATGCCGAAAAAAAGGCTGCTTATGATCGCTTTGGTCATGCTGCTTTTGAAAACGGCATGGGCGGAGGTGGTCGCCCAGGTGGCGGCTTTGGCGGGCAAGGCGATTTCTCCAGTGCATTCTCGGATGTGTTTGACGACCTATTCGGTGATTTCATGGGTAGTCAACGGGGTGGCGGCGGGCGTCGCGCCGCGCGCGGCTCGGACCTGCGCTTCAACCTGCGTGTGACGCTGGAAGAGGCATTCTCTGGCCTGCAAAAAACCGTAAATGTGCCAACGGCTGTGGCGTGTTCGTCTTGCGACGGCACGGGGGCCGAAGGTGGCGTTGAGCCCACTTCCTGCCCCACCTGTTCAGGCATGGGGAAAGTACGGGCACAACAGGGC
The DNA here is from genome assembly GCF_059610465.1 of Ruegeria sp. CDSC085. NCBI lineage: Bacteria > Pseudomonadati > Pseudomonadota > Alphaproteobacteria > Rhodobacterales > Roseobacteraceae > Ruegeria > Ruegeria sp. CDSC085. The sequence continues at coordinate 128,063 of NZ_JBXWNR010000007.1, read as the reverse complement.
TTCTTTACGGTGGAACGAACCTGCCCGACCTGTTCGGGACTGGGTCAGATCATCAAGAACCCTTGTAAATCCTGTCAGGGGGCTGGCCGGGTCGAAAAAGACCGTGCTTTGTCGGTGAACATCCCTGCTGGTGTCGAAACCGGAACGCGCATTCGCCTGGCGGGCGAAGGTGAGGCCGGACTGCGTGGTGGTCCTCCGGGCGATCTGTACATTTTCGTGGAAGTATCCGAGCACAAACTGTTCGAACGTGACAGCGTCAATCTCTATTGCCGCGTGCCGGTCAGCATGGCAAAGGCGGCGTTGGGCGGATCGATCGAGGTTCCGACCATCGATGGCGGCCGCGGCCGCGTTCAGATTCCAGCCGGAAGCCAGTCGGGTCGGCAAATGCGCCTGCGCGGAAAAGGCATGCCAGCGCTGCGCGGCGGTGGCGTTGGCGACATGTTCATTGAACTGGCCGTGGAAACCCCGGTCAACCTGACCAGCCGCCAGAAAGAGCTGCTGCGCGAGTTTGATGATCTGGGCGAAGACAACCATCCGGAATCAAAAAGCTTTTTCTCATCCGTCAAATCCTTCTGGGACGGAATGAAAGGCTGAGATCGTGCACTGATGGGGGCTCTGCCCCCACAGCCTTAGGGCGATTCCCCCGGGGATATTGATGGCCAGATGAAGCAAGGGACCCGTTCTTCATCTGGCTAAAAATATCCCGGAGCGCGAGGGGGAGCCTCGCTGGACACTTTTATTCTCATAATGTTTTGGCCTTAGCAGAAAGCTGAAAGTGGCAATACGTCTTGGAAATTGAGTCTTGATTCTGATCCTCGACCCTGAGATTGTCCGCCTCAACCGTTGGGGTGCCCTGTAACAGGGCTGAGAGGCGCAATCGCGTTAACCCATCGAACCTGATCCGGGCAATTCCGGCGTAGGGAACGGTCTCTTGAACACAGACGTTTTCCTTACCCCGTTGCCCAAAGAAGATGGAGCAACGACATGGCGGCAATTGCCCTGACCATAGCAGGATCTGATAGCGGCGGTGGCGCGGGCATTCAGGCCGACCTAAAGGCTATGTCAGCGCTGGGTGTTTTTGGGGCGAGTGTCATCACCGCCGTGACCGCGCAGAACACGCAAGCTGTCACCGCGGTGCATGGGATTCCACTGGACGTAATTGCTGCCCAAATTGAGACGGTTCTGAGTGATCTGGACGTCAGGGCCGTCAAAATCGGCATGCTCGCGACACCTGAGATCATTCATACAGTCGCCAGGGGTTTAGCGGGGTTTGAAGGTCCTGTCGTTCTTGATCCGGTTATGATCGCCAAATCCGGCGATGCCCTGCTGGCGAAAGAGGCGGTCCGGACGCTACGCGATGTGTTGTTGCCAATGGCGACGGTTCTCACGCCAAATCTGCCTGAGGCGGCGTGTCTGCTGAACACGCAATCGGCGGAAACCCCGGAAGAGATGGCCGAACAGGGCCAGGCATTGTGCGCCTTGGGTGCGGATGCAGTAGTTATGAAAGGCGGACACGGGTCGGGTGATATCTGCCACGATATGCTGATTGATCCTTCGGGTACCGTGGCCGAGTTTCAGGCCCCGCGTCAGGATACGAAAAACACCCATGGGACAGGGTGTACTTTGTCGTCGTCCATCACGGCCGGTTTGGCTAATGGGTTGGCCCTGAGGGACGCGGTTGCGCAGGCGCATGACTATCTGCAAGGGGCCATCGCGCGCGCGGATGAGTTGAATGTCGGCGCTGGGCACGGCCCGGTGCATCATTTCCACCGGGTTTGGCCCTCGTGACGCTTTGGTCTGTCATAGGAGCAGGGGTTGCCGGTCTTGCCGTTGCCAGCGAACTGGCGTCGCGCGGTGCGAAAGTGCAGATATTCGACCCCGGCGGGCCACCGGGCCCGCATGGCTGTTCGTGGTGGGCCGGGGGAATGCTGGCACCGTGGTGCGAATATGAAAACGCGGAAGAACCGGTGCTGCGCCTGGGGCAGTCTGCGATCGAATGGTGGGCCCAACGCACCAAGGTGACCCAGCGGGGAACGCTTGTTGTCGCGAGCGCCCGTGATGTGCCGGACCTGCACCGCTTCGCGCGTCGAACAAAAGAGTTCACAATGGTCAAACGGGCAAAAATATCCGAATTAGAGCCTGATCTGGCGGGGTTTGGCCAGGGCCTGTTCTTCGAACACGAAGCCCATGTCGATCCGCGCCAGGCGCTGCGCGATCTGCATCGTCAATTGCTAAGCCAGGGCGTGGAGCTCCACCGGAAACTGGCACCTGCCCAGTTGGAAAATGCCATTGACTGCCGTGGTCTTCACGCGCGCGAATACCTGCATGATCTGCGCGGCGTGAAGGGCGAGATGTTGGTTATTCGATGCCCTGACGTGGAACTGACACGCCCGGTTCGATTGCTGCACCCGCGGATGCCGCTCTATATCGTTCCGCGCGGCGACGGCGTCTATATGTTGGGTGCGACCATGATCGAATCCGAGGATAGCGGTCGTATCACCGCCCGTTCGATGCTGGAACTGCTCAGCGCAGCCTATGCCGTGAACCCGGCTTTTGGCGAAGCTGAAGTTTTGGAGATAGGCGTCGATCTGCGCCCCGCCTTCCCTGACAACTTGCCGCGTATCCGACGTTTGGGCCGGACGATCTATGCCAACGGGCTCTATCGCCACGGGTATCTGCTGGCACCGGCACTGGCGCGGGGCGTTGCGGATCTGGCGCTGGACAACACACATTCGGAGATGGTCGATGAAGATCGTGCTTAACGGCGAGGCGCGCGAGGTGCACGCCGAAACCCTGTCGGAATTGTTGGAAGAATGCGGTTTCTCGGGTCGTGTGGCGACCGCCGTGAACGAAGATTTCGTGCCCTCAAGCCTGCGCATCGCTCACAAACTGGCTGAAGGCGACCGGGTTGAAGTTGTCGCTCCGATGCAGGGGGGCTGAAGATGAAGACGTTTTACGGCACTGAACTGCCCAACCCGCTGATGCTGGGCACGGCGCAATATCCAAGCCCGGCCATTCTGGAAAACGCCTTCCGCGAAAGCGGCGCAGGCGTTGCGACGGTTTCCCTTCGGCGCGAAGCGGGTGCGGGCCAGACCTTTTGGAACATGATCCGCGACTTGGGTGTACGCATCCTGCCCAACACCGCCGGTTGCCATACGGTGAAAGAGGCCGTGACGACCGCCCATATGGCCCGCGAAGTGTTTGAGACCCGATGGATCAAGCTGGAACTCATCGGACACACGGACAGCCTGCAACCAGACGTCTTCCAACTGGTCGAAGCCGCGCGCATTCTGACCGAGGACGGGTTTCAGGTTTTTCCATACACCACCGATGACCTGATCGTGGGGGAACGCCTGCTTGAAGCGGGGTGCGAGGTGCTGATGCCCTGGGGTGCGCCTATCGGGTCCGGGCGTGGTTTGAACAACGAATATGCCCTACGCGCGATGCGGGCCGAGTTTTCTGACATACCCCTGGTCGTGGATGCCGGTATCGGCTTGCCCAGCCACGCGGCCCACGCGATGGAACTGGGCTATGACGCGGTTCTGCTCAACACCGCTGTGGCCCGCGCCGGAGATCCTGTTGTGATGGCCAGAGCGATGGCGCAGGCAACCCTTGCCGGGCAGTTGGCCCATCAGGCAGACCCGATCGAGGCGCGCGATATGGCTGAACCTTCCACTCCCGTTGTTGGAAAGGCATTCCTGTCATGACGCTGGACCGTTTCTATCCAATCTTTGATCACTCGGACTGGCTGCGGCGGATGCTGCCGCTGGGCGTGAAACTGGTGCAGCTGCGCGTCAAGGATCAGCCATACGATGTGGTGCGCGACCAGATTGCAGTCTCCCGCGATCTGTGCCGCGACCATGGGGCGGTTCTGGTTATCAATGACTATTGGCAGCACGCGATCGATCTGGGTTGCGACTGGATTCATCTGGGACAGGAAGATCTGGACGATGCAGACCTGAAAGCCATTCGAAAAGCGGGTCTGAAACTGGGTGTTTCCACCCATGACGATGATGAGCTTGAGCGTGTACTGGCCATGGATCCCGACTACGTGGCCCTGGGTCCAGTCTACCCCACCATTCTGAAGAGGATGAAATGGCATCAGCAGGGCCTGCCCCGCGTAACGGAATGGAAGGTGCGGGTCGGTGGTATTCCTTTGGTTGGTATTGGTGGGATGAGTGTTGAGCGCGCGGCAGGTGTGCTGGAGGCCGGGGCGGACATTGTCTCGGCGGTCACGGACATCACACTGAATGCCGACCCCGAAGCCCGGCTGCGTGCGTGGATCGAGGTCACACGATGAGCCGATATGCCCGCCAGACGCTTCTGCCAGAAGTTGGGGCGCAAGGGCAGGCACGTCTGTCAGCGGCCCGTGTTCTGGTCGTCGGTGCGGGCGGCCTTGCTGCACCGGTTCTGCCGCTTTTGGCGGGGGCCGGGGTCGGACAAGTAACGATACTGGATGGTGACACCGTCGATCTGTCGAACCTGCACCGTCAAACGTTTTTCTCCGAGGCCGATTGCGGGCAATCCAAGGCGGAAACCGCCGCCGCCCGTTGTCGCGCGCTGAATGGTGAAACTGATGTCACCGGTTTGAATCAGGTTCTGACTGGCGAGAACGCGCCTGAAATGGTCTCGCGAGCTGATATCATCCTGGATTGCGCTGACAGCTACGCGGCCAGCTACATCCTGTCGGATACTTGTCAGGCGCAAGGCAAGCCTTTGATCAGTGCCTCGGTTCTGGGGCTTTCGGGTTATGTGGGTGGGTTCTGCGGTGGGGGCCCGTCCCTGCGCGCTGTCTTTCCCGATGCGCCGGACAGTGGCGCCAGCTGCGCCACTGCGGGGGTTCTGGGCCCCGTGGTTGGCGTGATCGGGGCGATGCAAGCGCAGATGGCGCTTAACGTGATCATTGGGCTTGATCCCTCGCCCCTTGGGCAGTTGGTTCAATATGACGCAAGAACCCTGCGTAGCACCGGGTTTCGCTTTGATGATGCACCCGAGCCCGACAGCTGCTTTCGCTTTCTGTCCACAAGCCAGCTGAAGGACACGGATCAAATATTCGAGCTACGCAGTTCGCAGGAAGCGCCCGTACCCGCCCATTCGAACGCGACGCGCATATCACCGGATAACTTACATGAAATAGACCCTAACAAAGGAAAACGGCTGGTGATTTGCTGTGCCACTGGTCTGCGTGCATGGCGCGCCGCCGAACAGATTAAACCAGATTGGCCGGGCGAGATTGTCCTCGTCGCGGCTTCAACCTCATGAAGAAAAAGGAAACGCGAGACATGAAAAAGCTGATGACAGCCATCGCCCTTCTGGCCGCCGCGCCAGCATGGGCCGAAGACCAGATGACCGTCCTGCTGGACTGGTTCATCAACCCTGACCATGGTCCCATCATTGTGGCGCAGGAAAACGGCTATTTTGCCGAACAGGGGCTTGAGGTCGAGATCGTTCCGCCCGCCGACCCGTCCGCCCCGCCACGCTTGGTGGCTGCCGGTCAGGCTGATCTGGCAGTGTCTTACCAACCGCAATTGCACCTGCAGATTCACGAGGGTTTGCCCTTGAAGCGCGTTGGAACACTGGTCGCAACACCACTGAACTGTCTTCTGGTGCTGGAAGACGGGCCAATCAAGTCGCCGGCCGACCTCAAGGGTAAAAAAATCGGGTTCTCGGTTGCAGGGGTGGAAGAAGCCATCCTTGGTACCGTTCTGGGCAAATATGGTGTTGCTCTGGACGATGTTGAACTGATCAACGTCAACTTTTCCCTCTCGCCGTCGCTGATGACCGGTCAGGTGGATGCGGTCATTGGCGCATATCGCAACTTCGAGCTAAACCAGATGGATATCGAAGGTCGTCCCGGCACCTGCTTCTACATCGAGGAAGAGGGCGTTCCGTCTTATGACGAACTGATCTATGTCGCCAACCCGGATACGATGGACAAGGACAAGATTGCCAGGTTCCTCGCCGCGACAGAAAAAGCGACTCAATATATCGTCAACAATCCGGAGAAAAGCTGGGAGCTCTTTGCGGCCACCTCGCCCGAACTTCAGGACGAGCTGAATGCCCGCGCCTGGGTTGATACACTGCCGCGCTTTGCACTGCGTCCGGCAGGTTTTGATGCCGGTCGTTATGCTCAGTTCGAAACCTTCCTGAACGAAAGCGGGATGATCGACAGCGTCCTTCCGGTCAGTGACATCACCATCGACGTGACCGCGCAATGAGCAACTATGGCAAAGCCTTTGCGCTGATGCGTGATGCTGCGGCGGGGCCGTGGCGGGATTATACCCGCCACGCCTTCGTGGAGGGCATGAAAGATGGAACGCTGCCGCGCGAGGCGTTTCTGCACTACCTGCGGCAGGATTATGTGTTCCTTATCCACTTCAGCCGCGCGTGGGCCTTGGCGGTGGTGAAATCGGAAACGCATGAAGAAATGCTTGCCGCATCGCGAACCGTGAACGGTTTGATCAGCGAAGAGATGAAACTGCATATCGGTATCTGCGCGGCAGAAGGCATCTCGCAGGCTGAGCTGTTTGCCACACCGGAGCGTCACGAGAATCTGGCCTATACCCGTTATGTCCTGGAAGCAGGCTACAGCGGAGACCTTCTGGATCTGCTGGCGGCGCTTGTTCCTTGCGTCATGGGATATGGTGAGATCGGTACGCGTCTGTCCGCTGAAGCAACTTCGGGGACATATCGCGGCTGGATCGACACTTATGCTGGCGAAGACTACCAAGACGCATGTGCGGCGGTCGGCGAGTTGCTGGATCAGGCTCTAACAAGACGCATTGGGGCAGATTTTCAGGATTCGCCACGCTGGGATCGACTGTGCCAGACCTTCCGCAAGGCGACAGAGCTTGAGGTTGACTTCTGGCAGATGGGTTTGACGCCATGACCCCTGCGCCCGATCTGACCATCAGCGGTACCGCCACGATCGACGGCGCGACCCTGTTTGCGCCGCTGTCCCTGACCCTTGGGGCCGGGGCGTGGACGTGCCTGCTGGGCGGTTCGGGCGTGGGAAAAACCACAATTCTGCGGTTGATTGCCGGGCTCGAGACCGGGGCGGTTTTTGCTGGTCGAATCACGGCCAGTGATGGCTTTCCGGTATCTGGGCGTGTCTCATACATGGCTCAGGATGATCTTCTGTTGCCCTGGGCAACCGTCGCGCAGAATGTCTCTCTGGGCGCGCGTTTGCGTGGTGAAACCGTTGATCTTGATCGACGCGACCGCCTTATCGAACGTATGCGGCTGCAGGATCACATGAACAAGAAGCCCAACGCGTTGTCCGGTGGGCAACGCCAGCGTGTCGCTTTGGCCCGGACCTTGATGGAAGATCGCCCCGTTGTTTTGCTGGACGAGCCCTTTTCGGCGCTCGATGCCCGCACCCGCGCTGACATGCAGGAACTGGCCGCCGAAGCTTTGAACGGCCGCACCGTACTTCTTGTGACACATGATCCGGCGGAAGCTGCGCGTTTGGGGCAATCCATCGTAGTGATGACGGAACACGGATTGACGCCCTGCGATCCGCCGCACGCCCCGGCCCCGCGCAGCGTGGACGACTTGGAGACATTGGAAACCCAAGGTGCCTTGCTGCGTCTTCTCCGTGAGGGCGCGGCATGAAGTATTTTTCTGCATTGGCCGCAACTTTGTTTGCTTTGTTGATCTGGCAGGGCATCGTGACCCTGACCGGATTGCCAAAATTCATCCTGCCTGGGCCTGCCGTGGTGGCCGAGACCTGGTGGCAGAACCGCTGGGTGATAGCGGAACATACCTGGATCACGGCGATCGAAGTGGTTATCGGTATGGCGTGCGGGACGCTGCTGGGTGTAGTCACCGCGTTGCAGTTGGCAAACTCTCGGGCGGCGCGGGTGCTGGTACAGCCGATGCTCGTGTTTACGCAGGCTCTGCCGGTTTTCGCATTGGCGCCGTTGCTGACACTGTGGCTGGGCTACGGGCTCTGGTCCAAGGTCGCCATGGCAGTGCTGATCATCTATTTCCCGATCACCTCGTCTTTCTTCGACGGGCTTATGCGCACCCCTTCGGGGTATCTGGATCTGGCCCGAACGATGCAGGCCAGCAAGCGCGCCGTATTGTGGCATATCCGTATTCCGGCCGCTCTGCCGTCGCTGGCGTCGGGGATGCGGCTGGCGGCGGTGTATGCTCCGATTGGGGCAGTGATCGGTGAATGGGTCGGCTCGTCGCAGGGGCTGGGCTATCTGATGCTGCTGGCCAATGGGCGGGCCAAGACCGATCTCATGTTTGCCGCGATGCTGACGCTGGGTGTGTTCTCGATCCTTCTGCACATGATTGTCCGCCGGGCCACGGCACGCATGGCAGGTGAGATGCGTTAACCAATCAGAAACCGATTCTGGGTCAGGGTGAGGTTATGACACAGGACGCCTTTGCCGAAGCCCCGATGCTGTTTGATACGGACGAAGCGCCGGCGCAGCCGCTGCCCTCTGGTCGTTTACCCTCCTACATCAAAGACCACCGCAGGCGACTGCGTGAACGGTTCATGGCGGGTGGGTCGGCCGCAATGCCGGATTATGAGCTGCTGGAGCTGGTCCTGTTCCGGTCCATTCCCCGGCAGGATGTGAAGCCACTGGCACGGGCGTTGATGGATACCTTTGGTGATTTCAATCGTGTCCTGACCGCGCCCGAGGAACGGCTGCGTCAGATCAAGGGCGTTGGGGATACTATAATCACAGACTTGAAGATCCTTGAGGCCTGTGCCCACCGGATGGCCCGCGCCCGAGTGATGCAGCGGCATGTGATCTCGGGCTGGGACGCGCTGCTGGATTACTGTCACACCACGATGGCGCATCGTGAGATCGAACAGTTCCGCGTGTTCTATCTGGATCGCAAGAACGTAATGATCGCGGATGAGGAACAGGCCAAGGGCACTGTGGATCATGTGCCGGTGTACCCGCGCGAGGTCGCGAAAAGGGCGCTCGAGCTGAATGCCTCGGCCCTGATTCTGGTGCACAACCACCCGTCGGGTGATCCGACGCCCTCGCAATCGGATATCGACATGACCAACCGTATTCAGGATGCCTGTTCGGCGTTGGGCCTGACCCTGCACGACCACCTGATCATAGGAAAATCGACCGAGTTGAGCTTTCGTGCGGAAGGGTATTTGTAACGGCTACTGAACCCAGATCTCGACCCGGCGGTTGACCTTGCGCCCCCATTCGGTGTCGTCACAGGCCATCGGCATTGCTTCGCCAAATCCTTCGGCGGATACCTCGATACTGTCTGATATTGATGTCTCAGCTGCGGCCAGAACCGCGTTTCGCACGGTTTGTGCACGCCGCAGGGCAATGCGGGCGTTGGCGGCGGCCCCGCCATCCCCGTCGCTGAAGCCAGCAAACACCAGCTTGCGTGCCTTCAGTGTTCCGGCATCAAGCATATGCGCCAACTGCTGAATGTTGGAGCGTGACTGTGCGTCCGGGCGGGACGACCCCGGCTCGAACCGGACCGATAGGGACAGGCGCGACAGGGGACGCAGTGTTTTGATCATGCGCTGAAGCTCGTCCAGCCCAACCTCTGGCCCTCCGGTGGCGATGGCGTTGGCCAGCCGGCCGCCTTGTACGTCAATCGGCAAGATTTCGGGCGATTGATCCACGTAACCTGCGTCACGAATGGCCATCTGGGCACCGGGGCTTAGGCTATAGGCCAGAAACTGTCGCGCGATCCGCGGCAGGCGGCGTTCGGGCAGATATAGGAACATCGGCAGATTCAGCGGATAATCCTCGGTCTTGATCGATTGACGGGTTGCTGCCAGCGGATGCCCACAACCTCCGGTCAGCGGCAGGGCTCGGACGTTGTCGGCTGTCGCCTTGCTGGCGATTCCGATGGAAAACGGATCTTTGGCCACAGCCCTGATCAGATCGCGTGCGCGCGCATGGCGGATCGCACTTTCAGACATTTCCACACCGGCCGTTTTCAGGACCTGATCCTCGACGGCCTGCGCCAGCCCTGATCCCGGATCCGGCACATGCAAGGCGATCGGTGCATCCGGCCCGCCAAGGTCCACCCAGTTCTTCACTTCACCAGACAGAACGCGCGCCAAATCGGCCAGCGATATCTGACGCATCACACTATCGGGTGCCACCACCGGAACCATGGCGTCCAATGCAACAACCCTGGATCGTCGGGCCCGTTTCAGATCACCCAGCCCTGCGGATTCTGCTGCATCCCGTTCCACCTCGCGTACTTCGCGCAGGGCCATCACGATATCTGTCTGATCCTCGATCAGCTTGGCAAACCCGCGATCCGTGGTCCCGACGTCAAAGTAGAACCGCGCCAGCGGGGCCTGACGGCCTGCCTGAAAAAGCTCATAGACGAAGGTGTCCGATTCCACACGGGCAGGCGTTGCGGTCAGGTCTTCCTGCCGCGCAAACCCGATGATCAGCGCGGGCAAGACCGTTTCGGCCATTACCGATGATCCGGAAAACCGCAACTCGGCTACGAAATCCGTCAGGCTGGGGCACGCAGGTCCGTCGCATGTGACGCCCGAACCATCAACGGTCAACTCACCGAACTGCGTGTCAACGCGGTAGAATTCGCCGTCAAAGCCCAGCAGGTTGCCTGTTACTTCGACCTTGCCGTCACGAGACGTCAGCGTGATGTCCTGCGCCACGGCACAGGTCGCACTTGCAACGAAAAACAGCGCGGTCACCGCCGCACGAAAGAAAGTCATAAGAGAGCCGAGCCTGCCTGCGGATTACTTTGCCGCAATTGTCAGGTCTGAGAGCAGATTATTCAACACCAGAAACTCACCGGCTTGTGAACAATCAGGCAGGGTCAGGGACATGTCGCGCGACCGCAGGCGGCGGTCCGAAAGAAGTTCCAGCGCCTGCACATTCAACGTGTGCCCGCAATTGGCTTCGGTCACTTCAGCTTCGACTGTCAGGTCGATGGTGCCGGACCGATCCGTTGTGCCTGCCGGAAAGGAATACACTTGAACATTCTTAGTATCACCCAGACCCGCCTGTCCCAGGCGCAGAACTTCTCCTGCGCCTTTTGCCGATGCATCATCCCATACATGGCCGCTGCTGCCATAGCTTGCCCCAAATTCCAGCGCGTGAATCTGCAACTCAGTATCACCCTGCCATTGTAGGGCGACGCGGTCATATTCGGCAATATCGGTAACGTGAGTGGTGGCGACAGTGCCCGCTTCATTTTCAAATGAAATCAGAAAAATCGCATATTCCGAAAGTGCCGGGATTGTCATGTCCAGAGCACCGGATTCGTTGGTTTTCTGGCTGACCGTCAGGCCGCTATGGTGGACTTCAACCCGCTCGTTCTTGTGGCACGGCGCTTTGAGGGACAGGCGCGCCATCGCGCCGGGAACTGCAAGAGCGCGTGCACTTATACTGCAATCAGAAGGCCTGGAAGGCGCCGGAACTGCACGGGATACAGGCGTGGCGTTGCCCGGAATCGCGTCAGAGACAGTAGCCGAAGTCTGTACGATACCATCCAGCCCCGACAGAACCGAAGACTGCTCGGATGCCGACGCGACGTCGACCCCTTGCTGCGCACCGGCAGGCTGCGCAGGTGATCCGTTTTGCATCAGGTAGCCAATGCCCAATGCACAAGCGACCGTTCCGCACATGGTTACGTAGTTTCGAACTACAAACAAGACACCCTCCCCAGTTGAAGGAGCAAATCGCACTTTCGCCACGAATCGCGGCCAATTTGTGGCCGCGAGACGAACACATTGTGGATTTGACGGGTGACGTTAGGTCAGGCGGCCGTGGCAGTGTTTGAACTTCTTGCCTGACCCGCAGGGACATGGGTCATTGCGGGATGGGTTGCCCCAGGTTGAGGGATCGTTTTCGTCGAAGCCCGGCAGCGCGTCACCGGAAGCCGCAGCTTCGGCTTTTGCTTCGGCCTGATTCGTGGCTTTGTCCACAGCCTGCTGCGCCTGAGCCTGCTGTCCGGCCATCTGTGCCAGCATTTCTTTCTGTTCTTCCTCGGTCAGCGGGCGCACGCGCGACAATTGCTGAGTCACGGTTTCGCGTAGGGAATCGAGCATGCTTTCGAACAGTTGGAAGCTTTCGTTCTTGTATTCGTTCAGCGGATCGCGCTGGGCGTACCCGCGGAAGCCGACGACCGAACGCAGGTGTTCCAGTGTCAGCAGGTGCTCGCGCCACTTGCTGTCAATAGTCTGCAGCAGAACCTGCTTCTCGATGTTGCGCATATTTTCAGGGCCAAAGGCGACGGCCTTCTGGGCCATCATCTCATCGGCGGCCTTGATCAGACGCTCGCGCACTTGCTCGTCATCCACGCCTTCCTCGGCCGCCCAGTCCTGAACCGGGGCGTCGATGGACAGCTTGTCCTTGATCGCCTCGTGCAGACCCTCCGTATCCCACTGATCTGCATAGGATTTCGGCGGCATGTATTCGTCAATCAGGTCGTCGATCACCTGTTCTCGCATATCCGAGACGATCTCGGACAGGTCGTTCGCCGACATGATTTCGCGGCGCTGGCTGAAGATCACCTTCCGCTGGTCGTTCATCACGTCGTCAAACTTGAGAACGTTCTTGCGCATATCAAAGTTGCGGCCTTCGACCTTGGATTGTGCGCGTTCCAGCGACTTGTTCACCCAGGGATGGACGATCGCCTCGCCTTCTTTCATGCCTAGCGTGGTCAGGACCTTGTCCAGCCGTTCCGAGCCAAAGATGCGCATCAGGTCATCCTCGAGGCTCAGGTAGAATACCGTGCGACCCGGGTCGCCCTGACGGCCCGAACGACCTCGAAGCTGGTTGTCGATACGGCGGCTTTCGTGGCGTTCAGACGCAATGACGTAAAGGCCACCAGCAGCCAGCACCTTTTCTTTTTCCTCGGCGTGGCGTGCTTCTTCTGTGGCCCGCAGCTCGGACGGGTCAGCGTCAGGATTTTCGGCAAGCGCTTTCAGCACCTTCATCTCGACATTGCCGCCAAGCTGAATGTCGGTGCCGCGACCGGCCATGTTGGTGGCGATGGTTACCGCACCCAGACGACCGGCATCAGCGACGATCTCAGCCTCTTGTTCATGCTGACGGGCGTTCAGAACGTTGTGCTCGATTCCTTCCTTCGCCAGCATCTGGCTCAGCAGTTCGGATTTTTCGATCGATGTGGTCCCCAGCAGAACAGGCTGGCCCTTTTCCTGTGCCTTTTTCGTCTGGGCGATCATCGCATTGTATTTTTCGGCGGCTGTACGATAGACCTGATCATCTTCGTCGATACGGGCAATCGGCAGGTTGGTCGGAACTTCGACCACGCCCAGACCGTAAATCTCGGCAAATTCTTCGGCTTCGGTCAGCGCGGTGCCGGTCATGCCGCTCAGTTTGTCGTACAGGCGGAAATAGTTCTGGAATGTCACGCTGGCCAATGTGACATTTTCCGGCTGGATCTGAACCTTTTCCTTGGCTTCGATCGCCTGATGCAGACCTTCGGACAGGCGACGACCCGGCATCATGCGGCCGGTGAATTCATCGATCAGAACAACATTGCCGTCGCGCACAATGTAATCCTTGTCGCGCTGGAACAGCTTGTGTGCTCGCAGCGCCTGATTGACGTGATGCACGACGGTGGTGCTTTCCGGGTCATACAGGGAATGGCCTTCGGGAATCAGGCCTGCCTGAAGCAGTTGGCCCTCGAGAAACTCGTTGCCTTCATCGGTGAAGGTCACATTGCGCGATTTTTCGTCCAGGGTGTAGTGATCTTCGCTCAGCGTCGGGATCAAGGCATCAATGGCGGTGTACAGGTCCGAACGGTCCTGCGCAGGACCCGAGATGATCAGCGGCGTCCGCGCTTCATCGATCAGGATCGAGTCGACCTCGTCCACAATCGCAAAGTTGTGATGCTTCTGGTAAACCTGCTCCAGATCCGCCTTCATGTTGTCGCGCAGATAGTCGAAGCCCAGCTCATTGTTGGTGGCATACGTGATGTCACAGGAATACGCGGCCAGTTTTTCCGCGTCGGACTGGCCCGACCAGATCACGCCGGTGGTCATGCCCACGGCAGCAAAAACCTTGCCCATCCATTCCGCGTCACGCTTGGCCAGGTACTCGTTCACCGTGACGACGTGCACGCCCTTGCCGGTCAGCGCATTCAGATAAGCCGGGAAGGTGGCGACCAGAGTCTTGCCCTCGCCCGTCTTCATTTCCGAGATGTTGCCCTGATGCAGGAAAATGCCGCCCATCAGCTGCACATCAAAGGCCCTCAGTCCAAGCGCGCGTTTGGCGCCCTCGCGCACGTTGGCAAAAGCCTCGGGCAGCAGGTCGTCCAGGCTTTCACCATCCAGTGCGCGCTTACGCAGTTCTTCAGTCTTGTCGATCAGGTCCTGATCCGACAGCTTTTCAAACTCTGGTTCCAGTGCGTTGATCTTTTCGACCAGCGGGCGGGTCGCCTTGATCTTGCGGTCGTTCGGTGTTCCGAACACCTTTTTGGCGAGCGTTCCGAGTCCCAGCATGTTCACTCCAGCGGATCTGTTCTTTTCGTGGTTGCGACAGGCTTGCCCACCTTGCGCGCAACCCATAGATACGGGGGGTGAAAGGCGGCCCTGTCCAAGGCTACGAAGCGATGTAAGCGGCAGGTTCCAGAGTGTCAACGCTGCGCCCTGTCGCGGCAAGAAAATAGGATGATTCAATGCCCAAAGGCCTCACTTTTCTGCCATCGCTGGCCCTCGCTGCCGTGATGGCCCTGCCTCTGGCCGCCGAAACCAAGCCGGATGCGTCAACCATAGTTGCTCGGGTAAACGGGGATGAGATCACACTGGGTCACGTGATCGCCACCGTCGCGTCTCTACCGGCGCAATACCAGCAAGCGGAAGATGATGTTCTGTTCGATTTCGTTCTGGAACAGCTGATCCAGCAGCAATTGCTGGGACAGCAACAGGAAGGTTTGAACAAGCAGAACGCGCTGACACTCGACAATGAAAAGCGGTCGCTTCAGGCGGTTCAGACAGTCGCAGCCCTGACCAACGATGTTGTTACGGACGAAGCCATTCAGGCCGCTTATGACGCGCGCTTCAATGAATTTGCGGGTGAAGACGAATTCGACGCCAGCCATGTTCTGGTTGAAACGGAAGAAGAAGCCAAAGCGCTCAAGACACAGCTTGATGATGGTGCCGATTTTGCGGAACTCGCACGCGAGAACTCGACCGGTCCGTCCGGCCCGAATGGTGGTGCGCTTGGATGGTTCGGAAAAGGCCAGATGGTACCCGAATTCGAGGAAGCAGTGATCGCACTTGAAAAAGGACAGGTGTCGGAACCGGTGCAAACTCAATTTGGCTGGCATCTGGTCAAACTGAACGACAAGCGCAAAACCGAGGCACCCGAACTGGACGCGGTGCGCGATGAGTTGGCTCAGTCCATACAACAGGATGCCATTCAGGCGCGGATCGACGAGTTGACGCAGCAGGCACAGATCGAACGCCCCGTGCTCGAAGGCGCAGGCCCCGAGATCATGCGCCAACTGGACCTGATTCAGGAGTAAAGACCCGTGGCCACGATCACCAAGGTTTCGCCGCTGGCGCCCGCGTCTTTCCCTGAACTGCCCGCGATCGATGGTGTGCGCTTCGCCACCGTCGAAGCGGGCGTGCGCTATCAGGGCCGTACAGATGTCATGCTGGCGGTTCTTGATCCGGGCACGTCAGTGGCGGGTGTCTTCACCCGCTCGACCACGCGGGCCGCGCCGGTTCTGGATTGTCAGGAGAAAATAGGTGGCCCCAACGATGGACCGGCGGCGATCCTTGTAAACTCGGGCAATGCCAACGCGTTCACTGGCCATTTTGGTCAAACTTCCGTGGCCGAGGTGACGCAGGCCGTTTCAAAAGCAACAGGTGTTACGGCCGAGCGGGTCTTTACCTCGTCCACCGGTGTCATCGGCGAACCGCTGCCACATGACCGTATCGTGGTTCAGCTTGAGGCGTTGAAATCCGGCCTCAGCCGCCATGCTATCGAAGATGCCGCACGGGCGATCATGACAACTGACACGTTCCCGAAAGGGGCGAGCGCACAGGTCGAAATTGACGGCAATACAGTCTCTATTGCAGGAATTGCGAAGGGGTCTGGCATGATCGCACCGGACATGGCGACGATGCTGGTCTATATCTTCACCGACGCACGGGTTGAGCAATCCGCGTTGCAGGAAATGCTGAGCGCACAGACAGATCGCACCTTCAACTGCATCACTGTGGACAGCGACACCTCGACTTCAGACAGCCTGTTGCTGTGTGCGACCGGATCTTCGGGCGTTGATGCCACCGGCAATTCCGCCTTCGCGGAGGCATTGGAAACGGTGATGCTGGACCTTGCGCAACAAGTGGTGCGCGACGGGGAAGGCGCCACCAAATTCGTGGAAATCCGTGTGACCGGCGCCGCATCGGATTCGGATGCCAAAGTACATGGTCTGGCCATCGCCAACTCTCCGCTGGTCAAAACGGCCATTGCCGGGGAAGACCCGAATTGGGGCCGCATTGTCATGGCCGTCGGCAAATCCGGCGCCGCCGCCGACCGCGACCTGCTAAGTATTTCCTTCGGTGATATTCTGGTTGCCGAAAAGGGCTGGGTCAGTCCGGACTACCGCGAGGATGAAGCCGCCGCCTATATGAAAGGTCAGGATCTGGTGATCGCGGTTGATCTGGGACTGTGCGTAGGCAAGTCCACCGTTTGGACTTGTGACCTGACTCACGGCTATGTTGAGATCAACGCGGATTATCGCTCGTGAAAAATGTATTAGTGTCTGCCGTTGCCCTGATCGACATTGAGGGCCGGGTGCTACTGGCCCAACGACCCGAGGGCAAATCTATGGCCGGTCTCTGGGAATTCCCCGGTGGCAAGATCGAACCAGGCGAAACCCCCGAGGCCGCTCTGATCCGCGAATTGCACGAAGAGCTGGGCATCGACACCTGGGCCTCGTGCCTCGCCCCGCTGACTTTTGCCAGCCACAGCTATGACGATTTTCACCTGCTGATGCCGCTGTTTGCTTGTCGCAAGTGGGACGGCATTCCGCAGTCCAAGGAAGGGCAGGCGCTGAAATGGGCGCGTGCAAATGAGTTGCGGAATTACCCTATGCCAGCCGCGGATGTGCCGCTGATCCCGATTTTACGGGATTGGTTGTAAGGATGAGACAAACAAGCAAACGATACAGTACTTAAGTGGAAGAAGTTTGTATCTTAATGATCGTTAGTCGTAGATCTTGGAGCATTTAACTTGTTTGATTCCTAGGTATTACGCTCCTTACGCCATCGGAATCCGTAGTAAAGCGCCTGAATGGGAAAGCCGATAAAGGCACAGGCAATGACTACATGACCCCGACCGCGCGGCCACTGTACAATGCCTTCGTACCAGATTGTGCAGGCGACCATAGCAATTGCCCCGAAAACTATTGAGCGCAATGTCTTCTGCTTACTGGACAGATGCTTCCAACCAAGCTGCATGTTCGAGTTACCTTCTTATCCAAATCTAAATTTTGCAGCGGTGCCCGCAGCCGTTTGGCCTGCACAGACTGACCAGTTACGCAGCTTGTACAGCTCGAATGGCCACCTCCCCACCCCTGTTACAATTCGTAAGAATTGAGAAAACATCAGGAAAAAGTTGACGCTGATCTTTCCTGCGTCCCTTATCGGGGCGTTGGCGTCCGGGGTTGATCCCTGGTCCGCCGTTTCCGGCCCAGAGGAGGGGTCGGATGGGGAGGAGAAAGAGATTGGCTCAGACGCAGTCGGGCGCTGAAGGGATGCACTCTCTTCCGGCGCTGCTACACCGCAATGCGGCCCAGTTCGGGGACGCCCCGGCCTACCGGGAAAAGGAATTTGGGATCTGGCAATGCTGGACCTGGGCCGAAGCGGCCAGGGAAATCCGCGCCATCGCGCTGGGGTTCTTGGAGCTTGGCGTTGGAAAGGGCGACCACATCGCCGTGATCGGGCGCAACCGTCCGGCACATTACTGGTCAATGGTTGCGGCGCAGATGGTCGGTGCCATTCCGGTCCCTCTCTATCAGGACGCGGTTGCCGAAGAGATGGCCTATGTGCTGGAGCATTGCGGTGCGAAATATGTCGTCTGCGGCGATCAGGAGCAGGTCGACAAGGTCATCGAGATTCAGGAAAACCTGCATCAGGTCAAACACATCCTCTATACCGACAAGCGGGGGATGCGGAAATACGACCACAGCCAGATGAATGCCCTTGACGACATCAAGGCCGAAGGCAGCGCCGGTCATGCGCGGTTTGACGCGGAACTGGATAAGCGCATCGGTGAGCTCACCTATGACGACACCTGCGTGATGCTCTATACCTCGGGCACCACGGGCAAGCCCAAGGGTGTGGTGCTGTCGAACCGCAACGTGATCGAAAGTGCCAAGAACTCGGCCGAATTTGATCATCTGACCCGGAATGAAGACATCCTGTCATACCTGCCGATGGCCTGGGTTGGTGATTTCATCTTTTCCATCGGTCAGGCTTATTGGTGCGGCTTCTGCGTGAACTGTCCTGAAAGCGCCGACACGATGATGACCGATCTGCGCGAGATCGGGCCGACCTATTTCTTCGCCCCACCACGCGTGTTCGAGACCCAACTGACCAATGTGATGATCCGGATGGAAGATGCCAGCAAGCTCAAGCAGCGCATGTTCCACTACTTCATGGCGCATGCCAAGAAGGTCGGCGGTCGGTTGCTGGATGGCAAGCCGGTGAGCTTGGGTGACAAGTTGAAATACGCACTGGGCAATCTGCTGGTATACGGGCCGCTCAAAGACACGCTGGGGTACGGGCGCTTCCGGGTGGGCTATACGGCGGGTGAGGCGATTGGGCCCGAGATTTTTGATTTCTATCGCTCTTTAGGCATCAACCTGAAACAGCTGTATGGCCAGACCGAAGCGACCGTGTTCATCACTGTCCAGCCGGATGGCGAAGTGCGCGCGGATACTGTTGGTGTTCCTGCGCCGGACGTTGAGCTGAAGATCGACGACAAGGGCGAAATTCACTATCGCTCACCCGGTGTGTTTGTGGAGTATTTCAACAATCCGGACTCCACGGCCTCGACCAAGGATGTCGAAGGCTGGGTGGCCACGGGTGATGCCGGGTTCATCGAGGAAAGCTCGGGGCATCTGCGGATCATCGATCGCGCCAAGGACGTGGGCAAGATGGCCGACGGGTCGATGTTCGCGCCGAAATACGTCGAGAACAAGCTGAAGTTTTATCCGGATATCCTTGAGGTCGTTGTGTTCGGCAATGGCAAGGATCGTTGCGTGGCCTTCATCAATATCGACCTGACGGCGGTCGGCAACTGGGCCGAGCGCAACAACGTCGCATATGCCTCGTATCAGGAACTGGCGGGGCATCCGCGCGTGTTAGAGACGATTCGGAGCCACGTGGAAGAAGTGAACAAGTCGGTTGCCGCCGATGAAATGCTGTCGGGTTGTCAGGTGCATCGCTTTGTGGTGCTGCACAAGGAACTGGATGCGGATGATGGTGAGATGACCCGGACGCGGAAGGTGCGGCGCGGTTTTGTCGAAGACAAGTTCAGCGACATCATTGCCGCGCTTTATGACGGGTCCAAGACGGTCTCGACCACCACAGAAGTCACCTATGAGGATGGTCGCAAGGGATCGATCTCAGCGACGCTGGAAATTGTCGACGTGCCGGTTGTTCCCGTTGCCCAACATAAGGTTGCCGCAGAATGAAGGCCGTACGTGCGCCGCTCGACCTGCGGTCATCGCCCCGCCCGCCGTCCCGTTTTCGCGCAAGTCAGGGAGTGACCGATGCTGGATAATTCCGATGGATATGTCACCGAAGACGGTCGCAAGATCGGCGGTGTGGTGATGGAAATGAAGAACATCACCCTGCGCTTTGGTGGTGTGGTTGCGATCAAGGATATCTCGTTCGACATCCGGGAAGGCGAGATCCGCGCCATCATCGGGCCGAACGGTGCCGGAAAATCCTCGATGCTGAACGTGATTTCGGGCTTCTACGTCCCTCAGGAAGGCGAGGTCTGGTTCCATGGGTCCAGGCGACCGCCGATGCGGCCCTTCGAGGTGGCGCAGCAGGGGATTGCGCGGACGTTTCAGAATATCGCCTTGTTCGAAGGCATGAGCGTTCTGGACAACGTCATGACCGGACGATTGGGTTACATGAAGACCAATATCCTTCAGCAGGCACTGTGGAAGGGCAAGGCCGAGAAGGAAGAGACCGAAAACCGCGAGGCGGTTGAAAAGATCATCGACTTTCTGGAAATCCAGCACATCCGCAAGACGCCGGTATCACGCCTGCCCTACGGTCTGAAGAAACGCGTCGAACTGGCGCGGGCGCTGGCGGCAGAGCCCAAGCTGCTGCTGTTGGACGAGCCGATGGCGGGTATGAACGTTGAAGAAAAAGAGGACATGAGCCGCTTCATCCTCGACGTGAATGACGAATTCGGCACCACCATCGCCCTGATCGAACACGACATGGGCGTTGTGATGGACCTGAGCGACCGGGTGGTCGTCATGGATTACGGAAAGAAGATCGGTGACGGCACACCGGACGAGGTGCGCAACAATCAGGAAGTCATCGACGCCTATCTGGGGGTCAGCCATGACTAAGCTCTGGGCAGAATTGAGGAGGGGCTGGCATGCCTGATCAAATTATCTTCGGGATGGAGGTCATCCTCAACGGTCTGATGGCCGGGGTGCTCTATGCGCTGGTCGCGCTGGGCTTTGTACTGATCTACAAGGCGTCTGGGATTTTCAATTATGCCCAAGGGGTTATGGCCCTGTTCGCGGCGATGACGCTGGTTGGGATCATGAACGGGCAGGTACCATTTGCGCATCTGATCAACGCGACTTTCGGCACCCATATCCACTACTTCGGGTGGAATGTGCCCGCGCTGTTCGCGATCGTTCTGACGATGGGTGTGATGGTGTTGCTGGCCTGGTGTGTGCAGCGGTTCGTCATGCGACATCTGGTTGGGCAGGAGCCAATCATCCTGTTCATGGCGACCATCGGTCTGGCATATTTCCTGGAAGGCGTCGCCGACCTGATGTGGGGGTCCGAGATCAAGACGCTGGATGTGGGCCTGCCGCAGGGGATCAACCTGTGGATTGACGAGACGACGTTCAACATCTTCGGCTATGGCTTCTTCATCGACAATCTGGACATCGTGGCGACGGTCATCGCGGCGCTTCTGGTCGCGGCGCTGGTCGCGTTCAGCCAATACACAAAGCAGGGCCGCGCGATGCGGGCGGTAGCAGATGATCACCAGGCGGCGCTGTCCGTTGGCATCTCTTTGAACTTCATCTGGGTCATGGTCTGGTCGGTTGCGGGCTTCGTCGCCCTGGTCGCAGGTATCATGTGGGGTACCAAGTCTGGCGTGCAATTCTCGCTGTCGCTGATCGCGCTCAAGGCGCTGCCGGTGCTGATGCTGGGTGGGTTCACCTCGATCCCCGGTGCCATTGTCGGCGGTCTGATCATCGGCGTAGGCGAGAAGCTGTTCGAATTCGCAATCGGACCGATGGTCGGTGGCGCAACCGAGAACTGGTTCGCCTATGTGCTGGCGCTGATCTTCCTTGTGTTCCGGCCGCAGGGCCTGTTTGGGGAGAAGATCATTGAGAGGGTTTAGGAGCCGTCTGATGTTCGCCGTGGCCGTATCGTGTGTTGCAGCTATTGCGTCAGGTATCGCTGTTCATTCGGGCGGCAAGTATCGCGGACCCGGCGTAGAACCTGCACTTGATACGGTGGACACGATTGCGCTTATGGGGATTTCAGCTGCCGCGATGTTCGTATTGGTGATGTGGTTCACTTGGTGGGGTACATCATGACCAAGCTGATCGCCATCATCAACGTGATCGCATGGGCCGGGTTCTGGGCGTTTGGGTATATCGCCCTGACCTCGGACGATCTGACGGATGGCCAGCTGACCATCGCGGCAATCCTGGCTTTTGCGGGTCTGATCATGGGTGTTCTGGCCTACCTGAAACTGGTGCGCGCCTCGGAGGCGAGCGGATATTCCAAAGGGTCCAATCAACTGGACGCCGAAGCCCGGAACCGGGCGCAGGAAGAATGGGGAAAGTAAGACATGTTCTATCGTGAGGCCGGAGATTTCAAAACCTCCTATGTTGCTGACAGCCAGACTTTCCCGATCAAGTTCGATCGGTATCGGTACTATGTCGTCCTTGCCGTAGCGTTCGGGATCATTCCGTTCATCATCAACGACTATTGGGCAAACGCCCTTCTATTGCCTTTTCTGATCTATGCCATTGCAGCAATCGGCTTGAACATTCTGGTGGGGTATTGCGGGCAGGTCAGCCTTGGCACCGGCGGGTTCATGGCTGTGGGGGCCTATGCCTGTTACAAGCTGATGACCGCTTTCCCGGATGTCAGCATGTTTATTCACGTGTTGCTGGCCGGCGGGATAACGGCCATCGTCGGTGTACTGTTCGGCTTGCCATCCTTGCGGATCAAGGGGTTTTACCTTGCGGTGGCGACGCTGGCGGCGCAATTCTTCCTGGTGTGGCTTTTCAACCGGGTGCCGTGGTTCTACAACTATTCGGCGTCGGGGCAGATCAATGCGCCGGAACGGGATGTGTTCGGCATCATCATCACTGGTCCAAATGCATCGGCCTGGGCCACTTACCTGTTTTGCCTGATTTTCCTGACCATCTGCGCCATTCTCGCGCGCAACCTGACGCGCGGCACGACGGGGCGGACATGGATGGCGATCCGCGATATGGATATCGCGGCCGAGATCATCGGGGTGAACCCGCTCAAGGCGAAACTGACTGCCTTTGCCGTCAGTTCTTTCTTTGTGGGCATCGCGGGCGCGCTGTTCTTCTCGGTCTATCTGGGCGCGGTTGAGGTCGGCGAAGTATTTGGCATCCAGAAATCGTTCCTGGTGCTGTTCATGGTCATTATCGGCGGTCTGGGCTCGATCTTCGGATCCTTCGCGGGCGCAGCATTCCTTGTACTTCTGCCCGTGGTCCTGAAAGTGGTCGGCGTCGATGTTCTTGGCTGGCCCACGGATATCGTGGCGCATCTACAGCTGGTGATTGTCGGTGCCCTGATCATCATGTTCCTGATTCTCGAACCGCACGGGCTGGCGCAGCTATGGCGCGTGGCGAAGGAAAAACTCAGACTCTGGCCGTTCCCGCACTAAGGGGCAGGCCCAACTAAAAGACGGGTGCAAAGCCCGAACTCAACATCGGATCTATTAAGGGAGGAAACACCCGATGAACAAGAAACTGGCAACCTTAGCGCTGGGCGCGTTGATGGCGGCAGGCCCGGCCATGGCCGACCTTGTATTTCCGTCGCTTAGCTACCGGACCGGACCTTATGCGGCTGGCGGTATCCCGTTTGCAGACGGCTATGCCGACTATTTCACTCTGGTGAACGAACGCGACGGTGGAATTGGCGGTGTTGCAGCGAAGGTGATCGAATGCGAAACCGGCTATAACACCGAAAAAGGCGTTGAATGCTACGAGTCTACCAAAGGTGAAGGCGCGTTGGTGTATCAGCCACTGTCGACCGGCATTACTTATCAGCTGATTCCGAAAGTCACCGCAGATGGCATCCCGCTGCACACGATGGGTTACGGTCGAACATCGGCTGCGAACGGCAAAGTGTTCAGCCACGTGTTCAACTATCCGGCCAACTACTGGAACGGTGCATCGGGCGCGATCAACTATCTGCTGGATGAGAATGGTGGAGATCTGAACGGCAAGAAGATTGCGCTGGTCTATCACAACTCTGCTTATGGCAAGGAACCGATCCGCACGCTGGAAACTCTGGCCGAAAAACATGGCTATGAACTGTCCTTGCTGCCCGTAGATCACCCAGGTCAGGAGCAGAAGTCGCAGTGGTTGCAGATTCGCCGTGAAAAGCCCGATTACGTAATCATGTGGGGTTGGGGCGTCATGAACCAGGTGGCCGTGCAAGAAGCTGCAAACATCCGTTTCCCGATGGAAAACTTCATCGGTGTCTGGTGGTCCGGTGCTGAATTCGATGTTGAACCAGCAGGCGAAAAAGCTAATGGTTACAAGGCACTGACCTTCACCGGTCTTGGAATGGACTACCCTGTCTATGACGATCTGAAGAAATACGTTGTGGACGCGGGCAAAGCAGCAGGTGCAGGCGATCAACTGGGTACAGTTCAGTATAACCGCGGTCTCTATGCTGCGATGCTGGCAGCCGAAGCCGTGAAAACCGCGCAAGAAATGCACGGAACTGCTGATATCGACGCGTCCATGATGCGCGATGGCATGGAGGCGCTGGAGATCACCAATGCCAAGATGGAAGCGCTTGGTATGTCCGGATTTGGACCCGAGTTCGCGGTTTCCTGCGACAATCACGGCGGCCCCGGTCTTGTCGGTGTTGTTCAGTGGGACGCAGCGGCCGGAACCTGGAACCCGGTTCAGGACTTCAAGCCAACGGATGTCGAAGTGATCAACGCTCTGATCGCGGAAGACTCGGCAGCTTATGCAGCCGAGAACAACATCGAACCGCGCTGCGAATAAAGGCAGTCTCGTACCGGCTTGGGCCGGCTTTCAAAACTTCGGAGCGGCGGGCAGACTGCCGCTCCTCACGAACAGTCCCGAAGGGGACAGGCATGAGGACACGCGCTGATGCTGGATGCGGCACACACCACTGACGTGCAGGCGGAAACCCTGCTTGAGGTCAACAATATCGAAGTGATCTACAACCATGTGATCCTCGTGCTGAAAGGCGTTAGCCTGACTGTTCCCAAGGGCGGTATCACGGCCTTGCTGGGTGGTAACGGCGCGGGCAAGACGACCACGCTCAAGGCAGTGTCGAACCTGCTGCATTCGGAACGCGGCGAGGTCACGAAAGGCTCGATCAAGTATCGTGGCCAGAGCGTGCACGAAAGCGACCCTGCCGTATTGGTGGAAAAAGGTGTGATTCAGGTGATGGAAGGCCGTCACTGTTTCGAGCATCTGACGGTTGAAGAGAACCTGCTGACGGGTGCGTATACCCGCAAAGACGGCAGCGCGGCGATCCAGCAGGATCTGGAGCTGGTCTACAATTACTTCCCCCGCTTGAAGGAGCGCCGCCGCTCGCAGGCTGGCTATACGTCGGGTGGAGAGCAGCAGATGGTTGCCATGGGCCGGGCATTGATGTCGCGCCCGGAGACGATCCTGCTGGACGAACCTTCGATGGGGCTCGCGCCGCAGTTGGTCGAAGAGATTTTCGGCATCGTGAAGGACCTCAACGAGAAAGAGGGCGTGTCCTTCCTGTTGGCCGAGCAGAACACAAACGTCGCCCTGCGGTTTGCGCATTACGGGTACATTCTTGAATCCGGGCGCGTTGTCATGGATGGCCCGGCCGCCGAACTGCGCGAGAACCCGGACGTGAAGGAATTCTACCTTGGTATGTCCGACGAGGGTCGCAAGAGCTTTCGCGACGTGCGGTCCTATCGCCGCCGCAAGAGGTGGCTGTGAGCGGATGGAGGATTTGGCGATGACCTATTTCGACGCACTCGAAACACGTTCGGCGGACGAACGTGCTTCCGATCAGGCAAAAGCGCTTGCAGAGCAGATCAAACGTGCTGCATCTGCCCCCGGATTCGCTACACACTTGTCGGATTCAGACACTAATAAGGTGATTTCGGCAGATGATTTGCCGATGCTGCCCGTGCTGCGCAAGTCGGACCTGATCCGCGCGCAGGCGGAACGCCCTCCTTTTGGCGGGTTTACCGTGAAGCCAGCGCGCCACTTCCATCACGTGTTTCAGTCCCCCGGGCCGATTTATGAACCGGGCAGCACCGATCACGATTGGTGGCGTATGGGCCGGTTCTTGAATGCCGTGGGTGTTGGTGCTGGTGATATTGTTCAGAACTGTTTTGGCTACCACCTGACGCCGGCAGGCATGATCTTTGAAAACGGTGCCCGCGCTGTAGGTGCTGCCGTTTTGCCGGCGGGAACCGGACAGACCGAGTTGCAGGTGACAGCCGCGCGTGACGTTGGCTGCACTGCTTATGCAGGCACGCCTGATTACCTGAAAGTCATCCTGGACAAGGCTGACGAGATGGGCGTTTCGCTGAACTTCTCGAAAGCCGCCGTTGGTGGTGGTGCTCTGTTCCCGTCTCTGCGTCAGGAATATGCGGATCGCGGTATTTCGTGCCTGCAATGCTATGCGACGGCGGACCTGGGAAACATCGCCTATGAAAGCGCTGCGATGGAGGGGATGATCATCGATGAACACGTGATCGTCGAGATCGTAACGCCCGGAACCGGTACGCCGGTAGCGCCGGGCGAAGTGGGCGAGGTTGTCGTGACCTCTCTCAACCCGGATTACCCGTTGATCCGCTTTGCGACCGGAGATCTTTCGGCCGTCCTGCCGGGTGTCTCGCCCTGTGGCCGGACCAATATCCGGATCAAAGGCTGGATGGGGCGCGCCGATCAGACCACCAAGATCAAGGGGATGTTTGTACGCCCGGAACAGGTAGCGGCCCTGGTCGACAAACATGAGGAAATCGTCAAAGCCCGCGTTATTGCAGCCCGTCAGGGTGAGATGGACACGATGACAGTCCGGATTGAAAGCCCGCGCGGTGACGACCCGGCATATGCCAAGTCGGTGGCCGAGGTGTTGAAGCTGAAAGGCGCGATCGAGGTTGTGGCCCCCGGATCCCTTCCCAGGGACGGGGTGGTGATCGAGGATCAGCGCGTCTACGAATAATGGCCTGTTTCAAGTCTGCGGCAGTTTGCGCCGCAGAATTGTTTACCGATGCACTGGTGTTTCCGAGCTTTTTGGTCGATTAAAGGCGAACCCTTCGCCTTTGCCAATCACAAGCCGGGATGATGGCCGAAATCGAGTTTTCACAGAACGGATCGCGCAATCGCGGTGTACGCGGTACCCGACTGCTGGCGGGGATCGCCTATGTCGTGGCTGCCGCGTGCCTTTTGCCGATGATCGCCGTGGTCCTGGCGGCTGTAACCGGGGGAACGGACACAATCTCGCACCTGATGGAGACGGTGCTGCCCGGCTATATCGCGACGACCCTGATCCTCGTGGTCTTGGTCGCGGCCGGAACGTTCAGCATCGGCACCGGGGCGGCCTGGCTGGTAACGATGACCCGTTTTCCCGGCGTGCGGTTTCTAGAGATCGCACTGGTCCTTCCGCTGGCCTTTCCGGCCTATGTTCTTGCCTATGCCTACACCTTCATTCTGGATCACCCGGGCATCGTTCAAAGCACGCTGCGTGATGTAACCGGTTGGGGCCCGCGCGACTACTGGTTTCCGGAAATTCGCTCGACCGAGGGCGCAGCGGTCATGTTGATCCTTGTGCTCTATCCTTATGTCTATCTGCTTGCACGGGCTGCGTTCCTGCAGCAAAGCGCGACCGCATTTCTGGCGGCGCGGGCGCTGGGTAACAATCCATGGCTGGCGTTTCGGCGCGTTTCACTCCCGATGGCGCGGCCTGCCATTGCAGGCGGTGTACTGCTGGCCGTCATGGAGACCATCGCGGATTTCGGAACCGGGTCGTATTTCGGTGTGCAGACCTTTGCCACCGGGATCTACACAAGCTGGTTTTCTATGGCCGACCGGGCGGCGGCTGCACAACTTGCGCTGTGCCTGCTGGGCTTTGCCCTGATCATGGCCGTGGCCGAGCGCACCCAGCGCGGCAAGGCAAAATACTATCAGGCCGGGAAACAGCAAGTGGCGCAACCGGCGGTACATCTGACGGGCCTGCGGGCCTGTGGCGCATTCCTGCTTTGTGCGATACCTGTTCTTTTCGGTTTTTTGCTGCCTGTTATCATTCTGGTCGAGATGGGCCTGGAATCCGAACAGAACCTGTTTTCGCAGCGTTATATCGGCTTCATTCAGAATTCGCTGATCCTTGCTGGTACGGCGGCGGTCATCACCGTTTTTGCGGCGATCAGTGTCGGGTTCTTTCAACGCCTCAGACCGGGGCGCGCCTCGTCTGCAACTGCTTATATGGCGCGTCTGGGATATGCGGTGCCCGGCGGCGTCATCGCGGTTGGCTTGATCGTCCCCTTCGCGAGCTTTGACAACGCGCTGGACGTTTGGATGCGTCAGACCTTCGATGTGTCCACGGGGCTGTTGGTTACAGGTTCGATCTGGCTGCTGGTCGCTGCCTACATGGTGCGGTTCCTGGCTGCTGCGCTCAGCGCATATGAGGGTGGCCAAAGCACGGTACACGCCAATATGGATGCCGCAGCCCGCTCACTTGGTCAGACGCCGTTGGGAACTCTGCGGCGTGTTCACCTGCCCATTCTGACTCCGTCTCTGTTGACGGCCCTTCTGATCGTGTTCGTTGACGTGATGAAGGAACTCCCCGCCACGCTGATCATGCGCCCGTTCAATTTCGATACGTTGGCGGTGCAGGCATATCGATTGGCCTCGGACGAGAGATTGGAGGGCGCAGCTGTGCCTTCGCTGGTTATTCTGGCGGTAGGTCTGCTGCCGGTAATCCTGATCTGCCGTCAGGTCGGCCGACGGTAACACTTGTGTCGTAATTGTAAGACAACAGCGCATCAGGCTTGATTCAAACGCGAATTCCGGCAAGGCTGGAGGTATGAATATGCAGCCTCCCAGCCGGTTCTCGGCAAGCGCAGCGCAGATGCCCGTGGCTTTCGACCGGCATGAGATGTCTCAAATCCTATCCGTTTATGGTCGGATGGTCGCCGCCGGGGAATGGCGCGACTATGGTATTTCCAACCTGCGCGACATGGCGGTGTTCTCGATCTTCCGGCGCACCGCGGAACACCCGATCTATCGGGTCGAAAAGCACCCGCGTCTGAGATCCAGACAGGGAATGTACTCTGTGATCGGTATGGATGGCCGTATCCTGAAACGCGGCCACGATCTGCGCGCGGTTTTACGGGTGTTGGAACGCAAGCTGATCCGGGCCGTGAACCCGGATTAGAGCCTAAGACGCAGGATGTCGCCCATATCCTGTTACAGCCCCGAACTCTTTTCGGCCGATACGAGAGACAGCGTCCTCCAAAGGTTCTTTGGCAACAGCCATGTGATGTGCGTTTGCATGCACAAGCGTGTCTTGATCCAGCATCATGCCTACGTGACCTTTCCAAAACACCAGATCACCCCGGCGAAGCTCGGGGTTTGGGATTGGCTTGAAGAACTCTGCTTGCATGTCGCTATCGCGAGGGCAGGGTAATCCGCAGGAATGAAAAGCGATTTGAATCAGGCCCGAACAGTCAAGTCCAAGTCCGGTATCGCCACCGTAGATGTAAGGGGTGGTAAGAAACTGTTCTGCAATGGCTGCTGGATCAGAACCCACCCAGTCTTTTTCGACCAGCTGTGTTTCGCGAATGTATCGCGGCGTTGGAATGTGGCCCTCTTCTTTCACGCAAACCCATCCGGTCGAACGAATGGTGTTTTCGCGTTCTGAATCACGGCGTGGCCAGTATTCTATACCAGCGCCAAAAGGCAGAATCCGTTCGTTCGCGTTTTTAGTCACATCGGGGTGTTCCAATGAAACTGCTCTTGGCACGGAAACGCGGTGCGTTGGCTGAAGTGGCCGTCTTTCTATTTCCTGTCGCACCCACCCGACATAGCCATCTTTTTCGCGAAACCCGAACAGGTGGTTCTGCGCCCGCTCCAAGATGATGAATACTTCTCCGCACACCATCTGGCACTGCCGACGGCCATTGGGTTTGTCCAGAACGTCCCGCACAACCGATTGAATATGATATGTTTCACCATCCGAAAAAGCATCAGCTTCGACCTGACCTTTCAGCGATGAATGCGCCACCCGTCCGTTGAAGCGAAGCAACCTGCGATCCGTCATAGCTCCAATATCTCCGGCAATGCGTTTAACACGGCGCGCGGCCCCTGACCCAGACCACCTTTTGTGCGACCGGGCTCTTTACTGGGCTGCCAGGAGTAGATGTCGAAATGGACATAGCGGTGCGCGCCCACGAACCGTCGCAGAAACAAAGCGGCGGTGATCGACCCAGCAAATCCGCCCGATGGTGCGTTGTCCAGATCGGCAATACCGGGTTCGATCATCGCTTCGTAAGGCGTGTGGAACGGCATGCGCCAGACCGGATCAGCCGAAACCTCTGCCGCGTGTGAAAGGGAAGACGCGCATTGCTGGTCGTCAGTGTAGAACGGTGCCAGATCCGGGCCAACGGCCACCCGTGCCGCACCGGTCAGCGTCGCCATCGAGATCACCAGATCGGGCTTTTCTTCAGCGGCCAGTGACAGCGCATCCGCCAGCACCAGACGCCCTTCTGCATCCGTATTGTTGATCTCGACTGTCAAACCCTTGCGGGAGATCAGTATGTCGCCGGGGCGAAAGGCATTACCGGCCACCGCGTTTTCGACCGCCGGGATCAGAACCCGCAGTTGCAGCGGAATACCCAGCGCCATGATCATCCGGGCCAGTCCCAGCACATTGGCCGCACCCCCCATATCCTTCTTCATCAGACCCATGGACGCGCCCGGTTTCAGGTTCAGCCCGCCTGTGTCGAAACACACACCTTTGCCGACAAGCGTCAGTTTGGGGCCGCTGCTGCCCCAGTTCAGTTCGATCAGCCGCGGGGCCTGCTCTGCCGCGCGTCCCACCGCGTGGATCATGGGAAAATTCTGATCTAGCAGGGCCTCGCCGGTGATCACGCTGCAGGTGGCACCGAATTCGCCAGCCAGAACCTCAGCCGCCTGCTGCAACTGCTCAGGACCCATATTCGAGGCTGGCGTATTCACCAGATCGCGGGTCAGAACTTCGGCATTGGCCATGGCTTCGATACGGTTGGCATCCACACCTTCAGGTGAAATCAGCGCCGCCGATCCACCGGATTGAGACGCGTAGCGATCGAAGGTGTAGCCTGTCATCAACCAGCCAAAACACTCCATCTCCAGCCGATCAGCGGGAATGCCGGACGCGATATGATAGGTTCCTTCCGGCAGTGTCATGGCTGCGGCGGCCAAGGGAAACCTTTGTCGCGCACGCGTGACTTCTGTTCCATAACCGGCCAGTACAAAATCAACCGCGCCATGCGCACCTGGTACCAGCAGTGTCTGCCTCATCGCACCTGTAAACCCGTTTGCGGCAACCCAGGTCTGGACGGTATCCGGCTGATCCTGCAACCAATTGTCCAAATCCGGCTGCGCAATCACATGAAGCGGTATGGACGGGTCAGAGGGTGGGGCGAAGGACAGGGTCATGGGCGTCTCGGCTGATGGTTTCTGCGCACAGACTAGCCGCGCATGATCTGCCCGCAACCCCTGTCAGACGGAAAGGTCCTGCTGGTCCCAGACGGCGGTCAACGATCGTTCCCCGACACGGATCAAACGCCCGAGCGTCGCACCCGCCGCAACGGCGTCACCGGCATCGACGGTGTGGGCCACGTCACCCGCCACCCGGGCCAGGGCCGTCATCCCGATCTGTTCGGATATTGCGACCAGTGACTTGGCACATTTGCGCAAGTCCGCCCATTCGCGCTGACGCCAGTAGCGTTCGCAGTTTGACAGGCGCACGGCAAGCTCCTCGACCGTGCGGCACAGAACGTCCAGCGCATTCTTGTCGCCAAGTTGCCGGTACAGTCCGCTCAGTTGATCCGAGTCCAGACGGACGGATTCCTTGTGTTCAAGCGTGATAATCTTTTCCACCACATTCACCCTAATTCAAACGCCCCCACGGCGCGGTCTTGATCCTGGCAGCAAATTCCTTTGCAAAACCTTGCAGGGAAACCGGATAATGGCTCGAATTTTCCTTGAATTCGGTTTAGATCATCCGTCAGCGACAAGAACGGGAACATTGAAATGGACTTTGCCAAACCTCTGCCGAGCTACCTTTTAAAACGGTATCACGGATGGAAGGCCACGACATATTCGGAAAACCAGGTCTGGTATCGCCGTCTGGCCGATGAGGGACAACGCCCCCGTGCCATGGTCATATCCTGCTGCGACAGCCGGGTTCACGTGACATCCATGTTCGGAGCCGACCAGGGCGATTTCTTTATTCACCGAAACATCGCCAACCTGGTGCCGCCCTATGCACCGGATGGGGACCACCACGGCACCAGCGCTGCCATTGAATATGCCGTAACAGCGCTCAAGGTCGCTCATTTGATCGTTCTGGGGCATTCGCAATGCGGCGGCGTGCAGGGCTGTATCGACATGTGCAAGGGGCAGGCGCCGCAGCTGGATGCCAAGGACAGTTTTGTTGGTCGCTGGATGGATATTCTCAAGCCGAAATACGAACTGGTCGCGGATATCGAGGACAGTGTCGAACAGGCCCGACAGTTCGAGCGTCAATCGGTTGTCGCATCACTGGAAAACCTGATGACCTTCCCCTTCGTCTCGTCAGCCGTTGAGCAGGGAGCGCTGAGCTTGCACGGCTTGTGGACGGATATCGGTGCAGGTGGGTTGGAAAGCTATGACCCTTATCAAAAAAAGTTCGTCCCGGTCTGACGACGACACATCGGCAAATCCGAAACGATAAAGATAGCGGCTCTGAATCAGAGCCGTTTTTGGTATACTCCACTCATTGCATTTGAAGATCGGAGCCTACCATGAAAGTCATCAAGCGCATCTTCGCAGGAATGGTCGTTTGCATTCTGGTTCTGGTCGCGGCTTCCTATCTGTTGCCAGGAAAGGCAGAAGTTTCGCGTAGCATTGCGATCGACGCTCCGGCGAGTGCCATCTTTCCTTACGTGAATTCGATGCAGGAAACCGAAAAGTGGTCTCCTTGGCTGAACCGGGACCCCGAAACCAAACTGACGTATTCCGGCCCTGCCGCCGGGGTCGGGAACACTCTGAACTGGGATTCGGATCACCCGCAGGTCGGCACGGGCTCACAGGAAATCGTCGAGAGCGTGGAAAACCAACGGGTCAGAACGGTGCTGGATTTTGGCCCGATGGGTACTGCCGCGGCGTCCTTCATCCTTGAGCCTGACGGGGCGGGAACCAAAGTGACCTGGGGGTTTGACTCGGATCTGGGTCTCAACCCCATGTCCCGCTGGATGGGGTTGATGATGGATACGTGGGTGGGCGAGGACTATGAACGTGGTCTGACCAATCTGAAAGAACTGGTTGAAACCCAAAGCTAGCCCTTTGTTTTTTACAGAAGCATGCGGCAATGTGCTTGACGGAAATCCTAGCCCAGTTGAAACCGGGCAAGCTTTCCCAGGTGATCGGATCCCATGAAGGGGCGCAGCTCAACCGTTCCTGTTGTTCCTTTGGGGAACAAAAGGTTGTCTATCGGCAATGGGATTTTCCAACTGCCGAGGTTGTGAGTGTTAAGGACGGTTCCAAAACTCTGATTGTTTGCGGCCGCTCCGATCCGTCTGACGCTTTCGCCCCAGGGCACCATGTTGAAATCTCCGGCAATCAGAACCGGTCCTTCAAGTTGGCTGATGCGGTCGGCAATCACCTTGCTTTGCCTGGACTGGTCGTAAGGAAATGGCCAGTTCAGATGAACCGATACGACCCAGACCAAATCACCGCCGGGGGCTTTGACCTGTAACCCCACAAGCCCATAACCTTGCAGACAGAATTCGGAGTTCTCGACAATCGGCAAGGTCGTCAGGATGGCGACGTTTTGTTCAGGGCGGAATTCACAGACCGCCTTTTCGGGGTAATGCTCGAACAGATTGCTCATGTACTTGCGATTGTGGCTGGATACTTCCTGCAACGTCACGATCTGTGCATTTGACTCAATGATGTCTTCGGCCAGTGAATACCGGGGCCAGGCTTTGCTCATGAGATTCTTCTGGTACAGCGTCAAGCAGGAGCCGTTGCAATCGTCCGAGGGCGCGGCAACGCTGGCTGCGATGGATCCAATGGCCGCCCCCGCAAAGACCAAGGTGGTCAAAGCAAGAAATCTGGCGCGCATGAATAGAAGTATCACGGCGCAGGGCAGGAGCAGAACACCAGCCTGAGGACGGAGCAGAGCGATTGAATCTCCCACGGCAAAGACCTGCCCCGTAAAGCCGATGACGACCAGTGCCATCAGAACGCATGTGCATCCGATGGTCAGGGACTTGGCAATCCTGCGTTTGGTCGAAATGTGCATTCCCTGCCTCTTCCGCCTTGCACGGAATACTGTTTGTAATCGGGCTTGTCGCATCCGCTCCGCCACGAACAAGGTTCAGTTTTTAGGTGGCAAGCGCGTTGGGTTTTGTCAACAGGTTGGCGACCTTCACCGCGTGCTAGACTGTGCGGCTGCACTGGTTTCTTTTGAGGTTTGACGGGTGCGGTTGAAATACGTGGAGGTGAAGTTTGACTGGCAGACAAGAAAGAGAGCGAATCCGTTTTAGTTGTTGAAAGTCCTCTGTGGGCCCAATCTGGACATTGACGAGCGGCTATGCGCACCGTGAAACATGTCACTCGCGGAAGACCTGAAACAAATTTTGGAAACTGTGCTGCCAACCGATCCCAGCTTTGGGAAGATCGAAAAGGCCGTGATAGACAGCTGTATTGGTGAAACCCGGCGATACGCCTTGGATGGCTCCATCGAAGCCTTCCTGATGTCAGCGATGCGTCTATTGGCACTTCCCGATAATGGGCACACACGGCTGATCCCGAACGATGCGATCGAGGTGCTGCCGCTGAGGTTCGTGAGCGTAGGGTGTTCCGTGCAATTCATCGGCGCGGCACCAGAGATAACTGCACCACGAGGAGAGCTGATAGCGGTCAATGGCGCAGATTTGAGCCATATTGAAGCTACCGCTGAGCAGTTTCTAGCGGGAAGGCGACAAAGGAAACGGGTTATCGGACCGATTTTTTTGGCTTGGCCGTACGCTTTGGCACGTTTGGGTTTTTCGTCAAGCGGAGGAACGACCGAGTATCGTCTGCGGGACGAAAATGGACAGATAACGAATCTGAAAGTGGCCAATGAACATACCGTTCCTGGATCTGTGCTATACCCGAGAAACGAGCACGGCAAGGATGATCCAACCTGGCAGCCCGAGGCTTTTGTGGAGATAAAGGACTGGCAAGACCTTGGGCTATCAATAGCGTTACCAAGCTTCTTTGATTCGAACGAAAGTGCGCTGCTTGCAGCCATCTCAGCCGCAGTGGAACGCGTGCGCGCCTGTTCGAACAAACCGCTCTTGATTGACGTTCGCGGAAACACGGGGGGCGACTTTCTTCTAACGATGCCCTTGATCGACGCGATCTCGGAAAGCGCAAACAAGCAGGTTGTCGTGCTTGTCGATAAATTCACGTTTTCCGCAGCAATCGTGTTTGTAGCCATCCTCAAACATCGATTGGGAAACAGGCTCAAACTCATTGGGGAGGAGATGGGCGATGGCTTGACGTTCTTTGCAGAGGGCGGGTTGCTCGATTTGCCGGCCAGCAAAGCCGTCGTTCGATACTCATCAGCCTTTCACGATTGGAAGAACGGAACGACTGACGAAACCACCCCGCCCGAAGTTGCGCGGGAAGTCGTGCCTGTAGGAGCACTGAATTTGGATTTGGAATGGGTCCAAGGGCCTGCAGTTGAGAATGCACACGGCGAGTTCCATCAACGCGTTCTCAAGAGCATGAGCCATTGGATAAACGACCGTTAAATTCGCACGGCGGTCGTCCAAATTGCCTTCCAATACTGCGCATTGGCGAATGCCAAGTTTTCCCCGCAAACTTGGCACTGACAAATAATCAAAAACCCGCTGAACAATCAGCGGGTTTTCTGGTTTTCAACCTTTGGCGAAAATCGGGATGTCAGCCCTTTTTCAGGACCTCGCGGCCCAGAAGTTCCGCGATCTGCACGGCGTTCAGGGCGGCGCCCTTGCGCAGGTTGTCGCTGACGCACCACAGGTTCAGACCGTTTTCGATGGTCGAATCCTGGCGGATACGGCTGATGAACGTGGCGAAATCGCCCGCGCATTCGATCGGTGAGACGTAGCCACCCGCTTCGCGTTTGTCGATCACCATGATACCCGGTGCTTCGCGCAGGATGTCGCGGGCTTCGTCTTCGTCCAGAAACTCTTCGAATTCGATGTTCACGGCCTCGGAATGGCCGACAAAAACGGGAACGCGGACGCAGGTGGCCGTGACCTTGATCGACGGGTCGACGATCTTTTTGGTTTCCACAACCATCTTCCACTCTTCCTTGGTCGAGCCGTCTTCCATGAAGACGTCGATCTGCGGGATGACGTTGAAGGCGATCTGCTTCTGGAATTTCTTCGGCGGCACGTCCGTCGTCGGGTTGTAAATCGCCTTGGTCTGATCCCAAAGCTCGTCCATGCCTTCTTTACCGGCGCCAGACACCGACTGATAGGTCGACACGACCACGCGCTTGATCTTGGCGCGGTCATGCAGCGGCTTTAGCGCCACCACCATCTGCGCAGTCGAGCAGTTCGGGTTGGCGATGATGTTTTTGTTCTTGTAGTCGTGGATCGCCGCGGGGTTACATTCCGGCACGATCAGCGGAATGGCCGGGTCATAGCGATACAGCGACGAGTTATCGATCACCACACAGCCAGCCGCCGCTGCCTTGGGGGCGTAGGTCTTGGTTGCGTCCGAGCCGATGGCGAACAATGCCATGTCCCAGCCGGTGAAGTCGAAGGTGTCGATGTCCTGGGTCGTCAGTGTCTTGTCGCCAAAGCTCACCTCGGTCCCCAGCGAACGACGGCTTGCCAGAGCGGCAAGTTCATCGACCGGGAACTGGCGTTCCGCCAGGATGTTCAGCATTTCGCGGCCCACGTTACCCGTGGCGCCGGCGACAACGACGCGATAGCCCATTGCATGTCTCCAATGTTAAGGACGCGCGTTCATAGCCGCGTTGCAGCGAAGAAAAAAGGGCTATCACGGGAGAATTGGCCGAATTGACGTCGATTTTAACCCTAATGCGCGTTTTCACCTGTGTTCAGCAAAGAACGATAGACACGCACGATGGCTTCCGCTTCGCCTTCGATTCGAAAATGCTGCTCTACACGCTGTCTTGCGGCCTGACCGGATTGCACAAGCTTGTCCGGATCACTCAACATCTGTTCCAGTGCTTCGGCCAGTGCCCCGGCGTTATTCTTTTCGATCAAGCGGCCTGTCTCCCCGTCCTCGATTTGGGCGCTGAACGCCCCAACCCCGCGGCAGGCGATTGCAGGCACGCCGGAGGCCATCGCCTCAAGCGGTGTGAGGCCGAACCCTTCGTGACGGGCCGGGGCCACAAACAGGTCAAGGGCGCGGTAGGTTTGAACGATTTCCTCCCAAGGACGCTCGCCCAGAAAGTGCACCCGTTCCGATAGCCCGGCAGCGTTGAGCTTGGCTTCCTGTTCCTGTTGGAACGATTCAAATTCTTTGGTGGCGCGCCCGGTAAAGACTATGCTGGCGTCGGGATGGTTTGGCAGAACCTCAATCGCCGCATCCACCAAGAGGTCGACACCCTTCTGAAGTCGAATACGCCCGAAACACCCGATCAAAGTCCCATCAGGCAACCCCAGTTTCTTTCGCAGCAGCGATTTGTCCTCGGCCGGGTGAAACAGTTCGGTATTCACACCATGCATTATGACAGTCGCGGGATGTTCAAGAAACGATGCCGCTTCCGGAGTTGTGGCGATCAGGGCGTCCATCTTCGAGATCAGCCATTTCGTGAACCCGGAGTGATTTCGCTGCGCAGCCGATGTAAACAGCAGTTTCAGATTACGCCGCAGCACGTGTTTCAAAAACAGGCCCATCAGCATTTCGGTATTGCGCCGCGCATGCCACACCCGGGGCGTCCTGTTCGAAAGGAATGGAACTTTGATCAATCGGATGTGGGGCAGATCATCCGGCAGGCCGGGTCCTGTGGCAACGATCCCGATCATATGCTTCTGGATCGGCAACAGGCGGATGACGGTTGTTGTGACACCGGAGAGGCTGTGTTTCAGGTTCGGCGCGATAACCTCGATTTCCTGCACGGCTTGCTCCGCAATTGCTTTAATCCACACTATCCCGGCTGAATAGATAAATCACGCAACCGATGGCAAGGGTTACGGCAAAAAACGCGAAAATTGCTGTGTAAGGCGCGGTTGTCCCGTTCTCGGCGGTGGCGGCATGAACGCGCCCGGTGACAAATTGGGCAATGCCGACACCTCCGATTCCGAAGAGATTCAACAAGGTCACACCACGACCCACCAGATGTGGCGGGACGAAGGCCCGTCCATGGGCCATGATGACCGGAAAGCTGGCCCCGGCAAAACCGATGACGGCCAACAGCAGAACGGACAGCCATGTGGCATAGTCAATCCACACGCAAAGCAGGGTCAGTGCCACTGCACCCAGCACGTTGCCTGCTAAGATAACCCACTTCCTGGTGCCAAAAACGCGATCCAGCGGCCCGTAGACAAAGGTACCGACAATCATCGCCGACCCCATAACCAGTGTCGCGGTGCCGATCTGTGTAGTGCTGAGCCCGAAGACATCGTTCAGATACGGCCCAGCCCACAGCCCGCGCAGGGCGGCAGAGGGCGCATATGCCACTAGCATCAAAGGCATGATCAGCCACAGTGCAGGTTCTTTCAACAGGTCCAGCAGCGTACCCTTGTGTTCCGTTCCAACCTTCGCGGGATCGCGTACGCTCAGCCAAATACCAAAAGCAATCGCAGCAGATATCGCGGCCAGCCCAACCATCGTTGCGCGCCATCCGATCCATTCAACAGCAAGCGCAGTCGGATAGGAGGCCACAAGATTGCCTACCGAGCCGACACCCAGCATAACGGCGGCCAGCGTCGCGAACCGGGCCGGAGGATATTCGTGGGCAAAGATGAAATAAGATGCCATCAGAACCGGAGAGCATCCGACGCCGATCAGGCCCATGGCAACGCTGACATGCAAAGGTGAGGTCGCGACCGCAAAAATCGCGGATCCTCCTGCACCACCAACCAGAAGAAGCGCGGCTGCGGTCAGCCGCGGACCGACCTTGTCCAGCGCCCAGCCAACTGGAATTTGCATTGCTGCGAACACCAGGAACCAAAGGCCCGACGCAAAGGCCAGATCTTCGGGTGTGGCGCCGATGTCGCGTTCAAGATCCAGGCTGAGCACAGCCAGAAATGCACGGAAAAACTGGCTGAGCACATAGCCCAGGCACAAAACCACCAAACCCGCCTGCATAGCCCGCCTCTTTTCCGCTCATCCGAAGGGAATGCTTGGCACGCAATGATGCAACGCACAAGCATGTGTACTATGTTTCAGTAACAGGACTTGGGCCGCATTCCGGCTATCTTTGCCGGAAGTTTGATTTCGAGGGGGAAAATGAAAGACCTCCATTCTGCATTTTACGAAAACCTGCCCCTGTTGCGGGATTTCACCCGTCTGGCAGACCCGGCGAAGTTTTCTCCGGTGCCCGACGACTGGTTTCTGGGGGTCGCCGATATTGTCGATTCAACCGGGGAAATAGCGCGAGGGCGATACAAAACCGTCAACACCGTTGGGGCCGCCGTGATCTCGGCGATGATTAACGCGATGGACGGCAAGCTTTTTCCCTATGTCTTTGGCGGCGACGGAGCGGCGTTTGCGATTCCTCCCGGCGAAGTTGAAGCAGCTCGGGATACTCTTTCAGCCTTGCGGCGCTGGTCGGAAGAGGAGTTTTCCATGCCGTTGCGTGCGGCGCTGGTGTCGGTGGCAGAAATCCGAAAAGCAGGCAGGGACTTGCGTGTCGCCCGTTTTGCTCCGTCCTCCGGCGTGGATTATGCCATGTTTTCTGGCGGGGGATTGGCCTGGGCCGAGGCAGAGATGAAAGCGGGTCGTCATATGATCGCGCCTGCCGAACCGGGTGCGCAGCCGAACCTGACAGGCTTGTCGTGTAGATGGTCCAACAGCCCGGCGCGGCACGGTCAGATCGTTTCACTGGTCATTGAACCCACCGCGTCAGCAACTGAACGTGATTTTGCCGATCTTGCGCAATCGGTTCTGTCCGCGTCAGAAGAGCTGGAGCGCGCCGGACATCCGGTGCCGGAGAATGGTCCACCTATGAGGTGGCCGCCTCCTGGCCTTGACATTGATGCGCATGTTTCGCGCAACGGGCGGAATTTGATTTTGCACAAGCTCGTTCTTCTGGTTCAGAACCTGCTGATCGCGATACTCTTCAAGACCGGTAAAAAGCTGGGACAGTTTGAGCCTGAACACTACAGGATTATGGTCAGCAGCAATGCCGATTTCCGCAAGTTTGATGACGGTCTGAAGATGACATTGGATTGTGATACGGCCACTTTGCGACAGATCGAACAAATGCTGGAAGAAGCGCGCGGGCGCGGCAAAATCCGATACGGTTTGCACGTGCAGGACGAGGCGATGATGACGTGTTTCGTCCCGTCGGCCACACGGGACGATCATGTGCATTTCGTCGATGGTGCCTCGGGCGGATACGCCCAGGCCGCAGCGGCCATGTACCGTTGAACGGTTAGCCGGCTTTCCATCGCGCGGCGAGATCACGTGCCGTTTGCGCCAGCAGCATCACATCAATGCCAACTGCCAAAAACTGCGCGCCCATATCCAGATATGCCTGCCGGGCTTCGTCATTTGTCGCCAAAATGCCAGGCGCTTTGCCTGCGGCTTTGATCCGGGTCAGTGCATCGCCGATAACCTCTCGCACCTCGGGCGCCGCACTGTTGCCCTGATGGCCCATATCGGTCGACAGATCGGCAGGTCCGATGAATATGCCATCCACGCCGTCAACTTCCAGAATTTCGTCGAGAGCAGCCATTCCGGCGCGGGTTTCAACCTGTAACAACAAGCAAACCTCCTGATCTGCGGTCTGAATGTAGTTTCCGACCGATCCGTAAATCGTCGCCCGCGATGCCATCGCGCCCACACCGCGGACACCGGCAGGGGGATAGCGACAGGCCCGGACCAGCTCTCGCGCCTGCTCGGCGCTTTCCACTATCGGAACCAGCACGGTCTGAGCACCCGCATCCAGAACCATCTTGATCAGCCAGGTCTCACCCACGGGGACCCTCACAACCGCATGAGAGTCGCTTGCTGCAAGGGCTAGGAGCTGATCCCGGATTGACCGGATGTCGTTTGGGGCATGCTCTCCATCGATCACCAGCCAATCGAAACCTGCCGTTCCCATTATCTCGGCCGTGATGGATTCAGCAAAGCTCATCCAGCAACCAATCTGCGTTTTTCCCTTTAATAGAGCCTTTTTGAATGAGTTTCGTGGCGCAGTCATGCTGTATCCCTTTTTGCAAAGCCTTCGGTGCACGGTGACCGTGAAATTGGACGTTTCCACATCTTCTTCTGCGGTGCCGAATTGTCCAGTCTGAATGCGGCTGTGCGCCATGAGATTGAAGGTGGGGTTGGTGCATCTCTCATGGTTTTCTACGGTTCAGGGGTTTTTGTGTTTCAATTGGAAACCAAGGGTTCCCTTGCGTAAATCACGGATTTCGGTGATAATTTTTTTTATGACCGACGACCTCCCACTGACGTCGCGATCTTTGCCTATTGCGCTTTTGCGGGCGCGGGAAAAGGTTATGGGACCCATACGAGCAATGCTGGCCGACGCCGGTGTCACGGAACAGCAGTGGCGCGTGTTGCGGGTTTTGAACGAAGAAGGCCCGCAGGAACCGACGCATATTGCCGAACGCGCCTGTCTGCTATTGCCAAGCCTGACGCGTATATTGCAAAAATTGGAACACCGCGGCCTGATCTCCCGACGATGCCATCCCGCGGACCGTCGCCGCCAGATTGTCGAGATCAGTGAGCGCGGTGTTCAGATCATTCACGCCAATCTATCCGCCAGCATGGCGCAGGCGGAACGCATTCGTTCCCAGTTGGGGCCGGAAAAACACGAACTGTTGCTGGATCTATTGAATGAGCTGAAAGACCTCAAAACCTGACGTTGGTCGCGCACATCAGAATCTTGTGCAAGGACCCCGCCGGAGATTTTAGAGGGTATCTCAGACGGGGCGGCCAGACTCGGGTTTGGGTTAGGCCTGGCCTGAGGCCGGTTGCCTCACGCCTAGCCTGACGGTCCGGCCCGCGCATCGGAATATGTGACGAGCCTGATATGTGGCTCTGATTAGGGTCTTCTAGCCTTTGGGGGAAGGCCATGCACCTATGCTCTCCGAAACAGTCTTAGGGTCAGTATTCCTAACCAGCAGATGGCGATTGCCGCGAGTGCGATTGCTGAGATGAAGACCTTGAGACAACGGTCATAGCGTGTCGCCACGCGCCCCCAATCCCTGAGCCTGCCAAACATAATCTCGATGCGATTTGTATCTGCGCTTGTCGTACTTGACCGGCGTCTTGTGAGGCCCGTATTCGCCAGAGGCATCTCGCCAGCGCAAATCATTGCGATTGATGAAGATAATTCTACTCAACACACGCCGGTCATCAACGCTTCGCTTGCCATGAGACTTGGGAAAGAAAGGTTCAAGACGTGCCATCTGCGCATCGCTCAGCCAGAAAAGATCAGACATGTTCACCGCTCGTTTTCGAACCGTGAATCACAAGGCTAAGAGAAAACCAATGGGTCCTGAGCCTAGCCAAGAACAGGCAACTCAGCTTTTCTTGAGTCTGAACGCTCGAAAACGTGCGCTTGCAGGAAAAAACTCCAAACGTCAGGTAACGAATCTAAATTGCGAGCT
Source organism: Ruegeria sp. CDSC085 (assembly GCF_059610465.1). Classification (NCBI taxonomy): domain Bacteria; kingdom Pseudomonadati; phylum Pseudomonadota; class Alphaproteobacteria; order Rhodobacterales; family Roseobacteraceae; genus Ruegeria; species Ruegeria sp. CDSC085. The sequence goes on along the minus strand of NZ_JBXWNR010000007.1, from coordinate 85,599 downwards.
TTTTGCGCCAGTTAACTGACAATTGTGGGAAAAAGCGTGGGGTAAATCCACCAAGAATGGTGATTACCCGTTTTAATTCAACGTGTTATCATTTAAGTATGGCGACCCCGGCAGGATTCGAACCTGCAACCTGCCCCTTAGGAGGGAACCGTTCATAGTGCTATTCCTTCTGTGATTTCTTGCTCTTGGGTGTTTGTACAGTGTTCGCCTGTACATGGTTTGTACGAAAACGGGCCCTGACATCGGCCTCATCCGTCTCTGCATGGGCGTAGATGCGCATGGGCAAATTGGGGTCAGACCAGCGGCCGGCCTTGGCTGCCGTGACGGGGTCTACACCTTGGCGCACGACTAACTCAGTGAAGAACCCGTGTCGTCCTGCTGGGTGGGCAGAAAGGTAAGGGATGCCCGCGCGCTTGCAGATTGTCTTCCAACGCGTGTTGTAGCCGGTCGAGCTGCCATAGCCGAACACACGCGGTTTCAAGAACTTGCCGGTCTTTCGGTTCTTTGGCCGCTTGGGCGGCAAGGCCAGCAACTCGTCCATCATCTGCGGCGAGACAGTGATCCAGCCTTCTGGATGGCCTTTCTGTGCTTTCACTCGGACTTTGTTCTCGGCGGGCCGCAGATCGTCGGGCTCTATCGAGACAGCTTGATCGATTCGCGCTGCCGTCTCAAACATGAACCGGACCAGCGCGGCATTATATGGATCAGCGGCGTTACAGAACGCCTCGATCCATTCCTTGTCGGCGGGCTTGCGCTCCACGCGGCTGTTTTTGCCGCGACGCTTGTCCTGAGCAATCCGTTCGAATTTGTCGTAGGGCTTCACTCGAATGAGTGGCGTACCTTCCAGCTCGTGCGCGTTGTTGATGACCGCACTCGCGGGCGTCACGATCTCGCGCCACCAAGTGTCGGTTGACGCCTTCGGCTTCAGTTTCGGCCCAAGACCCTTCAAGAGCGCACCAGATATGGCACCCAATGGCATGTCGCCAATCTCTTCAACAATTGGGATCAACTGCTTCGCGGTCTTAGGCGAGGCATTGTAGAGCATGATTGCATCGGAAAAGGTCTTGCTCGGCTCATCGCCAACAACATGGCGACGTATCTGAAGCTCGGTCTCTCGGTTTATCCAGTCCCGTGCGCCCGCTTCTGTAGATGCCTTAGTGCTTCGCCGGTATGGGCCTGCGATTGGTCTGCCGTTGTACTCGACCCAGCCCTTAGCCCAGTAGAAGCGACCCCTCTTGTAGATTTGGAGCGGCATGCCTGGCCTCCTTCGAATATCTTGTCGATTTGCGCGGGTGTGATCAGCATTGTCCGTCCGAGGCGATAGAATGCGCCGGTATCGTTTGCTCGCTCGCGCAGTGTGCGTTCGGATATGTCGATCCCCATGCCGGACATTACCTCGACCCATTGGGCAGGCGTCTTTCCAAGCCCCAGGATTTGCGAGCTGTCTGATTTGTCGGTCTCTGCCATTTCAGTCATCCTTGTCCACCTGAGTTGAATCGTGCGTACGCATGGAATCGCTTGTTTGGTACCTTCTGACGTGCTCAGATGGATTAAAGCGGAGATATGCGTCATTTTGTGCGATGTTTATACAAAATTGCGCTTTCGTCAATTAGGAAGTCTGAATGGCGCGAGAAGATGCTGACATGTTTGCGGAAGTAGGTGCACGCCTGGCCATCGCACGCAGCGAAATAGGCGTTTCTCAGGCCGCGATGGCGGAAGCGATCGGCGTCTCGCATCGGGCTTATCACAGCTATGAGAAGGGTAAGCGCGGCATCCCAGTCGAAGCGCTTATCAAGATGCACAGCCGATACGAGGTCGACGTTGCTTGGTTACTTCTAGGCACAAAGTCGATCCGCGTCGGTCACGACTTTGAAGCTTTGAAAAGGATCGAGACCTCACTTGATCAGTACCTGGAAGGCGCTGGCATCAAGGTCAAAAGTGAAAAACGTGGGGCCATTGTCGCGCGATGGTACCAGTCGCAAATCGAGGGGCGGGAAGTATCGGACGATGACGTTCACACTTGGATTGAACTCGTAAGGGAGTAGACAAATGCAAGAACCAAGCGATAACTGGAAGAAGCTGCGCCGAGCGTCGCTAGAGCGGGCACGACGTCTAACAGTAGAGCCTCTCGAAGCTCTGTTTACGATTCACGTGGCAGTTTGTCTCTACTATATTGTGGGTTGCCTTTGCCTTCATTTTTTCGATCAACGACCAACGTTTAGCGCACTTGAAGCTGTGCAGCTTCTTTCGGTTGCCGCCGCAGGTATCCTAGTTCCAGTGCTCACTGGTTCGGTGCTAACTCTGCATTTTGCTGATCGCAGGCTGAGACGATTGACGAACGGTTAGGCGTGCCACACCGCACGGCTAGACCGACATGAGACTTAACATCTTTGAGCGACAGCGAAAGAACAATGACGGTAACCAATATTGCCCGAAGGCTCAGTGGAGTAGATGCTGAAGGACAAATTTTTGAGCTGCCCCAAACTGATCTTTTGGGTCGGACCACTCCCATCGTGGTTTTGGGCGATGCTGGAATGGGAAAGACGACACTACTCGAAGAAATCGGACTAGAGGCTGGCTACAAATTTGTTCACGCAAGACGCCTGATCCGATCGACCAATCCCTTAAGACTCTTGGGTGACGCGACTACCTTCGTCATAGACGCACTAGATGAATTAGCTGTTCAAGCTGAAGGAGATGCTGTCGACGCTGTCCTAGCTTCTCTAGAAGAATCAGGGTTTCCCAACTTCATTCTTTCATGCCGAGTGGCTGATTGGAGAAGCGCCACGAGCGTGCAAGCTATGGGGGACGCCTATGGCAATGATCCACTGGAGCTATTTCTGGAACCAATCTCTAGAGACGATGCCCGTAGTCTGTTGTCGAAGGATATGGAAGGTGACCGCGCCGAGACTGTTCTCACCCACTTTGAGGAAAACGGTCTTGAAGGGCTGTTTGGCAACCCTCAAACGCTGAAGCTGATTAGAGCGGTCGCAAACAGTGAAGAACTGCCCACCTCGAAAGCGGCGCTGTTCCGACTTGCAGTGGCGAATTTGTGGGCCGAGCACAGTCAACAAAAACCGAATGCCTCGCTATCCAGGTTAAGTGAAAACGAAGCTCTTGATGCTGCTGGGGCTGCATTTTCTTCTCTCATTCTAACTGGCAAGAGAGCAGTTTCCAGATCACCTGTTCCGGCGATGGACCAAGATGATCTTTCTGTGACGGAAGTGGGTATGCTGGCATCACGGCAAGCTCTTGATGCGGTCCTAGGCAGTCGGTTGCTCACAAGCAACGTTGAGGGCGACCCAGATAGGTTCAGCTACACGCACAGGAGCGTTGGCGAGTTCCTCGCGGCTCGTTGGCTTGCGCAAAAGGCGGATACTGACAGAAAACGACGACGCCTGCTTAAGCTGTTTCATGGATATGGGCTTGTTCCCGCTAGTCTGAGAGGTGTGCACGCATGGCTTGCCCAAGACGCTCGCCTGGCCACGCATGTTATTGCTGCCGATCCAATGGGAGTGGTGGAGTATAGCGACACTGATGACTTTTCGGATTCTCAGTCGCGTGCTCTTTTGGAAGCCCTCTTCGACCTAGGTGACCGGGACCCCAGGTACTATGACTTTGACAAGACACACTCATTGAAAGGTATTGCGAAGACATCTCTTCACAAAGAAATCAGAGACTTAGTTGTATCTAGGTCAACGCCATTCTTTCTAAGAGCAATGCTCTTGCATTCGGTTTCTGGGTCCCCCGTTGCGCCTTTGCTCTCTAGAACCCTCAAAGACATGGTGCTTGATCCAAATGTGACGTTCCACGAACGACGAATAGCTGGTGATGCACTGTCCGATTTGTCACAAGATGAGATTGACTGGGCTCAGATGCTCGCAGATCTTCACAGTCTAGCGGATGAAAATTCGCTACGACTCGCGGTGGAGTTACTTCCTGGTATCAGCTTCGCAGGTCCAACGGACACCCAAATCGTTGAGTTAATTGTAGCGTTTAGCGGGCTCAGCCTGTGTGCACTTCCTCACAAACCGCGACATAGGATCGGTGGGGTGCTGTGGGGTTTAGAGAAACGGCTTCCGGATGAACGGATCGAACCCGTTCTCGACATTTTGGCCGACTACCTGAGTGCCCTGCTCGGCAAAGACTTCGATCGTTTCGAGAACTCAGATGCCATCAACGTGGTCTATGCGCTAACCGAAAGACGCTTGGCGTTGGGTAATGTCGACCCGATGAAACTATGGAAGTGGCTGTCGTCTATTGGAGAATGTCGTGGCTTTCGAGACGACTCTCAGAAAGCAATCTCAAACTGGCTGAAAAACAACATTTATGCGAGACGAACAATTCAGCGTTTTGCATTGTTGGAAGAGGCTGGCTCCAAGACGGTCTGGATGCGGGGTTGGAGGCTCAGCGACAGACTAAACGGGCTGTACCCAGATGAAGGCGACATCATTGCCCTTCTGGAGTGTCTTGATCCTTTAGCCGAGGCCGAAGGAGACCGCTGGAAAGACCTCGTCCGCCTGTGTCCCCACGATGAAGAACGCGGAAAGAGCGTGCGCAAAGCAGCCATTCCGTTCGCGACCGATAGAGATGGCCAGGCGTTCCTCAAACAACTAGCCAACCCACAGGTTCCAGATTGGCAGATAGAGCAGGAAGATCGAGACCGAAAACGAAACGAGGAACAGCAGAAAACGTGGGCGGAGCACAGAGCCAACTTTCTCCAACACATCGACGATCTTCGCGGCGGGCGATATGGCGAAGTCGTTAATCCAGCTAAGGCGTACTTGAACCTTTTCTCGGACATGGGCGACGACGTGCCCGCCCATGAACGGATCGAGCAATGGTTGGGCCAGGAACTTCAAGCTGCTGCGTTCGAAGGCTTCGAAGCTTTTCTTTCGAATGAAAGATCAACGCCATCCGCTCAAGAAATTGCTACTTCCTACGCCGAAAGCAAGCGCTGGGACGCCGCATATATTTTCGTCGCTGCAGCTGCTGAGAGGGTTCGCAACAATAGGCCTTTTGATGATCTGTCTGACGAGAGGCTACTCGCTGTTCTTCTTGAAATTCGATTCACCCATATTTTGGATCATGCCAAAATCGACAAAGTTTCTGAAGTTGTGGAGCGAGAAATCAAGAACAGACCAGGGCTTTGGGAGAAGTTTTGGCGCTTGCGAGTGGAACCACAGTTGGAAGCCCAAAAGGAACACGTTGATGGGCTCTATGAGATTGCCCGTGACACGACTGGCGATGACATGGCGACCAACCTGGCGTGCGAATGGCTCGAGCGGTTTCCGAACATGTCGCATCGAGCAGAAACTGAGCTTATCGACTGTGTCATAGCAGCTGGCGATTTCAGGTTTTTGAAACAATATGTCGGCAAACGGAGAGCCAGCAATATCGACGATGATGAACGGCGCTCTGACTGGGACGCGGTTGCACTACTTGTCGACTATGAAGCTGTTCAAGAAGAGATTTTAAGCGCGCGACGTGATGACCGCGACTTCCTTTGGCACTTGCGATCTCGTTTCGGTCGACGACGAGATGAAGGTCAGCCGGTACCACTCTCTGCCGCGCAGCTTTCTTGGATCATACAATGCTTTCGAAAGCTGTGGCCGAACGTGCCTCATCCTAGCGGCGGAACAAGAGGCGACTCAAATCCTTGGGACGCAGCAGACTATCTGGGCACACTGATCAATCGACTTGGGGGCTTAACTTCGGAAGAAGCAGTTGAGGAACTGCGCGCGCTGTGTGACGCGCCTGATGACGGCTATACAAACTATCTGAAGAGGACCCTTGCAGAACAGGCGCAAAAGGTTGTCGAAGAAAACTATGTGCCTCCCAATCTTGCCGATCTCGAGTCAGTGCTCAACGACGGATCGCCGAAAACAATGGATCAACTTCAAGCAGTTGTGCTGGAAGAATTGCTCGAAGCACAACGCAAAATTCGGTCCCACCCGGTTGATTGGTACAAAGACTTTTTTAAGGACGACGTGCCCAAGGACGAAGAAGACTGCCGAGACACTCTCTTGAAGATGCTTGGGGACTATCCGTACGGAATTCTCTGTGAGCCAGAAGGCCATCTTGCCGATGACAAGCGCGCAGACATACGGTGCACAATTGAACGGCTGATGTTGCCTATTGAAGTCAAGGGGCAATGGCACAAGGACCTCTGGCACGCCGCGGACTCACAACTCGACAGGTTATACAGCAACGATTGGCGTGCCGAGCGCAAAGGTATCTACCTTGTGTTTTGGTTTGGCCCCGAAGTCCCGCAAAACAAGAAGCTAAAATCACCGACCGGTGGTGCGAAATCCCCAATTTCTGCCGATGAACTTAGAATTGCTCTCATCGAAAACAGCGACGTGGCCAAGAAAGGCGACGTCGAAGTCTTCGTTATGGACGTAACTAGGCCCTAGGCATTGTGATTGCTCGAGTCACTCAGAACACGCTACGGTCAAAACTGCATCACAGTGGTGTCGTTCTTCTTCGAGCTCTTCCCAGGGCTGGACGGACCTCCCTCCTGTCAGCTCTGGTCGCCGAAATGAACGATGGTTCAGCAGTGATTTCGGCTGAGGACCTTGTCTGCTTGTCGCATCAGGAAATCCAAACTGCATTCAGCGGGAAAACCCTATGTGTCGACGCAATAGAGGGCGCGCAAGTGGCAAGAGTAGGATCGATTATCCGGTCATGCGTCGAACAACAGCGTTCCGCGCCAAGGTTCATTCTGGTCGGCCGAAATGCAAAGACAGATCAATCACTTGGTAGTGCGCTGATTGGGATAATGACAGACCTAGAGCTTACGCCGATCCAAGTCATGGAACATTTGAACGATAGCAAACCGCTGATGACTACTCAGGGCCCGTCGAGCACCACGGCTCCGCAAGCCCAATCCACCAATGCGCCGGTGTGGAGCAAAGAAACCCTTTGGCTGCGCGGTGGTCTTCCCGAAAGTCTCAATGCAGATAGTGATGAGCAGAGCTTTGGCTGGAGATCGGATTACCTTGCTTCTCTGCTAAATCAAGATTTGAACTGTTGGGGCATCGATGCAAGCGATCGTCTTCCTGAGGTTTTTCAATATGTTGCTAACACCAACGGTGAGCAATTTGACGATGCGAACTGCGCTAACACTCTCTCCGTGAAAAGGGATAGTGTCAGAAAATCACTGAACCTACTCGAAAGAACAGGTCTACTACGACGCCTGCAGAACTGGCCAGCCGGAAGCAATCAAAGTCTCAACTCTATGCCCGTTTTCTACGTCAGAGATTGTGGTCTACTTCACGCAGCTCTTGGTATCCGGTCCATGGAAGACCTTAGAAGTCATGATGCGATAGGCCATAGCTGGGAAAGCTTCGCGATCGAAGCCATCGTTAATGCAGCATCGGGCAACGCTACGCCCGCATTCTATCGAGACAAGGAGCAGAATGAGATCGATCTCGTGCTTAGCTTCCACAGTGGACACACATTTGCGATTGAATTCAAAGTCAATGAAGCTGTCAAAGCAAAGAAAGGCTTTGGCATTGGCTGCAATAGGATTGGGGCGACGCACACCATGGTCGTTCATGCAGGTGAGGCCGATCATTCCCTAGATGGCGGCGTTTCAAGGCTAACTCTGGTTTCAGCTTTGCGATCGATACCACAGTGAAAGTTCGTTTTGGAATTTGCATGGCAAGGCTACTTCGTAGGACTTCGCGCTTTGCGCTTTCTGCCTCCAATGAAAACAGCGGTCGAAATTGCAGACTTAGTGGAACAAAGTAAATGTATCACACATTGACACATGTATCTCTTTGTGATACGCGCTGTCCATGATCCAAAGCACCAAGGGCAAACTCGCTGCCAGTGCCGTCAAAGGCAAATACGGCAAAGGCTTCCCAGCTGACTTGGTCAAGCGCACGCGGGCGATGCTTTCGGCGCTGGATGCTGCGGTGGTTGTTGAGGATTTGCGGTTCCCGCCCGGCAACCACCTTGAAGAACTGAAAGGGGATCGGGCTGGGCAACACTCCGTGCGGATTAACGGGCAATGGCGTATCTGCTTTGTCTGGACGCCGAACGGTCCTGCTGATGTCGAGATTGTGGACTACCATTGAGAGGATACGCTGATGAGCTTGTTTGAAGACCCGATGCACCCCGGTGAAGTCCTGAAGGAGCTTTACCTCGATCCCCTGGAGATGGGGGCCATCGCGTTTGCGCGGCGGCTGGGCGTACCTCGGACACGGATCGAACGGTTGATCAAGGGCACGACTGGGATCACGCCTGACACAGCGCTGCGGCTTGCTCGTGTATTCAACACGACCCCGGCCTACTGGGTGAACTTGCAGACGAACTACGACATGGCGCTGGCGGCGAAAGAGATCGATGTTTCCAACATCGAGCCGCTTGTTGCAGCCTAAGGAATTGCGACAGACCTAATATCAAATCAGCGCTAAACTGGCGGGCTGCTTCTGTAGACATAAGCGCTACAGAGGTTGTGGAAAGCTGTCTACGAAAACTCGCCACTTAGCCGATTGAAATTCGAATTTGGAAATTGATCTTAAATGAAGAAACCCGTTGGAATAGATGAGCGCCCAGAGCAGCTTCGCCCTCCAGTAGTCAAAGAAGTGGGTGTCACTGAAAGTGAAAGGTACTTGGCGAACCTCGCTGACAAGACCTTTTTGAACCTCTGGTCATACCCCAGTCCCTACAGGAACCAGAAAGTTGGCGGCAATGGCCGTGGTGACGGCAAAGAACTTTGCGACCTGCTAGTGGTGTGCGGTGATCACATAATCATTTTCTCAGAAAAAAGCATTGATTGGCCATCCGGAGAACTTTCTGTCGCGTGGGGTCGATGGGTCAAGCGCGCTGTATCAGCGGCAGCAAAACAAGCCAAAGGAGCGGAACGATGGATAACCGAGCACCCCGATCGGATTTTCCTAGATCGGAACTGCGAACACCCTTTCCCCATAGAGTTACCGTCGCCAAATGTCTGCAAATTTCATCATGTAATCGTCGCACGCGGTGCTTCAGATGCATTTAGAAAGCACCGAGAGGGCCATTCTGGCAGTCTCATGATCCAACCTAGTTTGAAAGGTGACATGAACTGGCCAAAGGACCCAAGCAAATCCGAACCGTTCGCTATAGGTGATGTAAGCCCCGAGGGCTCATTCGTACACGTTCTTGATGACGTCTCACTTGATATCATTTTGCAAGAACTGGATACGATTCGCGACTTCACAGACTACCTTGAAAAGAAAAAGGAGTTTGTACGATCTGGCCGCTTGAAGTTGGCCCATGGCGAAGAAAACTTGCTGGCCTACTATGCCATCAGGATCAACGACGCCGGTGACCACGATTTTGTCCTCGACGCCTCTGAACCCCCATTAACCATCGAACGAGATCATTACGCAAACTGGGTTTCTGATCCGCAGTACTTAGCAAAAAAGGAAGCGGACAAGATCTCATACGTCTGGGACAAATTCATAACATTGTTCACAGATCACATGCTCGGCGGCACCTCGATAACAATAGATGATCACACTTTCGAACTCACAAAAAATGAACTTGCGGTACGCCATATGGCGCTCGAGATGCGGTTCAGGAGGCGCAGCCATGGCGAAGCGATTATGGGAGCTCTCAAGCGAGGGATCACTGAAGATGCATTCTTTCGCATGATGCTTGCCCCAGAAGGGGCAAAAGACAACGAAACCGCCTTTTTCATCATGACCTTCAAATATCTGGACTGGATGGAGAAAAAAGGTGGGTATGAGCAGTATCGGCGTAAACGTACTGAGAGGGCGACAATCTATGCTCAGGGGGTTTTGGAGCGGTATCCGCATCTGAAACGGATTGTGGGCATATCTCGGGAGCCGCCTGAGCAAGGTCGTGGCGTATCTGAAGACCTAATTTACGCAGAGCAGAGCGATTGGACGACGGAAGATAGAAGGAGAATTAGAGAAAACTGCAAGGAACTTGGAATCTTGCAGAGCCCTCTGAAAATGCGACCGGTGGACGACGACGAGTACCCTGAGCTGACCCAAGTCGTCTTCACTCGTCCCAACTTAGCCGGGATGGAAGTGCCAAACAGGAAAGAGCGACGAAAGCAGGCTGCTAGACGCCGGAAACCGAAGCGAAGATGACCACAGCCATCGCCCTCAATGCCGCAACCCCCTTTCCGCATGCGCCTCTTGGCTGTCTAGCTGTCCCTCAATCTCTCGGCGGCGGCCTTCGCTAAGGTCAAGCTCTGCTGCAAGGTCTCGTCCAGCGTCTTGTAGCTCGCCTCGTCGTTCAGCAATCCGCTCAAGGCCTTCATGGATGCGGCCTGTGAACGAATGAGCAAGGTCACGCAGTCTTTCAAGCCAGCCAGCTCCTTCTCGATCCTGCCGGTCGAGCGTGTCTCCAAGGCGGTCAAATCCCTCGCGGAGGCCTCTGAGGCCGTCACCAACCGCTCGACGCAGGCGAGCAAGTCGCGTTCCAAGGCTGTCAGTTGGGTCATCTAATCCTCCTCGATCCGAATGCAGGTCACTTGTCGCCCGCTTATCGTGCAGGTGCGCAGGCGTGTCTTCGTCGGGTCCAGGATCAGCCAGGTCCCTTCGGGCCGTTCGATCCGTGTCAGGCCCATTTCCGTCAACTCCGAGCGTTTCAGATGCACCGTCCAGAAGAAGCTCGCGGCCATCATCGAGGCGATCCCCGTCAGCACCATCCCTGCGATCAGCCAGGGTGAGATCGTCAGCCAAAGGCGGATCGAGCTCAGCCGCGTCTCGAACAAGCTCGCTGTTTCGGTCTGAAAGCGGCGCGTATCGCTCGCGATGGTATGCTGCGCGGCGCCCACAATGTTCTTCAAATCGATCCTGAAGCTCTTGAGCTGGGATGAGATCGAGGCGACGTGTTCGGCTCTGATCGTGTCGAGCTCCGCGTTCAGCTTCTCGCTCAGCCGGGTCGGCTTGCCAGTCTTCATGGAAAATCTCTCCTTTCAGCCGCCAACGCTCTCCGGTCTCGGGATCACGGGCGGTGATGTAGGCCTTGCCGGTGCGTGGCAGGTCGAAGCCTGCCTCGGTCAGCGCGTCGACCATCGTCGTGCGGTCTGTAATCAGGCCCAAATCGATCTGGTCCTGTATCCAGGCGTGCAGCTCGTCGCGGCCTTGGGCGCGGGTTGGAGTCTCGATGGTGTCGCGGACCTCTTGGACGCGCTCCACGTCCATTGGATCGGCCCAACCGTGGCGTTGGTTCATCACGTCGCGCAGACTGTCATAGGCGTCCTGGTAGCCCGGCGGCGCGATGTTGAGGCTCTTGCCCGTGGTCAGCTCCAGGCGCGGCGTGCAGAAGTGAAGCTCGACCCGGCCTTCGTGGCGATGGCGGACCCAGAGCACCTCATATTGCTCAGGGTCCAGCCCCGCGAAGGCCAGCCGCTCGAACTGGTCCATGACTTCGGCCTGCTGGTCCTCGGTCGGATCGTCGCTGTCGGCAAAGCTGATCACGCCTGCACGGTAGGTCCACTGGTGGCGGCTAGAGTCGATAAGGGCCTCGGTGCGGTCTGGATTACCGCGCAACACCTCAGGCAGAGGGTCGCGGGTGACGGTCACTGGCTGGCCATTGGCATCGCGGATCAGGTCGCGATTGCCGTCATAGGCCAGCACGCGTTCCGCCACGAGGTAGCCCACCGGCCCCGCGCCCGCGCCTTTGCCGTTGGGGAAGAACTTGATCAGCACCGCCGCGCCTCATCGAGCAGCGCTGCAAGCTGGCGTTCGATCACCACAAGGCGGCGCGCAATGCTGAGCGTGTCGAGGTCGGTGCGGCCAACCTTCATGGCATGGTTCAGCCAGCGAGCGATTTGATTGAGGTTGCCGCCGATGCGCCCGACGGCCAGCACGAGCGCCGGATCGACGCGGGGCACAGGCTTGCGGCGGCGCGCCTCGGTCAGGCCAAGCGCCTCTCGCAGAAGCGTCGAGGCGGGTAGTCCAGCGGCCTCGGCCTTGGCGCGGAGCTGGGCCTTCTCCGACGCGGTGCAGCGGAAGACGAAGGTCTCGGTCAGCGGCTCTTTGGCGGGGGCTTTGCCCGCGCCGGTGGGGTTCGAAGGGGAGGCGTGCCGCCCCTCGCAAGGTCCCGTGTCATCGGCGCAGCCGTATGACATGGGTCGCCTTGCTGTTTGCGCTTCAGTGGGATCATTGGTGCTCATGATCTGAGGCCCGCCGCCTGGATTTGGTCTCGTGTCACCAGCCCTGCGGCCAAGAGCGCATCGATCTGGCCGGGGGTGATGTGGCGGCAAAGCGGATGGCGGTCAGTGACCCAGCCAGCCAAGCCCACAAGCATCTCGGCCTCCTTGTCCTTCGTCTCTTCGCGGTTCTTGGCGACCTCCTCAACGTAGGTGCGCCACCTCCCGGACTTGAACCAGTTGTCAGAGAAACAGACCTTCGAGCGAGTGAAACCAGCGCTCTCGCTCGCGTAGGCCTTCACGGCCTGCAGCAGGTCCTCGACCTCTGTCCCAGCGTTCAGGATGTCCATGATCCGACCGAGGCAGTCAGTCTTTCCGCGCAACCGGTCGGGCGGATAAGCGGCCAATATCTTCTCAGCTTCTTTATCCGCCGCCGCCCCAAGCTCGCGCGTATGTGGTTTATGGATGGTTTTAGGATGGTTTGGGGGCCGTGGTGGCCCCGGTACCCCGGCCACTGTGGCCCCCGTTCCGGGTCCAGTCTGGACGGGGTCCACTGTGGCCCCCGTCTCGATGTCGGGTTCGGCGGTGAGTTCCAGCGCCTCGATCCGGGCGAGATCGATCCGGTACACGACGGTGAATCCGTTTTTGCACCCGCGCGCGCCGGTCTCGACCAAAATGCCTTCCTTCAGGAAGTCCCGGATCGTCCGCTTGACGGTCGTCTCGCCCAGCTCGGTGTGCCGTTGGATCGTCCCCTTAGAGCACCAGATGCCCGACCCATCGTCAGAGGCCTTGTCCGCCAAGAACATGATGATCTGCTTGCGCGTCGCACTCCCGAACTTCCGTTCGGCGCAAGCATTCGCCACGCGCCAGCTCATTGGATGGCCTCAAAAGCCGCACGGACGTGCGAATTTTGTACAGGTTTTGTACGAGTTTTCGGTCGTTTTCGGAGAATTCGGCGGAAAACGAAACGGGCGTTTCTGCACGCTTCTGCACAACGGGCTGAAAATAAGCCATATTTTTCAGGCAGTTTTGGCGACCCCGGCAGGATTCGAACCTGCAACCTGCCCCTTAGGAGGGGGCTGCTCTATCCAGTTGAGCCACGGGGCCGCGTTTTGCCTTCTGTAACCGGGATTTTCCGGGTTGTCATCGCCTTTGCACAATTGTTGTACACACCGACGTGTTCACGCTACCATCGGGCAAAACAACAACGCAGGTGCCTCCCGTGAACAGTGAAACCAAACGCCCGCTTACCCTTCGTGATGTGTCCGAGGCTTCCGGTGTCTCAGAGATGACGGTGAGCCGGGTTCTGCGTAACAGGGGGGATGTGTCCGACGCCACCCGCACCCGCGTTCTGGCCGCCGCCAAAGATCTGGGATACGTCCCCAACAAGATCGCGGGCGCGCTGGCATCCAGCCGGGTCAACCTTGTCGCGGTGATCATCCCTTCGCTTTCGAACATGGTGTTCCCCGAGGTGATGACCGGCATCAATCGGGTGCTCGAAGATACCGAGTTGCAGCCTGTGGTTGGCGTGACGGATTATCTGCCCGAGAAAGAGGAAAAGGTGCTGTACGAGATGCTTTCGTGGCGACCCTCGGGCGTGATCATTGCAGGGCTTGAACACACTGACGCGGCCCGCGCCATGCTGGATTCAGCAGGTATTCCCGTGGTCGAGATCATGGATACCGATGGCAAACCTGTTGACGCGATGGTCGGCATTTCACACCGCCGGGCCGGACGTGAAATGGCGCAGGCGATCCTGAAGGCCGGGTATCAGCATATTGGCTTCATGGGCACCAAGATGCCCTTGGATCACCGCGCCCGGAAGCGCTTTGAAGGTTTTACCGAAGTGCTGGGCAAACACGGGATCGAGATCGAAGATCGCGAGTTCTATTCTGGCGGCTCTGCCCTGGCCAAAGGGCGCGAGATGACGCAGGCCATGCTTGAACGCTCGCCGGAACTGGATTTCCTGTATTATTCCAACGACATGATCGGCGCTGGTGGTCTGTTGTACCTGCTGGAACAGGGCGTAGATATTCCGGGGCAGATCGGTCTGGCCGGGTTCAACAACGTCGAGCTTTTGCAGGGTCTGCCGCGCAAATTGGCGACGATGGATGCCTGCCGTCTGGATATAGGCCGTCAGGCCGCACAGATCATCTCTGAACGCCTGAAGGATCCGGATTCTGAAATCGAGACACGGGTCACCCTGACCCCCAAGATCAGCTATGGCGATACTCTGAAACGGCGATGAGCGCCCCCCTGAAACGGCTCGACAACCGGACGGCCCGGGCTATTTTCATGGATCGTCACGCATTGGCCGAACAACCCTCGGGGGCGGCCAAGGGCGCCGAGCTTCTGGACCTCATCCAGCGGCTGGGGTTCGTACAGCTCGACAGCATCAACACGGTTGCCCGCGCCCATGATATGATCCTGTTTTCCCGACGGCCTGCGTATCGCAGCGCCAACCTGAAAAGGCTCTATGAAAGGGAAAAAGCGCTGTTCGAACACTGGACACATGATGCTGCCGTGATCCCGATGTCGTTCTATCCGCACTGGCATCTGCGCTTTCAGCGAGATGCGGATCTTTTGAAGGCCCGTTGGAAGAACTGGCGGCGGGATGGGTTCGAACAGCAGTTCGAGACGGTCTTGCAACACATCCGCGACCACGGGCCAGTGTGTTCGTCAGACGTTGGCAAGGATGAAAAGAAAGGCTCGGGCGGTTGGTGGGATTGGCATCCTTCAAAAACCGCTTTGGAGTTTCTGTGGCGTTCCGGGGCCCTGGCCGTTGTGGGCCGCGATGGGTTCAAGAAACGCTATGACCTGACCGAGCGCGTGATTGAAACCCGGTTGTGCCCCGGTAACATGCCGTGTGATGCAAAATCGACCGTGGATTGGCTGTGCAACGCGGCACTGGACCGGTTGGGGTTTGCAACGTCCGGAGAGCTCGCCGCATTCTGGGATACGGTCAGCGCTGCAGAGACCAAAAACTGGTGTGCCACTGCGTTGGCTCAAGGAAATATCGAAGAGATCGAAATCTCTTGCGCCGATGGACGCCTGCGCAAAACCTTTGCCCGCCCGAATTTGATGGATCGGGCAACCGACTTGCCGCAACCGCCCGGACGGATTCGAGTGCTCAGCCCGTTTGATCCGATGCTTCGGGACCGAAACCGGGCCGAGCGGCTGTTTGGGTTTCACTATCGCATCGAAGTTTTCGTGCCCGAAGCCAGGCGGACATATGGGTATTACGTCTTCCCCTTGCTTGAAGGTGATCGATTGATCGGCCGGATCGACATGAAGGCGCATCGCGATCGCGACCTGCTGCATGTCAAGGCACTCTGGCCCGAACGCGGGGTGCGTTGGTCTGACGCCCGCAGCCGACGCCTGAACGCCGAGCTGGATCGGATACGCCGACTGGCAGGCGTTGAACAGGTCAAGTTTGCAAGGGGCTGGCTGAAAGACCCTAAATAGGGCCTATTCCGCGTCAGTCAGGGTCAGTTTGATCGGTTCCAGCCCATCAATCTCTCCGGCTATCATGTCCCCGGCCACAACCGGGCCTACGCCGGCGGGTGTACCTGTAAGGATCAGGTCGCCGGGGCGCAAATGGTAGAAACCGGACAGATGGCTGACAATTTCATCGATCTTCCAGATGAGCTCTTTCAGAGTAGCGTCCTGGCGCAGTTCGCCGTTCACACTCAAGCGGATGTTTTTGTCATCGTCCGGTGACCAGGCCGCCGCAGGGGTCAGCGGCGCGAAGACTGCCCCGTTTTCGACATCTTTACCTAGGTCCCAAGGCCGCTGTTTGTCCCGCTCGCGGAATTGCAGATCACGGCGGGTCATATCGAGCGCACAGCCATAGGCATAAACCGCATCCCACGCCTGCGCACTCGAGGCGCTAAAAACCGCCTTTCCGATGGCCAGCGCCAGCTCCATTTCGTGATGGTAATTCGTCGTCCCCGCCGGGTACGGAACCGTTGCGCCGGACAGGATCGCGTTTGGCGCGGATTTGGTGAAATAGAACGGCGCATCGCGATCCACTTCATTTCCCATCTCTGCTGCATGCGCGGCATAGTTTCGCCCGACGCAGAAAATGCGTCCGACAGGATAACCGGCCGTCTCGCCAACGACAGGGATGGTTACGGGATCGGGAAGGGAAAACAGGCTGTTTGACATCGTGGTTCCTGAATTTTTCATCGCTGCCATCTTACGCCTGCCAGAGCTGCCAGCAAGCCGGGAATGCACGCTGGATTTCGCCACTATCCAAGAGTTGTTTCAGCCCGAACTTGCTCCATTCTGACCTGAACGCCCAGTGCCAATCGAATGCAGTTTCACATCCGCCTTTGTTGGCGCATCGGGGCTCGGGCCGGTCGGAATTTTTCTTGGCTCAGGCTCAAGCCGGGTTAAATTCTTAATCAGCGTGACGGGGCGAATCCATCTTCCGGGGTGTAAAGACATCAAAACAGCGCGGCTAGAAAAACAATCAGCCACAATGACGCGAGGAAACCACTTGCGGGCTCAGTTTTCGTTCGGCAAATGCCTGAGGTCAGTATTCATAACCAGCAGATGACGGTTGCCGCGAGTGCGATTGCTGAGATGAAGACTTTGGGACAACGACCATGGCGTGTCGCCACGCGCCCCCAATCTCTGAGCCTGCCAAACATAATCTCGATGCGATTTGTATCTGCGCTTGTCGTACTTGACCGGCGTTTTGTGAGGCCCGTATTCGCCAGAGCCATCTCGCCAGCGCAAACCATTGCGATTGATGAAGATAATCCAACTCAACACCCGATTGTCATCACCCCGAGGCTTGCCGTGCGACTTCGGGAAGAAGGGCGCTCGCTTCGCCATCTGCTCGTCGGTTAGCCAACAAAGGTCGCTCAGGTCACCGCTCGGTTTTGAGAGCGGTGAATCACGCAGCGCACCGAGAATCAATGCAACCTGACCCTGGTTGCTTTCAAGAGAGGACCGCCGGTTAGAGACCCCGGCGGCTCAGAGTTTGAGGCGTTACTGTTAAACCGGGACACCCGCAGGCAACGGTTTTATGCGACGACTTCCGGCTCGGGTGCGCTGAGTGAGATGACGAGCACGACAGCCGCACCATTCAGCCAGTAGAACACCGCATCCAGCCCTGAGAAGCCCAGAACGCTGGGAGCAAACAGGAAGGTGATGCCGACGATCAAGTCTACGGCCAGATGAAACTTGTAGGGAAAGACCCGCCAAATCCCAAGATGATGATCGGTCAGAACCGTCAGAACAAACGCAGCGGCACCGGTGACAACGGAAAGCCACAGGGCCAGTGGGTTGGACTGACCCAACCCCAGCAGGAACGGCAACGTCATGAGGGCAATGGCAACAGGGTAGTCGAGGTAAGCATGGACAGAGCGGGTAACGAAACGCAGGGACATGAGATCTTCCTTTTCTCAATTAATGATAAAAGGAAGGTAGGACGCCGAAGTTGAACGCTGAATTCCTGATCGTCTCTGATACCACGCAGATCGTTCAGAATACTTGGTGGATCAATGCAACGCCCGGTACGCAGCCGGCGATAGCCCAACCTGTTTCTTGAACACACGTGAGAAAGCTGCCTCAGAGGCATACCCAACCTCTGCGGCTGCATCTGCCACATTCCATCGTGCCTCGGTCAGACCATGGCACGCGATCTGCATCCGCCAATCTGTGAGGTACTGCATCGGCGTTGTACCCATCTTTTCAGCAAAAAGCTGAGCAAAGGCAGTGCGCGACATACCCGCCACACGTGCCAATGACGCAACGCTCCAGTCATTGGCCGGGGCCTGGTGGAACGCGGTCAACGCCCGCGAGATACGCAGATCAGCAAATCCTGCCAACGCAGAATCCTGCGGGCTCTGACGTTCCAGATAGGCCCGGATCGCCTGTGCAAACAGGACCTCGGACAGTTTCAGCGCGATCAGGTCGCCACCGATTCTTGCGCCTGAAACCTCAGAGCCAATCATGCGCAGGGTGGATTCCATCCACGATCCGGCCTCTTCGCCATAATTCTCGATCAGGATATAGGGCGGCAGGCGGTCGATCAGCATATGCCCGGTGCCGTTTCGGCCGGCCGGGCCGGTAAAAGAGAAATGACCGCAGATCAGCTGCGTATCCCGTTCCTCGTCATCACCGCCATAGACCAGCACGCCCTCGCCCTTGTAGCCCGCACGCTCCAGCACCTGCTCCAGAGGCAGTGCATTCAACGGCTTTATCTCGGCACAGAGCAACGCGTGCGGCGCCCCGTGGGGTATCAGGATCAAGTCCCCCTGCCTTAACCGCAGGGTTTCCCCCGTGGTCGAGACATGTACCTTGAGTTCGCCACGCTGCACAAAATGAAATCGGGCCACGTTTTCGAACCCCGGCACCTGAATTCCGAAGGGCGGCGTGAACGACGTGCGGAAATAAAATGTGCCACGCAGGGAAAGGCGGGTGAGAATATCGCTGAGAAGGTCCAACATGTGCTGAAGATACGCAATCTGTGCAATCCGTCCAGACGACTGAACGGTTTGCGCAATAAATTGCACGTTTGGTAACAAACACACCCCGACAAAGCAGAGCGCAAAAGCTTACGAGCGGACCAGTTTCTCGTAGTCTTCGGCGATTTGGCGGGTCAGGTCGCCGACCTCGAATGTGTATGCGCCGATCTGCCCGACAGGCGTTACCTCGGCCGCGGTGCCGGTAAGCCAGCACTGTTCGAAGTCAGCCATTTCTTCGGGCTTGATGCGGCGTTCATGCACGGTAATGCCGTTGTCTTTCAGCATCTGAATCACCGTCTGGCGGGTGATGCCGTTCAGGAAGCAGTCTGCCAGCGGGGTATGCACCTCGCCATCCTTGACGAAAAACACGTTCGCACCGGTGGCCTCGGCCACGTATCCGCGCCAGTCCATGAACAAAGCGTCCGAGCATCCTTTGGCTTCGGCCTTGTGCTTGGAAATGGTGCAGATCATGTAGAGACCTGCTGCCTTGGCGTGAACCGGGATGGTTTCCGGGCTGGGGCGTTTCCATTCGGCAATGTCCAGCTTGGCACCCTGCATCTTGGCATCGCCGTAATAGGCACCCCAGGGCCAGACCGCGACCGCCATGCGAACAGGGTTGCGGGCCGACGCGACGCCCATATCCTCACCCGAGCCGCGCCAGACCAGCGCCCGCACATACGCGTCCTGCAAACCGCTGGCCTTCAGCGCTTCTTCCTTGGCGGCTTCGATTTCATCAACCGAATAAGGCATTGGCATATCCAGCGCCTCGGCCGAGGCGATCAGACGCCGGGAATGGTCGCGGCTTTTGAAGATCTTACCGTTGTATGCGCGCTCGCCTTCGAATACCGATGACGCATAGTGCATTGCGTGGGTCAGAATGTGCACGTTGGCCTCACGCCAGGGCACCAGTTTGCCATCCATCCAAATGGTGCCATCACGATCATCATACCCCGCCATGCGAAACCTCCTGAACCGGGTTGGGTTTTCGATTATTGCGTCAATTAAGTCCGATACGGACACAATATTGCGCAAAAACTGCGATTCGATACCGCTCTCCTCTTGGAATGTCAATAACGCTGACATAAACTCGACCCCGGAGTAACGAATGAGGCATGATATGTCCGACATCCGCCCGACCCCGCGTTATGGGGGCGAGAGCCTGTTGTTTTTGACCGATGAGCAATTGCGGCAGGGGATCGAGGCCATGTTCTTCGCCTATCGCGGCTTTACCGCTGATCCCGATCGTATCCTCGCGGAACTGGCCTATGGCCGCGCCCACCACCGGGCAATCCACTTCATCAACCGCGCGCCGGGCACGACGGTCAACAACTTGTTGGCCATCCTTGGCGTGACAAAGCAGTCTCTAAACAGGGTTTTGCGAACCTTGATCGAGGATGGTTTGGTGGAAAGCCGCGTGGGGACAGTGGACAAACGCGAACGCCACCTATTTCTGACAGAACAGGGGAAGGTGCTGGAAACCACGCTGTCAGATGCCCAGCGGGCCAGAATGCGTGCCGCCTACAAGGATGCCGGTCCCGAAGCCGTGGCTGGATTTCGCAAAGTGCTTGAAGCAATGATGGATGCTGATATGCGTCATGCCTATACGAAACTTCGGGATACGACCTCATGAGCGATATGGATGCCCATCTGCTGATTGTCGACGATGACGAGCGCATTCGCGATCTGCTCAAGAAGTTTCTGATGCGAAACGGGTTTCTGGTTACAGCGGCACGGGATGCGGCCCACGCGCGGCGCGTATTGTCGGGGTTGGATTTCGACATGATCGTCATGGACGTGATGATGCCGGGCGAGGATGGTGTCAGTCTGACCCGTGCTTTGCGGGAAACGCATACGACACCGATCCTGCTGCTGACCGCAAAGGGTGAGACGGAACATCGGATCGCGGGCCTTGAGGCCGGGGCGGATGATTACCTGGCAAAACCGTTCGAGCCGAAAGAACTGCTGTTGCGGATCAACGCGATCCTGCGCCGGATGCCGGAAACGCCGGCAGAAGAAACCACGGCGAAGATCCTGAACCTCGGGCCCATCCGCTATGACATTGAACGCGGTGAGATGTGGCAGGGCGAAGACCCGGTCCGTCTGACCGCAACCGAAAGCCAGTTGATGAAGATATTCTCGGCCCAGCCCGGAGAGCCGATCAGCCGTGCCAAGCTGGTCGAGGATCTGGGTCGCGACAAGGGCCAGGCGCAGGAGCGCGCGGTGGATGTGCAGATCACGCGCCTTCGACGCAAAATCGAACAGGACCCCAAGCAGCCACGCTATTTGCAGACTGTGCGGGGTGCAGGGTATATGCTTGCGCCGGATTGAGGTGCCGCTACGCGGCCTATTTCGGCCTTCGGCGAGGATATTATGAGCCAGATGAAGATGGGATCCCAATGACGACTGCACTATTGACCCATGCCGATTGTCTGAGCCATGTGACGCCTGACGGGCACCCGGAGCGTGTGGCGCGGCTGGAGCACATTTTGCATGCATTGGAAGCGCTGGACCTGGAGCGGGTGACGGCTCCGCTGGCTGCGGATGACGATCTTCTGCGCATTCATCCAGAGAGTTATATTCGAGACATTCGATCCGCGCGCCCTTCGAATGGGTTCGCACAGATCGACGGGGATACGTTCCTGTCTCCGGGATCGGTGGACGCAGCCTACCGCGCGGCGGGTGCGGCGGTACGGGCGGTTGATCTGGTATTGAGCGGTGAAGCCTCGAATGCGTTCTGTGCCGTTCGCCCGCCGGGGCACCATGCGGAAACCGAAACGGCAATGGGCTTTTGCCTGTTTGGAAATGCAGCATTGGCGGCGAAACACGCGCTGGACCATCACGGTTTGAATCGTGTGGCCGTAGTCGATTTCGACGTACACCATGGAAATGGAACCCAGGACCTGTTGTGGGATGAAGCACGGGCATTGGTGATAACCAGCCAGCAGATGCCTTTGTGGCCCGGATCGGGCCGGCCCGAGGAAACGGGTGTTCATGATACGGTTGTCAACATCCCTCTGGCGCCAGGCAGTGGCGGATCCGAGATGCGGGCCGCCTATGAAACAAAGGCCTTTCCGCGCTTGCGGGCTTTTAGGCCGGAACTGATCATCATTTCCGCCGGGTTCGACGCCCATCAGGACGACCCGCTCGCCAATCTGAACTGGGCTACCGATGACTTTGCCTGGATCACCGCAGAGCTGTGCAGAATTGCCGACGAGGTCTGTAGCGGTCGTATCGTCTCGACTCTGGAGGGCGGGTATGATCTGAACGCACTGGCTGAGGCCACACGCGCCCATGTGGAAGAATTGATAAAGGCAGCCCGATGACTGAGACCTCCGTAGACCAGATGACATTCGAACAGGCGATGAAAGAGCTTGAGGCCGTAGTTGGCCAGCTGGAACGTGGTGACGTCGCGCTGGATCAATCAATTGCGCTCTATGAACGCGGCGCGGCGCTGAAGAAGCGGTGCGAGGATGAGTTGAAGCGCGCAGAAGAAAAAGTCGCAGCGATCACTCTGGATGCCAACGGTCAGCCAACTGGTACGACGCCCGCCGAAGGTCTGTGAATGTTCCCCGAAAGACTTGCGAAGGATGCAGCCAGCATTCAATGCCAGTTTGATCTGGTTCTAGGCGCATTTGAAGACGTCGATGTGACCCGGGCCATGGCATATGCCACCCGAGGCGGCAAACGATTGCGCGGGTTTCTGGCTTTGGAAAGTGCCCGACTTCATGATGTCGAAGAGAGTCGTGCGATCTGGCCTGCAACGGCTATAGAAGCGCTGCACGCTTATTCTTTGGTGCATGACGACCTGCCCTGCATGGATGACGATGACCTGCGCCGCGGTCGTCCCACTGTTCACGTGGAATGGGATGAAGGGACAGCGGTTCTGGCCGGCGATGCCCTTCACACGCTTGCTTTCGAGCTGTGTACGCATACAGAGGTGGGAGGAGCAGACATTCGTGCAGATCTTGCCCTGACGCTGGCCAGAGCCAGCGGCGCACAAGGGATGGTGCTGGGACAGGCGCTGGACATTGCAGCTGAAACCGCCGCCGAACCACTGTCGCTGGGCGAGATTACGCGTCTTCAGGCCGGCAAGACGGGCGCTCTGATCGAGTGGTCTGCCTGCGTTGGAGCAACTATGGCCCATTCAGACCCGGAACCGTTGCGCCAATATGCCCGGGCACTGGGCCTTGCTTTTCAGATCGCCGATGACATCCTTGATATTGAGGGCGATGCCAAAAAGGCAGGCAAACGTTTGCAAAAGGATACCGAGGCAGGGAAAGCCACTTTTGTTTCGCTTTTGGGTCTGCCCGCTGCCAAAGCCCGCGCAGGTGAGCTGGTGGATCAGGCCTGTACAGCTTTGGATGGGTATGGTCCGAAGGCAGAAACCTTGAAGGAAGCCGCCCGCTTCGTTATTGCCCGGGACAGCTAAGCCAGGAACGCGCCACATGTCTGACCGCCCAAACACGCCACTGCTGGACCTTGTAAGCCGCCCTGCGGATCTCAAGCAGTTCTCGGACGCGCAACTGCACCAGGTCGCTCAGGAGCTGCGGGCGGAAACGATCTCGGCTGTTTCCGTCACCGGCGGGCATCTGGGGGCTGGCTTGGGTGTCGTTGAGTTGACCACGGCGTTGCACGCTGTGTTTGATACGCCCCGAGACAAGATCATCTGGGATGTGGGTCATCAGTGCTATCCGCACAAAATCCTGACCGAGCGCCGTGATCGCATCCGAACTCTGCGCATGAAGGATGGCCTCAGCGGCTTCACCAAGCGCAGCGAGAGCCCCTATGATCCATTTGGCGCGGCGCATTCCAGCACGTCGATCAGCGCTGCCCTGGGTTTTGCTGTCGCACGGGATCTGGGGGGCGTAACGCCTGAAGGGTTGGGTGACGCAATTGCAGTGATCGGCGATGGCTCGATGTCTGCGGGCATGGCTTTTGAGGCGATGAACAATGCAGGCCACCTGAAAAAGCGTCTGATTGTCATTCTGAACGACAACGAGATGAGCATCGCGCCCCCGGTTGGTGCCTTGTCCAGCTATTTGTCGCGTATCTATAGCGAAGAACCGTTTCACGATCTGAAAGCTGCTGCCAAAGGCGCTGTCTCATTGTTGCCTGAGCCATTCCGAGAAGGCGCCAAGCGCGCCAAGGAGATGCTAAAAGGCTTGGCGGTGGGCGGCACGCTGTTTGAAGAGCTTGGGTTTTCCTATCTCGGCCCGATAGATGGCCATGATATGGACCAGCTGCTGCCGGTTCTGCGCACTGTGAAATCGCGGGCAACCGGGCCGATCCTGATCCATGTATTGACGAAAAAAGGCAAGGGCTATGCCCCCGCCGAGCAGGCACGCGACAAAGGTCATGCCACGGCAAAGTTTGATGTGGTGACTGGGGAACAGAAGAAGGCGCCCTCAAACGCGCCATCTTATACATCTGTATTTGGCAAGGCGCTGGTGGACGAGGCCGCGCGAGACGACAAGATCGTCGCAGTGACTGCTGCAATGCCGGACGGTACCGGTCTGAACCTGTTCGCTGAACGCTATCCGTCGCGTTGCTTTGATGTGGCGATTGCCGAGCAGCACGGCGTGACGTTTTCGGCTGCGCTTGCAGCAGGAGGAATGAAGCCGTTTTGCGCTATGTATTCGACCTTCCTGCAGCGGGGCTATGACCAGGTTGTACATGACGTGGCAATTCAGCGCTTGCCCGTACGTTTTGCAATCGACCGGGCAGGATTGGTCGGGGCCGACGGCGCCACCCACGCAGGGTCGTTCGACATTGCCTATTTGGCCAATCTTCCAGGTATGGTCGTCATGGCTGCCGCTGATGAGGCCGAGCTGATGCATATGGTGGCAACTGCTTCCGCACATGACGAAGGCCCCATCGCCTTCCGCTATCCGCGCGGTGAAGGCGTCGGAGTTGATTTGCCCGAACGTGGAGAGATTCTTGAGATCGGCAAGGGCCGCATTCTCCAGAATGGCGCGCGGGTGGCTCTGCTTTCCTTTGGTACACGTCTGGCCGGGGTCCAGAAGGCGGCGGAATCCCTTTCAGCCAAGGGCATAACGCCCACGATTGCCGACGCTCGTTTTGCCAAACCTCTTGATCGCGACCTTATCCTGGATCTGGCGTCCAGCCACGAAGCTTTGATTACCATCGAAGAAGGGGCTGTTGGTGGATTCGGCAGCCATGTCGCGCAATTACTGGCGGAAGAAGGTGTATTTGATCTGGGGCTGAAGTACCGCTCGATGGTTTTACCTGATATCTTCATTGATCAAGCGAATCCTGCGGACATGTATTCTGTGGCCGGCATGAATGCCGAACATATCGAGGCGAAAGTACTGGACGTTCTGGGCGTCGCCTCGATCGGAGAGAAACGCGCTTAGCGCGCCTGTCAGTGGAGTAGCGGGCGTCTGGAACGCCGACCTCTGTTTGATCAGGTTTTTTTTCTGGTGCCGCTGAAGGGACTCGAACCCCCGACCCCATCATTACGAATGACGTGCTCTACCAGCTGAGCTACAGCGGCACCTTAAGCCATACGGATCTGGTTATGACCGGATGCGAAAGGTCGTTTAAACTGTCACTCTGCCGTCTGCAAGCCCGGTTGTAATCGGTTTGGTGTCGCCTGGCTCGGCGACCGATCTCAACCTGTGAGCCGTCAGCCTGTAACCAACCTGTAGAATTGGAATTTTGGTTTGTGAATTTATTGTAACGTCGCGGATTCAAAATTGACTGAATTTCAATAATTCCATATTTCATGAAATATGACAAAAGAGATAATCGATCAACTTGCCATCCTTGGCCACTCGCAGCGTATCACCGTGTTTCGCATGTTGATGCGACGGTTTCCTGACAGGGTTCCCGCGGGCGAGCTGGCGACAGAGCTGGGTGTCAAACCCAGCACCATGTCGAACTACCTGAATGCGCTGCTACGGTCGGGGCTTGTTAAGCAGGAACGATCCGGGACGTCTCTGCTCTATTCGATTGAAATGAAGAACGTGCAGCAAATGCTCGATTTCCTGATTGTGGACTGCTGCCGCGGCCGACCTGATCTTTGTTTACCTTCGACCAAGGGAAGTGAGACTATGACTGACCGGAAGTTCAATGTGCTGTTCATTTGTGTCGGCAACTCTGCCCGCTCTATTTTTGCCGAATCCCTGCTGCGCGAGATCGGCGGAGATCGGTTCAACGCGTATTCAGCCGGGACACAACCAAGTTCGGAGCTAAACCCCTTTGCGGTGCAGGTTTTACGCGACAAAGGGCACGATACCTCGATCCTGCGGTCAAAGAATCTGTCCGAGTTTTCGGCACCGGACGCGCCTGCCATGGATTTTGTCTTCACCGTCTGCAACCAGGCGGCCAACGAGGAATGTCCGGCATGGGAAAGCCAACCGATAAGTGGCCACTGGGGTATGGAAGATCCGGTCAAGGCCGATGGCACCGACGCCGAGAAAAGCCTGGCCTTTCAAAACGCCTATGGCGCACTGAAGCGACGGATTCAGGCCTTTACATCGTTGCCGGTCGAAAGCCTTGACCGGATCGCCTTGCAATCCGCCATTGATGAAATCGGGCGCGCTTCACTCGAGGAAACGAAATGACAACCTACGCACTGAACGGCCTCGGCCGGATGGGAAAACTGGCCCTGAAACCTCTGCTTGAACGAGGCGCAAAGATAGCCTGGATCAACGATGCCGTCGGTGATCCCGAGATGCATGCGCATCTGCTGGAATTCGACACGGTGCACGGGCGCTGGGACGCAGAATTTGCCCATGATGCCGACAGCATCTCGGTTAACGGAACCCGCCTGCCTTTTATTGGCACCAATGACCTGAGCGCGTTGCCGCTGGACGGTGTTGACGTGGTGATCGACTGCACCGGCGTGTTCAAGACCGAGGCGAAGCTGGCACCATATTTTGACGCTGGGGTGAAGAAGGTTGTTGTCTCTGCTCCGGTCAAGGATGGTCCGACAGCCAATATTGTCATGGGTGTAAATGACGGAACCTACGACCCCGCGGCGCATAGGATCGTGACGGCGGCCTCGTGCACGACAAACTGTCTTGCGCCTGTCGTAAAGGTCATTCACGAGAATCTAGGCATCCGCCATGGATCGATGACGACGATTCACGACGTAACGAACACGCAGACAATTGTGGACCGGCCTGCCAAGGATCTTAGGCGCGCACGCTCGGCCCTGAACTCTTTGATCCCGACCACGACCGGCTCGGCCACGGCCATCACTCTGATCTATCCGGAACTCAAAGGTCGTTTGAACGGTCATGCGGTTCGGGTGCCGTTGCTGAACGCCTCGCTGACCGATTGCGTATTCGAGGTTGAACGCGAAACCACGGTTGAAGAGGTCAACGCCTTCTTCAAAGCCGCAGCCGAGGGTGAACTGAAGGGCATTTTGGGATATGAGACGCGCCCGCTGGTGTCCACCGATTATACCAATGACGAACGCTCTTCGATCGTCGATGCACCATCGACCATGGTTGTGAACGGGACGCAGGTGAAAATCTACGCGTGGTACGACAACGAGATGGGTTATGCGCACCGGCTGGTGGATGTCGCGCTGATGGTCGGGGCATAGTTGTGACGCATCGGCCCGAAGGACTGTCGGCCTATGTCGCGGTCACGGCTGCCTATTGGGCCTTCATGCTGACCGACGGGGCGCTCAGGATGTTGGTGCTGTTGCACTTTCACACCCTGGGCTTCTCGCCGGTGCAGCTTGCCTATCTGTTTGTGCTCTATGAAATCGCCGGGATTGTCACCAACCTGTCCGCCGGTTGGATCGCCGCACGGTTCGGGCTGACCTCGACCCTCTATGCTGGGCTGGGGTTGCAGATCGTCGCGTTGCTCGCCATGACGCAGCTTGACCCGAACTGGACCGTCGCAGCTTCGGTCACATTTGTCATGATTGTGCAAGGGGCCAGCGGAGTGGCCAAGGATCTGGCCAAGATGTCTTCGAAATCGGCGGTCAAGTTGCTGGCTCCATCCGAAGGAGGCGAGTTGTTTCGATGGGTTGCGATTCTGACAGGTTCCAAAAACGCGGTAAAAGGGCTGGGATTCCTGTTGGGGGCCGCCATACTTGCAACGCTGGGCTTCATACCGGCAGTGCTTGCCATGGCCGCCGTTCTGGCGGTGATCCTGGTCGCATTGAAGCTGTTCATGCCTGCGGGCCTGCCGAAGGGGCGCAAGGATACCAAGTTCTCTGAGGTTTTTTCAAAATCCGAAAATGTGAACTGGTTGTCTGCAGCACGTGTCTTCTTGTTCGGCGCGCGGGATGTCTGGTTCGTGGTCGGCATCCCGATCTATTTCTATGCTGTTCTTTCAGATGGCAGCGAAGAGGGTAATAGGGTCGCGTTCTTCATGATCGGAACATTCATGGCGGTATGGATCATCCTCTATGGAGCCGTGCAAGCCAACGCGCCAAGGATTCTTCGTGCGTCAGATCGAACCGAAGGTGATCTGATCCGCGCTGCACGCAGCTGGGCGGCGATCCTGTTCTGTGTTCCTGCTGCACTAACACTGGCCGTGTTGATTTCGGATGGTCCCGAGACCTGGCTGACCCTGACACTCATCGCAGGCTTGCTGATCTTCGGTGCGATCTTCGGGGTCAACTCATCGCTGCATTCCTATTTGATTCTTGCCTTCACCCGGTCCGAGCGTGTGACGATGGATGTCGGCTTTTACTACATGGCCAATGCGACAGGGCGGTTGGCCGGCACCGTTTTGTCTGGCCTGACCTATCAGGTCGGGGGGCTGCCCCTGGTGCTGGGCACGGCGGCCGTGATGGTTGGCCTCGCTGCTCTGACGTCCGGCAAACTTACGGATCAAACTTCCGAGGCGCTATTATGAGCATTTTTGAACGGTATCTCACGATCTGGGTTGCGCTTGCGATGATCGGTGGCGTCCTGATCGGACTGGCCGCGCCGGGTCTGGTGCAGCTGGTGGCAAAAGCCGAGATTGCCAGTGTCAACCTGGTCGTGGCGGTGCTGATCTGGGCAATGGTTTACCCGATGATGGTCAACGTCGATTTCGGCGCAGTCGCCGGGGTTGCCCGCCAGCCGCGTGGTCTGATTGTGACCGTGGTGGTGAACTGGCTGATAAAACCTTTCACCATGGCACTGCTGGCCGTTCTGTTTTTTGACTATGTCTTCGCGCCCTGGATCGCGCCCGAAGATGCTGCGCAATACACTGCCGGTCTGATCCTGCTGGGTGCAGCCCCTTGCACCGCCATGGTGTTTGTGTGGTCGCAACTGACCAAAGGCGACGCGACCTACACGCTGGTTCAGGTCTCGGTCAATGATCTGATCATGGTCGTGGCTTTTGCGCCGATCGTGGCCTTTTTGCTGGGGGTCACTGACATCGAAGTGCCGTGGCAGACTTTGGTTTTGGCCACAGTCCTTTATGTGGTGCTGCCGCTTATCGCAGGGTTGATCACTCGCCAAAAACTAGGCTCTAAAACGGCTATAGAAGCCTTTTCGGCGCGGGTGAAACCGTGGTCCGTCATGGGATTGATTGCAACTGTAGTTATCCTGTTCGGCCTGCAAGGTCAGACCATTCTGGCGAAACCTGCGGTCATCGTTCTGATCGCCGTTCCCATTCTGATCCAAAGCTACGGTATTTTTGCCATTGCCTATGGCGCCGCCTATGCGCTGAAGGTTCCCCACCGGATCGCAGCGCCATGTGCCATGATCGGGACATCGAACTTCTTCGAACTGGCCGTTGCCGTTGCAATCAGCTTGTTCGGCCTTCATTCCGGCGCGGCACTGGCGACGGTTGTGGGTGTCCTTGTCGAAGTGCCGGTGATGCTGTCGCTTGTGGCATTCGCCAACCGAACCCGCCAGCGTTTTCCGGAACCTGCGACACGATAGGATTGGTCAACGCAGCAGAACGACTGTCATATCTGGCGGCTGGGCGCCGCCAGAGTCCCGTCTCACGCTGCTTCAGAAATCCACGCCACGCTGGGCTTTGATACCGGCCTGGAACGGATGTTTTTCCTCGGTCATTTCAGTAACCAGGTCGGCATAGTCACGCAGCGCTTGCGGTGCATCACGTCCGGTCAGGAATACGCTGGTCTTGTCCGAGCGCGCGTTCAAACCCTCGATGACCTGTTCGACCGTCAGGTATTCGTAACGCAAGGCGATGTTGATCTCGTCCAGTACAACCAGATCGTATTCGCCACTGGACATCAGGGCACATGCCTTGTCGAAGGCTGCATTGCCAGCAGCTATGTCACGCTCACGATCCTGCGTGTCCCAGGTAAAACCTTCGCCCATCGTATGCCATGTCACCAGATCGCGCTCTTCGAAGAAACGGCGCTCGCCGGTTTTCCACTTGCCCTTGATGAACTGCACCACACCGACCTTCTGGCCCCAGCCCAAGGCGCGAATGACCACGCCGAACGCGGCCGAGGACTTGCCTTTGCCTTTGCCGGTATTGATCAGGACCAGACCACGGCTTGGATCCACGGCCTCGGACACTTTCTTGCGGTGCTGGGCCTGCACCTTCTGCATCTTTTCCTTGTGATCCTGCGCGTTGCTCATTTGGGAACCTCTTTGACTGTTCGGCCCAACCTAGGGGAAGATTACAAAAGGTAAAGTCACGCTTTGGGGTCAGTAACCGACCGGGCCTTGCCACGCTCCAGCCCCAACTGGTGTTCGCGCCAGATGACAACAACATTGCCTGCGATCACCAGTGCGGCCCCGATCAAGATTGCAAGCGTTGGCAGTTCGTCGAACCAGACATAGCCGATCACAATCGCAAAAAGCATGGTTGCATAGTCATAAGGTGCCAGCATCGAGGCCTGGCCAAACCGATACGAGGAAGTGACCAAAATCTGCGCGACGCCGCCGATCAGGCCCATCATGACCATGATCAGAGCCTGATTCCACGTTGGCATTGACCACCCCCAGAATGCTGTCAGGGCGGACAAAAGCGTCGCGGTCATCGAGAAATAGAACACGATGGCCGCAGGGTGATCGACCTTGACCAATTGCCGGATATGGATCTGAACGAAAGCACGGGCAAGGGTAGCACCCAGCACACATAACGCGCCGATGGTGGCGGCGACCTCCATCTCGGTTGTGCCGAGGCGCGGCCAAGTCATGATCAGGACCCCCAGCAGACCCAGCACCACTGCTCCGATGCGGATAAGCCGAATGCGTTCACCCAGCATCACGGCGGCCAGAATCAGGGTGAAGATCGGCGTCGCATACCCGATTGCAGTGACTTCGGGCAGCGGCAGCAGGCTGAGGCCGGTAAAGGTAAGACCCATGGCGCTGGTCCCCAGAACGCCACGCCAGAAATGGCCCATGGGTTTCTTGACCACGAAACCCTTGGACAATTCCCCACGCGCAATGAGCCAGAGAATAATAACAGGTATCGCGAACAAGGACCGAAAGAACACCAATTGGCCCGGTGGGAACTCATCCGACAGTGCTTTGACCAGCGCGGACATCGATGTGAACAGGAACAAGGCGCCAAGTTTCAGCGTTACTGCAAGCAGAGGTCGATGCGATGTTAAGGGTTTTGTCATCGGCGCGAACCTGCGCCTTTGACAGGCAAAGATCAACGGGTGGGTTCAGCAATTCACCCAGGATTGAGGCAAGGAGCAGTCGATCTCCTCGGCGAAGTCTTCTAGAAAGCGGATCATGCGCGCGGTGCGTTGCTCGGCAATCAGTCGGCCGGTTTCGGTTAGCATGTCACCCGGCAGCCGCAGCAGTTTAACCTTCCAATGGTCGAGCGAGAAATGAAGGTCGTCCAGAGGTCGGTTTTGGGCAAAAGGATCTGCCGGGTCATAAAGAGTGCGCCCCAAAGCACCGGAAACGGAAAAGTTGCGGGCGATGCCGATGGCGCCCAAAGCGTCAAGCCGATCCGCATCGCGCAGAATGCGCGCCTCGATCGTTTCAGGGGGGATATTGGCCGAAAAGCTATGGGCTTCGATCGCGTGCCGGATAGCGCGGACCTGAGCCGTATTAAACCCGATTTCCCCAAGAATAGGCTCTGATTCCATCGCGGACCTGCGCGAGGCAAGATGCCGGTTGGGATCGTCCTTGGGCAGATTTACAAGATCGTGCAGATAACTTGCGGCCAGCAGCACGGACATATCGGCTTGATCATTCGCGATGGCTTGGGCGTTGGTCCAAACACGATCCAGATGGGCCAGATCATGGGCGGGATCAGTTTCCATGCGGTGTGCGACCACAGCACGCAGACGTGCGCGCAGATCAGCCGATCCGTCCACGGTTCTCTCCGATCTGGCCGCGATGCAGCAGAAGGTGGTCGAGGATCACGCAGGCCATCATTGCCTCACCCACTGGAACGGCGCGGATACCGACGCAGGGGTCATGGCGACCTTTGGTGATGATCTCGGTTTCTTCGCCGGATTTGGTGATCGTCTTGCGGGTGGTGAGGATCGATGACGTGGGCTTCACTGCGAAGCGGACGACGATGTCCTGCCCGGTCGAGATACCGCCCAGAATACCTCCGGCGTGGTTCGAGCTGTATTGCGGGCCGTTTTGCCCCATGAAGATTTCATCCGCATTGGCTTCGCCGGTCAGTTCGGCGGCGGCCATGCCTTCGCCAATCTCGACGCCCTTTACAGCGTTGATGGACATCATCGCGGCGGCTAGATCAGTGTCTAATTTGGCATAAACTGGCGCTCCGATCCCGGCGGGGATACCGCGCGCGACAACCTCGACCACTGCTCCGACCGAGTTGCCGGACTTGCGCAGATCATCCAGATAGGCGGCCCAGTTCTCTGCCGCAGATGCGTCCGGTGTCCAGAACGGATTCTGTTCAATCTGGGACCAGTCGAAGTTGGCGCGGTCGATCTTATGCGACCCGATCTGGGTCATGTATCCGGTGATCTGCACGTTGGGCGCGATTTGCTTGATCGCTTCGCGCGCCAGTCCACCTGCTGCAACACGTGATGCTGTTTCACGGGCCGAGCTGCGCCCGCCGCCGCGATAATCCCGGATGCCGTATTTCTGCCAGTAGGTGATATCAGCATGACCCGGGCGGAACTTGTCCATGATATCGCCGTAGTCTTTCGAGCGCTGATCGGTGTTTTCGATCATCAACTGCACAGGCGTGCCGGTGGTTTGCCCTTCGAACACGCCGGACAGGATTTTCACCTGATCGGGTTCGCGCCGCTGGGTGGTGAACTTGTTCTGCCCCGGTTTGCGCTTGTCCAGCCAGTGCTGGATCATGCCCTCGTCGATCGTGACACCCGGCGGGCAGCCATCGACGGTGGCACCCAAAGCGGGTCCATGGCTTTCACCCCAGGTGGTGACACGGAAGAGATGGCCAAAACTGTTCATCGACATGGGGCGTGCTCCTTTGAGCGTCGTGATTAGCGGGCAAGGCCTTTGGCCTCAAGCGGATTTGCGGTTGGGGCGTGTTTACCCCAACCTTACGAGCTTATGCAGCCTCAGCCAGTTGGGTGCGCGTGGCCGTGATTATCAGCGCAGCTTGTGCGGCTTCGTGGCCTTTATCCACAAAATGCGCGCGGTAGATGGCGTTGTGGTGATCAGTTTCCTGATATTGGTGCGGGGTCAGCGAGACCGATAGGACAGGAACACCGGTATCGAGCCCGGCGCGCATCAACCCATCGACCACCGCTTGCGCGACGAAGTCGTGCCGGTAAATGCCGCCATCCACGACAAATGCGGCGCAGGCAACTGCGGCGTAGCGGCCGGTTTGGGCCAGATCGCGGGCCATCAGCGGCATCTCGAACGCGCCGGGAACGTCGAAAACATCGACCTGATCGGCCGGGATCAATTCTAGAAATCCATCGAGCGCGCGGTCAACGATGTCGGAATGCCAGTTTGCTTTGACAAAAGCATAGCGGGTGTGTGTCATAGTGATCTCCTTTCAGTTTGGTGGCCTGCTGGCGGTCGCGAAAACCTTCGCTGCCAGCCCGGCATGACACGTCACCCAAGGCGATCACGAGCAGGCGCGCCGTATCACCGGCGCACTGCACGTTCTCTTCCATCCGGACTTTAACCGTCGGCTCTGGCCTCTCACCAGATCTGCTGACACTCTTACATGGTTCCACATTTTGTCCGAAAACCGGTTCCCACTTTTCGGATCGTGGACACGGCAGAGCCGCTCGCGGGCTTGCGGGTCATGGCCCGCATACCGCCGGTGGGGAATTCCGCCCCGCCCTGAGAACAAGGCGGACCTTGCCAAGAACCGACCCCATCTGCAAGAGATTTGGCAGGAGGTCGTTCATGCACCCAAATCCAGCCTACCGCGCCGAAGACAAAGCGCGTCATATCGAATTCGCCCGCGACCGGGCATTCGGCGTTCTGGCGATTTCTGACGACGGCGCGCCATTGATCAGCCACGTGCCGTTTCTGCTGTCGGAAGACGGTGCGGTGGCCGATCTTCATTTGGTACGATCAAACCCGATCGTTCGTGTGCTGCAGGGGCCGAAAGAGGTCAGGATCGCGGTGCAGGGGCCTGATGGGTATATCTCGCCCGACTGGTACGGAGTCGCAGATCAGGTTCCGACATGGAACTATGTTGCCGTGCACCTGACCGGAACGCTTGAGCTGCGCCCGCAGGACGAGCTGCGCGAATTGCTGGACCGACAATCCGCATTCTATGAAAAACGACTTCTGCCGAAAGCGCCATGGGTCACTGGGAAAATGTCTGATGACGCGTTGGCCAGAATGATGCGGATGATCGTACCATGCAGGATGCAGGTAGAGGATATCCAGGGCACCTGGAAACTGGGCCAGAACAAGCGGGACTATGTAAGGATCGCTGCCGCCGATCAAGTGGCCAGCGGGTTTGGCAATGAAACCGGTCAGCTGGCCGCCTTGATGCACAAGGCGTAGCCAGCACCGGGAAACAGGATTACTCGGAACTGAATGTTGCCAGATAAGCGGCGATATCTTCCGCACCCTTCTTCAGTTTGACGCTCATGTTAGGGCGGGCGGTTTCGTCATCCAGATACTCTTTGATGAAACCGATGGGGTCTTTGGAATAGGCGGCGATGTTATCTTCGGTCCAGATCAGACCTTCTTCGCCAGCACGGATCATATCGTCAGTGAACATGCCGATGGGCAGGCGTTCGCTGCCATAACGATAGTCATTTTCTGATCCGGCGACGCGTCCGACGACGCCGTAGAGATTCGGGCCGGTGATTCCGCCTTTGACCAGGACTTCACCGTCCTTGATGATCGCATGACACGAGGAGCAACGGTTATACATTGCTTCACCTTTCACCGGATCGCCTGCGGCAAAGGTTTGCGTGGCCAAAGCCAATGTGAACATCGCAGCGGCCGGGGTGACTTTTGACATAGGGGGTCTCCTTGCTGGAGTTCGCGCGTTTTTTGCGCTGTCCGGCATTCGCGCAAAAAGTGCAACGGTGTATTTGCGCTCAATTTGCAATTTAAATCATCTATTTGGCGAATATGATTTCCCTGAAAACAATCTGCGTTTGGCGTTGCTGATTGTCGAGAATGCACGCGCGAATAAGACGCTGCCCAGGTTGTCTGAAACCGACTGGATGGGGCCCGCAAAGCAGAGTTCTGAGCTCGAATCAACAACCGCTGATTCGAAGCCGCAGGCAAAGTTGCGGGCAAGATTCACCAAAAAAAGCCCTTCGGCAGGTGCATGAAGCGACACATGCGGCGTATTGCGCGTTTATGAACGCTGGACGAACACTATTCTCCCCGATAGTAAGCGCGGTTAAGACGCCGCATTCATGCGGTGCGCGAGCTATTTGCCCGTCCGCGGGCGCCAGACAATCGGAGATAACCTCGTGTCCCACGCAGAAGACCACGAAGGCACCCGCAGAGATTTTCTGTATTACGTCGCAGGCGGCGCAGGTGTCGTTGCAACGGGTGCAGCTGTATGGCCCCTGATCAACCAAATGAACCCATCGGCAGACGTTCAGGCGCTGTCCTCGATCCGTGTGGATGTGAGCGGCGTCGAGCCGGGCACACAGCTGACGGTAAAATGGCTGGGCAAACCCGTTTTCGTCCGTCACCGCACCGGTGCCGAGATTCAGGAAGCCCAGGATCAGGACGCCGAAGGCGTTGATGCGCTGCCAGATCCGCTGGCGCGTAACTTCAACCTAAGCGCTGATGCGCCCGCGACTGACGCAAATCGCGTCATGCCGTCTCCGGAAGGCGAAGCGCCGGGTGCTTGGATCGTTCAGATGGGCGTATGTACGCACCTTGGCTGTGTACCTCTGGGAGACGCCGGTGACTTTGGCGGCTGGTTCTGCCCCTGCCACGGCTCGCACTACGACCTCGCCGGTCGTATCCGCAAAGGCCCCGCGCCTGAGAACCTGCCTGTCCCGCCCGCAGAATGGGTGGACAACAGCACAATCAAACTCGGCTAAGGGAGACCCAAACTTATGTCCGGAATTCCCCACGATCATTACGAGCCGAAGACAAACGGCGAGAAATGGCTGAACAGCCGTCTGCCGATTGTCGGCCTGCTGTATGACACACTCATGATTCCAACCCCCAAGAACCTGAACTGGTGGTGGATCTGGGGCATCGTTCTGGCGTTCTGCCTGGCGCTGCAAATCGTCACCGGCATCGTATTGGTGATGCACTATACCCCGCATGTTGATCTGGCCTTCGCCAGCATCGAACACATCATGCGTAACGTGAATGGTGGTCACTTTATCCGCTATGTGCACATGAACGGCGCGTCGCTCTTCTTTGTTGCGGTTTACATCCACATATTCCGCGGCCTGTTCTACGGCTCGTATAAAGCCCCGCGCGAAATCACATGGATCATCGGTATGCTGATCTATCTGATGATGATGGGCACCGCCTTCATGGGCTACGTTCTGCCCTGGGGCCAGATGTCCTTCTGGGGTGCGACCGTGATCACCGGCCTGTTTGGTGCGATCCCGTTTGTTGGTGACGCGCTGCAAACCTGGCTGCTGGGCGGACCCGCCGTGGATAACGCGACGCTGAACCGCTTCTTCTCGTTGCACTACCTGCTGCCGTTCATCATCGCGGCACTGGTTGTCGTGCATATCTGGGCCTTCCACACCACTGGCAACAACAACCCGACAGGTGTTGAAGTGCGTCGTGGTTCCAAGGACGAGGCGAAGAAAGACACGCTGCCGTTCTGGCCGTATTTCGTGATCAAGGACCTGTTCGCACTGGCCGTGATCCTGGTCGTGTTCTGGGCCATTGTCGGCTTCATGCCGAACTATCTGGGCCACCCGGACAACTATATTGAGGCCAACCCGCTGGTCACACCTGCACACATCGTTCCTGAATGGTACTTCTTGCCGTTCTACGCGATCCTGCGCGCCTTCACCGGTGAGGTCTGGGTCGTTCAGTTTGCCAGCTTCATCACCGGCGGCATCATCGACGCCAAGTTCTTTGGTGTGCTGGCGATGTTCGGTGCGATCCTGGCCATGGCACTGGCGCCCTGGCTGGACACGTCGAGCGTGCGTTCGGGCAAGTACCGTCCGATGTTCAAATGGTGGTTCTACCTGCTGATCATCGACTTCTTCGCCCTGATGTGGCTGGGTGCGATGCCCGCCGAGGAGCCCTATGCGACTTTCTCGCTGATCGCCTCCGCCTACTGGTTCGCCTATTTCTTCGTGATCCTGCCGATCCTTGGTGTGATCGAGAAGCCTCTGGCACAGCCCGAGACGATCGAAGAAGACTTCAACGCGCATTATGGCAAGGCTGACGCCGAAGCCACGCCGGCCGAGTAAGAAGAGGGACCGGAAACATGTTCAAGAAACTTGCAATCGGCGCCGCGTTTGCCTTGGCCCTGACCCCTGCTGCATCCATTGCAGCAGGTGGGGGTGAGCAGCATATCGAAGACTTCGACTTCTCGTTCGAAGGCCCGTTCGGTACATGGGATCAGCATCAGCTGCAGCGCGGCCTGCAGATCTATACCGAGGTTTGCGCAGCCTGCCATGGCCTGCAATATGTACCTCTGCGCGATCTGACAGCGCTGGGCTATTCGGAAGAAGAAGTTATCGCTTATGCGGCGGACAACTTCGAAGTGTTCGATCCTGAGCTGGACGATTTCCGCCCGGCCATCCCGACCGACCACTTCCCGGCCAATAACGGTGTTGGCGCGCCGGACCTGAGCCTGATGGCCAAGGCCCGCGCGGGCTTCCACGGGCCTTACGGTCTGGGTATCAACCAATTGGTCAAGGGCATGGGGGGTGCCGAATACATCGCCTCTCTGCTAGACGGCTACACCGGTGAAGAAAAAGAAGAAGCAGGTACCATCCTGTACGAAAACAAAGCCTTCCCTGGTGGCTGGATTTCGATGGCACCGCCGCTGTCGGACGAACAGGTCGACTTTGCTGACGGACATTCTAACTCTGTCGAACACATGTCGGAAGACGTTTCAGCCTTCCTGATGTGGGCGGCAGAGCCGAAGATGATGGAGCGTAAGAACGCTGGCTTTGTTGGCGTGATTTTCCTGACCGTTCTGTCGGTGCTGCTCTATCTGGTCAACAAGCGCCTCTGGGCTCCACATAAGGGCAAGCTTCGTAAAGAAGATTGACCTTTCTCAAGATGCAGAAATTGAAACCCCCGCGCCATCAGGCTGCGGGGGTTTTTGTTTCTAGAACGAGTAAAAAGGTCCGAACCCCTTCTTGGCCTTTGAGCGGTTCTTCCTCGAGGTATTTTTCCGGATGAGGGGGGATCAGGCCGTGAGTTGGGACATGGTCTGCCCCGTGATCGCAGCGCGCACAATCTGCCCTTCGGGTTGCGCGGTTGCGAATGTCACCTCGGTGAATTGCTCGGTCCGGCCCATATGAGGGTTCTCCATCAGGATGTGATGGGTCTTGCCGATTTGCTTCGACAGGTGTGTTGCGACCTGAGCGTCCCCCGCCGCACGCAAGCGGGCAGCGCGATCCTTAATGACTGTTCCACTCACCTGCTGCGGTATGCGCGCTGCCGGGGTGCCTTCTCGCTTGGAATAGGGGAAGACATGCAGCCAGGTCAGATCGCAATCGGTGATCAGTTTCAGCGAGTTTTGGAAACGCGCTTCCGTCTCGGTCGGGAAGCCTGCAATGATATCCGCACCGAAGGTCATATCGGGGCGCAGTTTCCGTGCGTCCTCGGTAAAGCGGATTGCATCGTCGCGCAGGTGGCGGCGTTTCATGCGCTTGAGAATCAGATCGTCGCCATGCTGAAGCGACAAGTGCAGGTGCGGCATCAGACGCGGCTCGGTCGCGATGGCCTGCATCAGATTTTCATCGACCTCGATCGAGTCGATTGAACTGATCCGCAGGCGTGGCAAATCTGGCACCAGCTTGAGAATCCGCATCACCAGATCGCCCAGTTTGGGCTGCGCGGGCAGGTCGGCGCCCCAGGAAGTCAGGTCGACCCCGGTCAGCACGACTTCTTTATAGCCGCGATCCACCAGCCGCTTGATCTGGTCCACCACCACGCCTGCGGGGACGCTGCGCGAGTTGCCGCGGCCGTAGGGAATGATGCAGAAGGTGCAGCGATGGTCGCAGCCGTTCTGGACCTGCACGTAGGCGCGCGAACGTGTACCGAACCCGTCGATCAGGTGTCCGGCCGTTTCCGTGACCGACATGATGTCATCGACCTGCACCGCCTCGGTCTCACCAATAAAATCGGCCGCCATGCCTTTCCAGGTCTCAGGCTGCATCTTTTCAGCGTTACCGATGACCGCATCGACCTCGTCCATCCGTGCAAAGGTTTCGGGCTCGGTCTGAGCGGCGCAACCAGTGACGATCAGGCGAGCATTCGGATTCTCGCGCCGTAGCTTGCGGATTTCCTGCCGGGCCTTGCGCACCGCCTCAGCCGTCACTGCGCATGTGTTCACCACCACAGCGTCTGTCAGACCTGCCTGTTGCGACAGCTCTTTCATTGCCTCGGTTTCATAGGCGTTCAGGCGGCAGCCCAATGTGGTGAACTTGGGCGGGTTCATCCCAGTGACCTCAGAAATTCAGGCGTCAGAGTGCCAGAAAAGACGTGGCACGTTGGGCCGGTCATCCAGACACCGTCGTCGCGCCAGTCGATCCAAAGCGTGCCGCCATCCAGATCAATCTGCACCTTGCGCCCGGTTAGCCCGCGACGCGCGGCAGCAACGGCAGTTGCACAGGAAGACGACCCGGAGGCCAGAGTGATGCCAACTCCGCGTTCCCATACACGCATACGGATGTGATCCGGGCCGATGACTTGTGCCACCTGCACATTCGTCCGTTCCGGGTAAAGCGGGTGGTATTCATAACGTGCACCGAACTCTGCCAACGGGATCGCTTCGGCGTTCTCAACGAAGAAAGTGCAATGCGGGTTGCCCATTCCTGTTGCCGTTGGGGCGCCTTCAATTGGCAATTCCAGCGTGTCCATCTCTTCTGCCAGCGGAACTTCGCGCCAGTCCAACTGCGGGTGACCCATGTTGACCGAGGTGCGCCCATCGCCAGCATCCCGCGCATGAAGTGTTCCGCGTTCGGTGGTGAGCGTCAGCGCAGAGCGACCCGTCTCATTCATAAGTAATCGCGCAATACAGCGGGTGGCGTTGCCACAGGCAGCAGAGGTTGATCCATCGGCGTTGTAGAACACCAGATGCGCGTCAGCTTCACCATTTTCAATAACGGCCAACTGATCGAAACCCACACCAAATTGCCGATGCCCGATTCCTTTGGCCAGCGCCGGCGTGATCGGGGCATCGTGCGCGCGTGCGTCAACGATGACAAAGTCATTGCCCAGCCCGTGCATCTTGATGAAGGGCAATCCTGTATCGAGTCTCTGTTGCATGGCGGGCATATATCGTTGGTCGGAACATGAATCCACCCTGTCGCGAAGATTCCTTAAAAAAGGGGTTGACCCTCCTGCGCCTCCTGCCTAATTAGGCCGCCTATCGGGTTGCCGGAAACATGAGTTGTAACGGCGAAACGAGGCGCAAAATAAGGGCTTGAACCTGGTTGAGGAATTGCCGTAAAGAGCGCCACGGATCAACAGATCCAACAAAAGAGTGGGCCGTTAGCTCAGTTGGTAGAGCAACTGACTTTTAATCAGTGGGTCGCAGGTTCGAATCCTGCACGGCTCACCACTGCACCCTGACTGCTTTTTAGTAGGCCTAAAGCCTTGAAAGGTGGGCTTATTTCGGCGGTTCGAATACCTGTTTTTCTATTGAAGATTAGTGGTTCCGAAAGAACTAACTTCAGGACAGTTCGTTTGACCTCAAAGTCCCCATTTTTCCATATTTCATAGGGTTTTGACAAAAATCTCATCGAGTGTTCGAACATTTCGTCAAAGGTTTTCTCGGGACGGGCGTTTTGAGCCGCTTCTTCTAGTCGCGCGCGCTCATGCTCCAACTCTGAGATTCTTGCTTCGTAAGCGAAGATCATTTTTTCATTGTCGGTTCGAACTAATCTCTCCAAGTACTTTTCTACATCAAGTTCCACTTGCCTCGCCTTGGCGCGAAGGCGTTTTGCTTCGGCGTTAACTGAACAGCTTTTCTCTTCCCAAGCGCTTCTGAAAACAGTCTCCGCCAATTCAAATGTTTCAGGAGTGGGGACAAGTCGATTTAGATGATCTTCGAATTCGTTTTCTACATCGACTTTTGAACTGGACTTTCCCTTTTCAGAACAACCACGGTATTGGCAGAGGTAGTAGGGATACTTTTTTCCGCTCCGGCTCTTGGACCAGCAAGATGTCAGGGGGTGACCACAACTCTCGCACTTGAGAAAACCGCGTAGAGGAAAATCCATATGAATATCCTTGCGAGCGGGAGCGTTAGCGCCTTCGTTCAATCGCTGTTGGATAATTTGGAACGTCGCAAGGGTAACCAGTGGCTCGTGTTGCGCTGGTGTGAGTGGAATGTTCCATCGAGGGTATTCCAAATAACCAGCATACAACACATCGGTGAGCATACGTTTCACTTTATCCCAGTGGACCTCTGAGTTTTTCCGACCTCTTGGAAACTCAGATTTTGATTCCAAGAAACGCTTTACTTCCCCCTGAGAACCTAGCCTTCCGGCGGCAAAGCCTTCTAAAGCGTCCTTTACGATATTTGCAATAGGTTGCTCGGGTACAAGGATTTTTCCACCGCCACGATGTTTGTCGAACCTGTAGCCAATGGGGGTAGTCCTGAGTGCCCAGAAACCATTTCGCATTCTGGCTATTGATCTGCGTCTAGATTGCTCAGCAATTCGGCGTCTTTCATGTTCTGCGATTGCCGCCATGACGGTCTCGATAAAGCGATCACCCGCATCTTCTCCAAATCTCTGGTTTGGGCTCTCGATTTTTGCCCCAGTGGCCGTGACTTTATCGCGCAATGTTGCGTGAGTTGATACGTCACGAGCGAACCTAGAAATATCGTCGACCACCACTACGCAGCCATTTGGGTGCGAAATGCGGAGACTATTAAGGAGCGCGTTCATGCCGGGTCGATCTGCATGGCGGCCAGAAATAATGTCGGTGAACACTTCTACGACATCGTAACCCATTCGTTCTGCATAGTCGCGGCATGAGCGTTCTTGGCTCGATAGACCTGAACCCTCTTTTGACTGCTTGGTCGAAGACACTCGTGTGTAAATTATGCAGGGCACTTTAGTCGAGCTGAGCGACTTATTCGTTGGCATGACTTAGTTTCCTTCCCCGCTGTTCTTGCTCATGTAGTTATCAACTGCCTGTTGGATGGGCTTGTTGTCATTAGCTGCTTGCAAAACCAGCTTCGTGGGCGAGGAGCCAAATCCAATATCGACGAAAGCGACGGCAATTTCTCTAATGGCCTCGGCGTACTTGTCCGATTTCTGACTAGCGGTACTAGTTGGTTTTGACCGTGGTTTTTTTGCAAACGATTGGGTGCCATCATCCATGTTCGAACCTCCTTCTAATTCTCAGATATGAAATATTGAATTTTCCATATCTCACGTTTTGCAGCATCCAAAGCGCGTTAGTCAAATTATTGATATTGTTATATATTATGACACGAAGAGTCTGATTTGCGTCATTCTCGATGACAACTTTTTCGTGATCGGTCGCTCAATTTGGCGCTCTGTCACTTTCGGTAGAGACGCGTAAGTAGGGCTAGCCGAGTGTCAGGATAAATGACGAATCACTTTGTTCGAACCGCATTTGAGCACTGATTTTTTTCTGCTCGGCGAAGGTCAAAGTTGAGATTTTCTGCGCGATCTGAAGGTACAAAGATTAGAAACCTTGCTGCCAAGCGGCAAAGTCGTAAACGTCACTCAAAATAAATCTAAGCTAGATCTGCAATTCGTGTGAGTTCATTTGGCACATCTGCTTTCTGATTTGATCACAAAGGACAAAACACCAGCATAACACCGCGCACGCCATCTCTAGACTTGAAGTTCGAGATGCCGTGCATAACTTATTTATACCGAACCATCTGCGCCCGTCGCTAAACCGACGTTAGTTAAAATTCGCTAAGTGTAGCTCTTGAATAACTGATGTAGGTGCAGTAGGTTATCCAAATCGGCGGGAGTAGTTTGCGAGGCTGGGTAGGAGTTGTGTTAAGCGACTCAAAACTCATCTTAACATTTGTGCTTAGCAAACAATGGCTTCCTTGGGTACAATAATGTCGAATGTTCAACCGGAGTACCCACGCGGTTTGGACGCAGTATGGGGTTTGAGGTCCATGCTGGCTAGCTCATAGTCGTCTGTTTTGACGGCTGATTTGATGAATTCGATAGTGTCGCCTCGTATTGGGGCGACGCTTCGAAATTTTCTTAGGAGCTATGCTTTGGACGAGCAACCCAAACTTCAAGAACACCTGAACGATATCGAGAGCGCTTTGAACAGGTATCCTGATGCCCTCATTCAGGGAGCAAAATTGAATCAATATATTCAGGATGTCGCGCCAGAATTGAACGTTCGCGAAACTGTAGGAATCCTTACAGGCCCCGGAGCGCTCAAGAAATTTGTCGAAACTTTTTTGCCCGACGTTCTTACGCACGTCGGATTCAATGGTGGCGATGTAGTCTACAAAATTGAAGGACACGCGCGATCATCAACCTTGCCTGGCGAAATTAATCCGAACATCTGGAAAGCTTTTGTAAGCCCTTCTGCTTCTTCTGATGTTGCTATCAGTGAAGATCGTTCTGAATTGAATGTTAGAAAGCCAAGTGAATTAGAACCGGACGAACTACTTGTCTCACGTGTTTCCACTTCGGAGCACAATCAATTGCGCGAGGAATTTGTCGAACTAGTTTCAGAGGAGAACGAAGGGGCTCTCAAGACCGCATCTAGCGGCATTGACGATTATGGAGATTGGCTTGACGTTCTACGTGCGCATGGGTTTTTCAAGCGTTGGGGCGAATTTCGTCGAAACGGGCTACTCAACATATTCTCGAGGCGGCTTTCGGATC
The DNA here is from genome assembly GCF_059610465.1 of Ruegeria sp. CDSC085. Classification (NCBI taxonomy): domain Bacteria; kingdom Pseudomonadati; phylum Pseudomonadota; class Alphaproteobacteria; order Rhodobacterales; family Roseobacteraceae; genus Ruegeria; species Ruegeria sp. CDSC085. The sequence continues at coordinate 41,687 of NZ_JBXWNR010000007.1, read as the reverse complement.
TTGAGCTAGACCCTGAGGTGGTTGAAGAGTTGTCTTCCCAAATGAGCAAATCTCAGCTCGCAACCATATCTAAGAAGCCATCGGGTACGGCACGCATCACGCAGACAGTTCACAGCGCTCCTACCAATAAGCAAACGACGGTTTCTGTGAGCAATTCACCAGTTGAACTTGGGCGTCAACTAGCGCACGCTGCCATCAACAGCATGAGCTATGAAGAGCTTCGTTCAATCAGCTTACCATTAGGTGTTGTTTTGGACGCTTTGAGCAAAAAGTAATTCTGTGAGCGCCTTATTATATGATTCCACCAAAAGTCTTCTTGGCTGCGCCGGAGAGCGTTCGCAAGAACGTTGAGCGGTTTTGCATTGACAACATTTCGCCCAGTTGGCGCAATCAAATCTTCGCAATAAATCTAGATTCTCCCGGTGTGCAGAACCCAGACAGACATCAGCTAACTGAGCGGGTAGCGAATGTCTTCGAGAGCTACGACGCAAATCAAAGCAGCGTTTTGTTCGTGTATCAGGGAGCAAAGCTAGACCATGAAAACCTTGAGGACCGGTGGATAGATCACGGCTATTCATCGGAGAGATTCCATTGCATAGCTTGCGACACCATTAGAAAGAAGCTCAAAAAGATAAGTTCCGCGAACCACGCATTTTGGAAGGACCATGCCGCCGCTCAACTATCTAACTTCGAAGGGATCAAAACGCCCCCGCAAGTTTGGATGGAGCAATTCAATCAGCTTGGTATTGGCCATATTGGCAAGCGCCTGCTGATGCAGATAAGAGCCATAAGCTTCGACACCCAAAATAGGCCGTTTGGCGCAAAGCAGCATGAGGAGCTTGGGCAACGTGTGCTTTACAGCTACATCAGCGATGAAGATCCGGGTGGCAGTTGGGTCAGCGTAAAGGATGTGATTACGCATGAACACCGACCAGATTCTGTCGAATGTGTGCGTTGGAGTTCAGAGACCTGCGAAATTGAGATTCCCAATCGCGACTTTGACGAGTTGGTAATTTTTGAGGACGGCCTTTGGAGCGGCAGCGAAACTAACAAGCGATTGCATGCATTGTACGACGCATCGCTGGACAAGCGATTGCGCCTAAAGTTCTCGGTGGTAACCGATTTCGGGCTGCGTGTCGTGCGACACAAGATTCGTGAGCTAAAATTGAACGGACTTGTTCAAGTGGACGCCCACGATGCAGAGGTAGTCTCATTCCTAAACCCGAGTATCCCTGATGAACTATCACTTGGGTCTGGGATTCGAACCGAGGATTACTTCAAAGAACTACATAACCATGTAATGCCGTTCGCTTTCTCAAGAGATGAAGACTGGCCTGAGGGTCGCGGTGAGGCGATAGAAATCTGTCGCTCTATTGGTTCTCAGTTGGTTCAGCAATGGTATGCGGACGAACGACCGGAGAAAGATGCGGGCGCTGCCGCTAAAAAGTTTGAACTTGGAGGAGGAGGATTTGCTTCTACACTATTCTTTAAACGAAGTGTTCCTAAGGTCTGCCTTCCACTTTTCTGGTTGGACGGCAGTGTCGAAATAGACGGAAAGAAAGTCAATTGGCGTCCACTATTGGTAGATTCTCGCCGAGTTAGAAGCGACCAGTTACTTCGACGCTGAGGTAAGCAGTGCAGGCCGGTCAACCCGTTCTTCTCTACTGATTGTACATAATAGTGATATCGTGGGCAGCGGCGCGAAGTTGATGTTTCACGCCGCAATGCATGAAGCAAATGGGCAAAATGCTAACACTGGGTTGGCGGCTTATTGGCGATACCAAATTAGAAAATCTATTGCAGAGACCCTCACTTCCATAAGAAAGGGTAGATCGCAATTGAAGCCTTCGATTTTAGGTTTTTAACCTCAAGGGTTGGGCGCAACGTCTCACCCACTCTCCGACTAGTCCTTAGCGAGGTCTAAGTGTTTACAGTGCCTAATTTGAACCTCCCAGAAACCGAGACTCTCGAAAAGAAGGTTCGAACTTGATCGCTTTAGGGTCACCACTTTTTTCTGATAGAAACCAATTTGTTAGCTATCCTTGCGCCAACATGGCGGCTAGTTTAGCTGGTTACCTGGATACTTTTGGGGGACAAAACCCTAAGGCAAATGCGTCAATGAGTATGCTGTTTGCTTCGACCAGTACACTTGCGGCTATGAGGGCTTCACGTGTAAATCCAATTTGTCTGATCTAGCTACCGAGTACGATGACTTGGTCTACGACTATAATAACCTAATGAGCTCGTATAACGCGCTTCGCTATGAAGCTGAGGAACTAGTTTAAAACTACCAGCGACTATTTTCAGAATACGAAAGTGTGGTTTCAGAGAGAGACAATATCGTGTCGTGCGTTGAATCCGCCTCTTCGATTTCGGAAGCTCGATACTGCTTTTAGTTGAGGTTTTTTTTATTGAAGCCTCAACTTCGAACGGGAATTAGCGACGCTGTTCGTTCCAGCGGTATTCGACGATTTCGGTATCCAAGAACATGCGGAAATTGTCATCGGATACCATTGTCAATCTGATTGCATTTGAAGCGTCGGACCATACTGCAATGCCCTCTAAGTTGCCGTGGGTGCGTATCTTGGTCTGTAGAAGAATGTCGGTTTCGACAATTCCGTCTTCCACGAATGCGAAGCGCCTCACCCTATTTGAAAAACCAATCCCCCAAACAAATCGTCGTTCCAGCAAATACAAATGACCATCAGGTCCAGTGTCAGCTCCCACCGGCACGTAAGAACCACTTTTCCGAATCTCGCCTGATACAGACCATTCACCTTTCTCTAAGCGAAATACAGGAAAGGAATTTTCCGGCCATGTCTCTGGTATCGCAATGACCCGGCCCTGTGGGTCAAGTGACAGCGCTTCTAGTCCCTGATTGTAAGGCAACGACCTGAACGCTTGGGTTTCGGTCTCGTAGTCGATATGGTTTGCCGTGTGTTCGCCGCGGTTGAAGTACTCAACGTCGTGGTAGTTTTCAGTGCTGACCCAAAGCCTACCAGGCTTCTGCAACGCGAGCGCTTCCGGGTCACTATTTACTTCATCATGGTAATTCATCGAGCCCGGAGTTCTGGGGCGAACAATCTCCATGTTTTGAATGCCGACAATTGAGTCACCTTGCCTTCGTACTTTGGTAAAAAACCAGCATCGGCCTGTCTGACACGGCAATCAGCTTTGTTCCGTCTTCACTTATTTCCAAACCAGATAGGCCGCCAAATCTCTCTTCTCCCGGCCATCTCCAACTTAGCTCACTCAACAACTCCAATTGCGAAGCAGCACTGTCATTTAAGTGAGCAATATATGCTCTCAGGGAAGTAAGGCTGACCAAAACAAAGCAAATCACAAGAAGAAGCGAATTACGTTTCAAAGGAATTTTCCGAACAAGTCACATTTCTCGCAAGACAATGACGAAACGAACAATAACGTCGCAACAGAATCCTGCAATCGTTCGCGCCAGAAGTGGTAACCACTGATTGAGCATACTCAGCCCAAGTCTGAACCTACTATCATGATACCAGAGGATGCGCTCAAATTTGAATAATCCCCAAGAAAAAAATACACCGAGCGCAATCGATGCAGGGCCAAGCCCGACAAGGGTCAAATTGCATTGGTGGTCTTCCCTTGAACGGCAGATAGCCGACTTACATTCACGGCGCTATACAGCTGGACCACAGGACCACCGGGCAGCAATGCGTGATTGGTTAGTTCACAATGACGTCCCTGCTCCAAGAAATCTTCCTGGATGGTCGGAACATTTATAGAGGCTGGCTGAGGGGGTCGAGGCCAGCCTCTATCTTCGTCACGAGGGGGTAAGTGGTTATTCTGATCCCACACTACTCAATATGAGCGAAGCCCGAAATTGGGGGATTCCCGTAACGGCGCTGTTTCGGTCAAAAAGGTTCGTTTCCGGAGGGTAAACAGTCAGTTGCCGAACGAGCTATGGACACAACTTTGCCACAATGCGATCCTCTTGACGTGGGTGGCATGCTTTTATTTTAGCACTTTCTGGTTTTTCTGACTGGATTTGAGGGGGTTACCTAGCACGGTGTGCCACCCCACGAGTTTTTCGTAAAACAGACCGAAGCAAGAACCGCGTTTTTCAGATGTCATTGCGCTTTGGTAATCTTCATCGAACGGTCGCAATCAGAACACTTCGCTCCCATATCACTTATATGCGGCGCGTCATGATGGGGTTTAGCGATTTCAATGAGGGGGTACGAGTTCGGCGCGTCGCAACCCCAACATGTTTTTCTGGCAAGAAACACCGGCTGTCTTGATATCAGAGTGACTGAATAAGAACGCGGGTACAGAGCACCAATGAATATCGATGAACCTAAACTAGTAATGTCAGACAAGTGCAAGTCCGTGCTTGTTGATGGGTATCGGTTTGAAATCGAAATCTACCGCCTGGACAACCAGAACAAGTAGACGTTGGAAGCGGTGGACTGCAAAGATGCCAGCTATGTCTGGGACGACAAGTTTGTTTCGGATCAGGAAGCCTTGGGTACTGCAATTGAGATTCTGAACAATGAAGGCGCTTTGGGCTTCATGGGTTAAGGACACGAAGCCTTAGGGCAATTCCTTTCGGAGGATCTCTACATGTCGACTATCATGCGTTCGAGTTGGCGTGAAATACGCACGTGTTCAGTAACGGCCTTCCTCATCTCCTGAGCTTCTCTGGTGCGCATTCCGTGCTTGTAGGCGGGGTTGACTGACCCAGAACCATGCCTGCCGCCTGCGACATGCATACGGCAAACCGACCAACCCCTTACAGCAGGATTTTTGCATTGAACGCCACTACGTTTGGACGTCGCCGTGCATCGGGGTGCTGCATGTGCTCTTTGCATGGGGTTGGCGAATCCAAATTGAGCGGCTGCGACGACGGGGAGTTTAGTAGTAAGCGATCTCTCAGGAAATGATATCGGAGAAACGATACTCGTGTCGGAAAATCACAAAGCGTGAATGTCCAATGGATCGGAGAAGCCCTTGATCTGGCTCCCGCCAAATGTCTCCTGAATATCAACTCCGTCGAGCAGATCCAGGGTCTCTTGATCAACCAAAATCCGGCTTCCGGTGTTCTGGGTTTCCGCTTCCAATCGGGCTGCGAGATTTACTGCGGATCCGATACAGGTATAGGTCGCCCGATTGTCAGTACCGGCATAGCCCGCGACGACTTCGCCTGTGGCGATACCGATCCCGATCCTGAGACCCCGTTCTCCATCCGCGAGCCGGTCATGATTCAGCATCTCTATCATGCTATGCATTTCATGCCCCGCAGCTACAGCACTTTGCGCAGTATTGTTCAGAGGTTGTGGAACACCGAAGAGAGCCATCAACCCGTCACCCAGCATCAGGCTGACAATGCCGCCATTGCTGGTCACCGCCTCGAACATCAACGTGTAGAAGGTGTTGAGTAGATCAATTGTTGCCTCGGGCGCTAAGTTTTCTGAAAGGGCTGTGAAACCGCGAATGTCGCAAAAAAGAACCGATGCGTTTGCACGTTTGCCACCGATGGCAAACCCAGACTCTTGCAGGTCTTGCGCAACCTCGGTGGTTGCGAAGCGTTCGAGAAGGCGTCTTTGTTCGTCCCGCAGTCGCTTTTTTTCAAGGCAGCTGGAGACGCGGGCGCTGAGAAGCGTCTTGTTCACCGGCTTGGGCAAGTAGTCTTCTGCGCCTAACTCGATGCAGCGCACAATATTGTCGAGCCCTTCGACCGAAGAAGTCACAATCACCGGCAATTCGCGCAGGTCGGGGTCCGCATTGATTGCCTCCAGAACCTGAAATCCGTCCATTTCCGGCATTTCGATATCGAGTAGAAGCAGGTCATAAGACTGACTCGACAACATCTCCATCGCGACGAGGCCGTTCTCCGCGACAGAGGCTTTGTGCCCCAACAGTTCAACATTGCGAGACAGGAGTAGCCGATTGACTTTGTTGTCATCAACGATAAGGAGATGGCCAGATGCATCAGTCATCGTTCAGGGTCCGCAGGGCCACAGCAGCTTTGGCGAAAGCGGCCTCCAGGGCTTTCGCATCTGTAAGGTCGCCAGTCGCGGGTATGTCCCCGAGCTCGATTTTTCTTGCCAACTCGGCCAGTTCAGTCGCACCAAAGGTGTTTGCATTCGATTTAATGGAATGAGCCGCGCGGCGATATCCATCAGCATCGGACACGTCGGCAGCCGCTTTCAATTCGGCAATCATGCCGGGGGCTTCGTCGAGAAAGGTGTTTACAAGCTCGGCGGCAAATTCGTCGCCAGTCGCGTCCTTGAGTTCAGCGAAGATATCAAGATCAATTGGGCCGTTTGTCATGGATTACTTGCTTTTCCTGGGAACATTCAAAAGGGCTTCGATAAGAATAGGCAGGCGTATCGGTTTGGCGATGTAGTCGTCCATCCCGGCATCCAAACACATCTCGCGGTCGCCTTGCATGGCGTTGGCAGTCATGGCGACTATACGCGGTCGGTCTTCTTCGGGGAAATCTTTGTTTATGCGGCGTGAAGCTTCGAGCCCATCCATTTCGGGCATCTGCACGTCCATCAATACGATATCGTATGTTTGCCGGTTCACACTTTCGACCGCCTCAGCGCCGTTGCTGGCCAAATCAGCGCGATAGCCCATCTGTTCCAGCAGGCGAAGCGCAAGTTTCTGGTTCACCAGATTATCCTCAGCTAGCAGAATACGCAGAGGGTGGCGTTTTGCCATCTCTGGATCGGTCTGGGGTTTGTCTGCGGGCTTGGTCAGTTTCACGGGGATATCTTCGGTCGAAAACAAAGTGACCAGAGTGTCGAAGAGATGCGACTGACGCAATGGCTTGGCGAGGTTGGCAGCAAAGAGGCCGTCTTCGAGGTCAAATTCACGTGGACCAAGAGAACTAAAGAGGATCAGCGGCAAGTCCGGATGCTTGGCCCGAATTTTCTGGGCAAGTTCCTCGCCATCCATTTCTGGCATGTGCATGTCGAGAATGGCCAGATCGAACTTTCCAGCCTTCTCGAGAGTCGCTAGCGCCTCGGATGGGGTTTCACATGTGGTGGTTTGAGTGCCCCATTTCTCGGTCTGGAGGGACAGGATTTTTCGGTTGGTGGCATTGTCATCCACCATAAGAATACGTTTGCCGTCCAGTTCGGACTGAACACCTACCAGATCGCGCGACGAAGATTTGACCGGTTTGGAGGGTTTGGCCCGGATCGTAAACGTAAAGGTCGAACCATGCCCTTCGCCGTCACTTCGTGCCCACATGGTGCCGCCCATGAGTTCCGCAAGACGCTTGGAAATTGCCAGACCAAGACCGGTGCCGCCATATTTGCGGGTAGTTGAGCTGTCTGCCTGACTGAAGGACTGGAACAGACGGCTCATCCCCTTGTCGGACAGGCCGATGCCGGTGTCACGGACTTTGAAAGTCAGCTCAAGCGATCCGCGCTTTTTGGCAGTTTGTTTAACTGAGAGAACCACTTCACCGCTTTCTGTGAACTTCACCGCGTTGGAAAGCAGGTTCAGCAGGATCTGCCGCAGCCGGGTCAGGTCAGCACTGATTGCAAGGGGCAGAGCGTCGTCAAGCTCATAAGCCAGATCAAGCTGCTTCTCGGCGGCTTTGCCGCTGATCAGATCTAGCGCGCTTTCGATACATTCACGCAGGTCAAACGGATGGTTCTCGATGTCCATCTGCCCGGCTTCGATTTTTGAAAAATCAAGAATTTCGTTGATTATGCCCAGTAGTGCGTCGCCACTGTCGCGGATCGTGTTGGCATAATCGCTTTGCTCGGCATCTAACTTGGTATCAATCAGGAGCCCACTCATCCCGATAACGGCATTCATCGGTGTGCGGATTTCGTGGGACATGGTGGCGAGGAAGGCACTTTTGGCCTCGTTGGCAGACTCGGCCGCTTCACGTGCCTCTTGAGCCTCCTGGAATAGGCGCACGTTCTCGATGGCAATAACAGACTGATCTGCAAAAGACTCAGCCATTGCAATATCGTCGTCCGAGAACGGTGTTTTTGATTTCCTGATGAAATAGAGCCCGCCCAAACACTTGTCTCCGCGCATTAACGGTGTGCCAAGGAAAGCTTCAAATCCGTTTTCTTCGTGAAGCTTCTTTGCCAAGCGCGGCAAGCCCTGCGACGTCAAATCGTGGACATGCATAGTTTTCCCGGACAGTAACACGGACGACAGAAAATTATCCTTCGGGTCCAACGGGTGTCGGGTTCGTCCGAAATCACGTAAAAGGCCTTTTGGCGTCGCCAAAGCCACTTGCCACCAGAAACTGTCATCTGACAAAGCGGCGCCTGCCATGTCACATGAAACAAGCCGTGTCGCGGAATTCACAATCGCCTCAAAAACAGGTGTGGTATCTGAAGGCGATTGGCTGATCACCCGCAGTACATCAGCACTGGCAGTCTGTCGCGCTAAGGAAGCCTGAGTTTCATTGAACAGACGCACGTTTTCCAGCGCGATGATAGCCTGATCCGCGAAAGATTCGGCAATGGCTACTTCGTCATCACTGAAAGCCTTCGACGTTTTCCGAATAAAGGCGAGAGTGCCGAAACAGTCTTTCCCTCGCATCAAGGGTACCATCAAGAACGACTTGAATCCTTGCCGCTCGACGATTTCCGTGTCCCGCGGAGATAGTTCATCAAAGCGCGAGTCATCCAATTGCAGCGTCTTGCCTCTCTGGATGACGCGGGATGGCAGGTTGTCGTCGGGATCAATTGGCAGGCGCTCAGTCCAAGTGATTTCCTCTAAACCATCCGGAGTTGCGGCCGCTACTTGCCAGTATTCAGTTTTGTTAGCCTGCATGGCAATCGACAAGTCGCAATCGATAAGAGCCGTAGCCAGTCCGACAATCTTCTCAAAAACCGGTTTGGTATCTGTCGGGGATTCCGAGATCACTCTGAGGACATCCGCACTTGCCGTTTGGCGAGAGAGTGCGACTTGCGTATCGTTGAACAATTGAGAGTTTTGAATCGCTATGATCGCCTGCGAGGCAAAGGTCTCCATCTGCTTGATTTGCTTGTCCTCAAAGGCGGCTTTATTTCGGCTGCCCATACTGATGACACCTATCGTGTCACCGTCGCGTATCAAAGGTACAGAGAGAACCGACCTGTATCCATGCAAGTTGGTCCTAAGGACTGGATCATAATTAGGGTCCGCTTGAGTATCCTCAACGTAATCGGCGCGCCCATATAAAAGCGCCCGGGCGGTCGCCGACGTTTCCCCCGGTTCAAATGGATGCGACTCGAGAAATTTGGCAAAACTCTCTGTGAGATTGTGCCCGGCAAAGAAATGAAATTTTCCGTCCTCGGGTTTCTTAAGCGCCACAAAAGCATCTTGCAGCCGGCAGATGCGCGACGAAACCGCCACCAACGCTTCCAAAACCGGCTCTAAAGCGTCAGGGGAACGGGAAATCACCTCAAGCACTTCGGATGTGGCTTTCTGATACCCCAATGCCTCTTCAACTTCTGCAGTGCGGGCCTGCACTTCTTTGAAAAGTCGCGTATTGTTGATGGCGATTACGGCCTGGGACGCGAAAGTTTCCAGCAGGCTGACTTGTTTGTCGCTAAACGCTGCTGCCTGCCGATGCGCCATAACAATAACGCCAACAGTTACGCCATTGCTGACCAAGGGGACACCAAGGGTGGTTAGGTAGTCCCCGATCTCAGCCGCTTTTTTCCATGTGTAAGTCGGATCCCTACGGGTGTCTTTTATATAAACCGTCTTGCCGTGCAAGGCCGTGCGCCCGATGCAAGAACCTTCCTCTGGCGCGATAGGGTTATCGGACAGGAATTTGAGAAAAGCACCACTGACATTGTGGGACATGGCCACACGGTAAAGGCCATCGTCAGCATCCTTCATTGCAAAGAACGCGTATTCCGGTGAACAGATACGCGACGAAACCTCCAGGATGGCGTCCAAAACCGGTGGAAGATCGTTCGGTGAGCGCGAGATGACGCCGAGAACTTCGGACGTGGCTGTCTGATACTTCAGCGCCTCTTCGACTTCCGCGGAGCGAGCCTGGGTTTCTTGCATCAAACGGACATTTTCGATGGCGATACTCGCTTGGGCAGCGAAACTTTGGACCAACTCGATTGTTTCAGGTGCTGGCTCTTCTGTGCCTGGCCAGCCAAGGTTGATGCAGCCCCACACTTTGCCGCCTGCCTTGATTGGCACGCCCAGCATACGACGCCATCCAACAGCTGCGGCGAACTCTGGGGCGTAGTACGTCGATTTCTGTGCATCTTCGATTTGAACCGGGGCACCTGCTTCGACAACAAAAGCCGACATGTGCCCTTCTGTATCAGAGACCGGGTAATCCGACATCAGCTCCGAAAACAACTCCAACGGAAATCCGTGTTGCGCACAGTAATAGAATTTGTCGTTTTTATATTGATCCAACACGCAGAACCGCGCGCGGCTGAGTTCGGCTGATTTTTTGACGATAAGGTCAAACACCGGCTGCAAATTGGAAGTCGCTTCGTTGATAATATGCAGAACTTCTGCACTTGCTTGTTCGCGCACCAGTGCTTCTTCAACTTCGGCGGTACGGGCCTGAACTTCTTCAAACAACCGGGTGTTGTTGATCGCAATTACAGCTTGGGCCGCGAACGTTTCCAAGAGGGCGATTTGTTTTGAATCGAATGGTGCGACTTTGTCGTGGCAGAGCACGATCACACCGACCACGACCTTATCCTTGACCAATGGGACACCCAGAAGCGAGCGATACTTGCCAATACGTGCGGCTTCCTTCCAGGCGTATTCGTTAGCTTCAGTGTCCTCGTAGTAGACTGTTTCGCCGCGTGCAGCTGTTTGGCCAATACCGCTCCCATGACCTGCCGGCACTGGGTGTGCCTTCATGAACTTCATGAAATCACTGTCAAAGTCGAGCATGATGTCAGTATGGTAAAGGTTGTCTTGGGGATTCAGAATCGAGATTGCCGCATATTTTGGCTCGCAAATCCGGCCGGCGACTTTCAGTATCTCCTTCAGCACCGGCTCCAGCTCATTCGGAGATCGCGAAATCACCGACAATACGTCTGAAGTGGCAGTTTGATACTCCAGTGCCTGCGTGACTTCTTCTGTCCGCTCCTCCAACTCGTGGAAAAGGTTTGCGTTGGTAATCGCGATAACGGCCTGATCCGCAAAAGTTTCCAGCAGTTTGATCTGTTTGGCGGAAAAACCCAAGACCACTGGCGCCCCAAGAGAGATAACGCCTACGACTTCGCCGTTTTTGACAAGCGGAAGTCCAAGCAATGATTTGTAATCACCTACGCCGCTTTCTTCCAACCAGGTGTAGGTGTCATCCGCTTCGACATCTTCGACATAGCTTGTGCGTTTCGACAAGATCGCACGCCCACTTACACCGTTATCCGTTGGCGAAATCGGGTGAGCTTTGACGTACTCTGCAAAGGCCGTGTCTTGTGTGAGCGTCGAGTGCACATGAAAAAGCCCATCGTCCGGGTCGAGCATTGCGACATAGGCATCCTGCAATTCGCAGATGCGCGACGCTTCTTTAAGAATGGCGTCCAGAACGGGCGACAGTTGATTGGGAGACGCTGAGATCACACGCAGCACTTCGGATGTTGAAGTCTGATACTCCAAGGCTTGCGTGACTTCCGCGGTACGGTCCTGCACCTCTCGGAACTGGCGTACGTTATCCATTGCGATCACGGCTTGGGCCGCAAAGGTTTGGACCAGAGCGACATCATCATCCGAAAATGGCGAAACTTCACGGCGATAGAGAACGATCACCCCAAGACCCGTGTCGTCTTTCATCAACGGCACCGCAAGGACCGAGCGAGCCCCTTCCACTTCAACCATCTGAACCCGTTTTGGATCGCGATCCTGATAATAAAGCGGATCATCTGCAATATCGTCTTGCCGGATGACCTGGCCATCGATCATAGGGCGGATTGCAACGAGTTCCGTACGGGTCAAGGGCTCCACGAACCCCTTCAGGGCCTCATCAAAATCCGTTCGCGCACCGATATTGGCCGGAATTGTTGCAAGGCCACGTTCGTGATCGGCGACACACAGAAAGGCCAGCGGCGCTTTGCACAGTCGGCTGGCGTTTTCGAGTATGCTATTGAAGACAGGGCTATCGTCATCGCGGCTGCGGCTTATGACTTCGAGGATTTCACGCGACGCTTCTTCCCGTTCGAGTCGTTCCTGTACTTCGCGAAACTGACGCGTGTTTTCGATGGCAATGACTGCATGTTTGGCAAATTCTTCAATCAACTGCACGTCAGGGTCAGCAAATGGTCGCACCTCCCGGCGACTGACCGCGATGGCACCAATGGCCTGATCTCCTTGCATCAGGGGAACCGCAACGCGTGATCGAATGCCTTCAACTTCGACCATCTTTATGGCTGTAGGATGCCCTGAGCGGAAAAAGTCCGTTTCAACCAGATCATCCACGCGAACAACCTGACCTGTCCGTATCGCCGTGGCAACGGTAACCGATCCTTCGATTAGCCATTCCTGTCCGATATCAAATTCGGTTTTCTGATGCCCCCAATTCGCAGCCAAACGGCCGTGGGTTCCAGCTTTATTGATCAAGACAAGCGCAGCCTGATCTGCGCCACAAACCTTAGTGGCTTGTTGAAGCACTGTGTCAAAGACGCGCGCATCGTCATCACGGCTTTGGCTAATGGCCGTTAGAATTTCTTGTGTTGCCGTCTGACGCTCCAACTGAGTGTGCAGTTCATTCAATTGTCGCGTGTTGTCCAAGGCGATCACGGCTTGGGCGGCAAAGCCCTCAACCAGAGAGATCTCGTCGTTTGTAAATGCGCGAACCTCACGTCGGTAAATCCCGATGACGCCCACAGGCGTTCCGTTTGCCGACATTAGTGGGACCGTCAGAAATGACCGGACACCTTCTTCGTCTACAAGTTGACGGCGCCATGGGTCGCCTTTGATATACTGGTCAGTCAGGCGCAAATCGACATTGTGAATGACGCTTGCCTCGCGCACGGATTCCGCAATCTGGAGATGTGAATCCAGTGACCAGCGATCTACGCCGACCTCGTAGGTCGCCAACTGATCACCGAAATGGGCCGCATACTCAAGGTGGGTTCCTGCCTCATTCAAAAGGCTCAATGTGGCGACATCTGTTTCGCAAAGCCGGGCGGTGTTTTCCAGGATGGTCTGGAACACCGGCGTCTCATCTTCTCGTGATTGGCTAATTGTCTCGAGAACTTCACGCGTGGCGCCTTCGCGTGCCAGGCGGATCTGCAATTCGCGGAATTGGCGCACATTCTCAATGGCGATTACCGCTTGGGCGGCAAAGGTTTCGACGAGCTTTACCTGATCGTCGGTGTAGGGCCGCACCTCGTCTCGCGCCAACATCAAGCATCCGATTGCACCGCCATCCACCTTTAGAGGAACAAACAGATTACTGCGGCACCCATGCTTGTCGACAATCAGCTTGAATCGCTCATCGCCGGACTTGTGGAATTCAGTGTCTCCCATATCCACAACACGTTTGGTCTCGCCGTTGAGGATTGTTTCAGTCACCAGAGAATTGCCCGGCTCCATCGTGTATTTGCCGTCGCGCCAGAGCTGCTGAATGTCAGGGTGCAGGTTAACACTGGCCACGAGCCGCTGAAGTGCGTCGCCTTCCTGTCCAAGAACCAGACCAGCAAAAACAGCGTCGCAAAGGTCTTTGGCAAGCGCAACAATCAGATCGCAAACCGGCTGAACGTCGTCCTTGGTCACAGAGATCGCCTGCATCACCTGAGCGGTGGCTTCAAACCGCGCCTGTTGATCAGCTGCGCTTAACTCCGAACTTGGCGCAGATGATGGCGCGGGACTTATCGGGGTCCCTGATGCCTTTTTGTCGCCCAACTGAGCCCAAACTCCCACGTCAATTCTGACTAACAACTGCCCGGAGTTTAGAGAGCATGTTATAGAAGTCACTGGAATTCTTTACGGATGATGCCCTTTGCATTCATGCACGCGCGAGCACGGCCCACTTAGCTCGGATCATCTGACTGGTCAGCGTGATGAATCAACAGTGTAGTGCCAAGGCGCTGGATAGCCTTATAGGCCTTACCGTTCTGGCACTCCATATGCGCCTCGAAATCGTCAGGACGTTCGATCTCTGAGGCGCTCCACCGAGCGTCATTGCTTAAACCCAGACTTCTGTTGGCGAAAGGCAGCATGTGCTGGGCACGCAAGCCCCTGTAAACTCTCTGGGAAGATGCACTGCGAAGTGTACTGCTCGCTTAACAGGACGGCAGACATGTTCCCATCTCGGAAATCGAAGCAAAGGAAATGTTGCAAATGTCGGAATGGCCGCTTTCAGGAAGCTGATTAGTTAATGATGGTTCAAGCTCAATGTCGGGCCCATACCTGCCGTTGGCCGATGGGCGTCTTTTCTGCTTTGCGGACCGCCAAACCAGTCGTTCGCTCCAAAAGTTTGCGGTATAACCAAGAAGCGTGGCGACTTACGTACGGTTTATCTTCTGCTAGGTCATGCGAAAATGGTCAGTACAGTTAGGTATCTGGACGCTGAGTTGGAAGACGCGCTTGCGATTGCAGAAGCTATTGAAATCTAATGACGCGGGCCGTCACACTCTTATAAAGCGATCAATGCCCGCGTTCCAGATATTCACTCAACGCGCAGTATTCAGGCAACTAGAATTCAATCGGCACCGGCCAAATCTGCCGTTCTACTTTTCTCAACCAGCAACTATTCTTCGACTGTCTTATAAATAGTTAGATTCTCCAGAAAGGCGATGATTTTTGTTTGTTCACTTTCGCTGAGGTGGTTGTAGGCAGTGGCGCTGTCTGAGGCTTCACCCGCATGACTCACAATTGCCTCTTGCAGAGTGGTTGCCCGACCATCGTGCAGCCAGGGTCCAGTTGCTCCGACACCCGCCAGTGATCGCGTCAGAAACATAGAAGCCCCCAACCCAAGAGGGTCATCGGGATCTGCCAAGTCGGAACCCATATCGTGTCGTTTGAAGTCTGTGTACCATCGGGCCACTGGCTCACCTTCGGCGTTCCGCGCCATTGCACCTAGATGGTGGACTGAACCGTCCAGCAGCTTAATCGAGTTGTTGGGCTGATCTCCGGCCAGATTGAATTTGATTGCACTGGCGACGTTCAGTCCATGAATATTCGGGTCAGATCCATCTGGAAACCTGGCATCGTAGAAACCCGGAATCTCGCTGGGTTCTTTAAACATTGCGTCCCGAAGGCTCATCGCTGGCATGTGACAACTGGTGCAGCCGGTTTGAGCAAAAAGCGCCTCTCCTGCCAGAATACTGGTTCTTTCGGATCCAGAAAGGTCGATCAAACCCAGATCGGCCAGTTCAATCTTGGTTACCGGCCGTTCGAGGGCTGCCATGTATACTGTAAGAGCCGTTACGTCGCCGACGGTCAACTCATTCACCACACCATCGAAATCGCCATCCTGATCTCCGACAAGCTCGACGGCCTGTAATCCCAGTTCATTGTGCGCAGCATTCCTGGTGAATGCTCTGATCGTTGCATGATTACCCTTCCATCCAAACGGTTTGATCACGAGGTCCGGGTCTATACCACTCAACCCACTGGAATCCGTGTCGACGGAACAAGGGTCTTGCGAAATACGCGTCAGTGTCAACGTTCCAAAGTCAACGCCCTTGGACTCTAACTGAACTGAGGCGCGACCCGAATTACAGGCAACCTGATGGGCTGCATCACGCTGTTGATATAGGTCCGTGCTAATTTCTTCTGCAAGCCGCTGAGGGATACCAAGCGCAAACAAGGGGAGTGTATTTCTCTCAAGATATCTGGCTGCGTCGCCCGTATGCGCAGGATCCACAAGAACGTTCATTGCAACGTCACCCGCCCCATTGGCAATCGGCGCGTTGTGACAGGCAATACACGATGTCGCGTTAGCCCCTCCTTCGCGCTTTGGAAAATGCGAAGCCCACTCCGATGGGTCGGCGAGATCAGCCCGGGGAATGCGCGTAAAACGACGACCTTCGCCGATATTGGCACCGACCCCGCGCGCTGCGTCAAAGCTGAACTCGGTCAGTTCATCCCCTGCCTCGAAGGCCTCTAGAAACGCCTTGGTTGCCTCTCCGTTCTGTATCATGCGCGATAATTCGTGCTGATCGACGGGCGCAGGTTCCTCCTCAGCATAGGCCGACAAAGGCATCAGGCTTGCCATTATAAAGCTCAGGGTGCTTGGTCGCATATCGTGTCCACTTCTTGGTCGCGAGGTTCGTTTTGTAGTGACGGCTGAAGGGACTTGGGTGACATGTTTTCCGATCAGAAAACCATTGTACCCAGGCTGCGAAAGGACGTTCTAAGCCAAAATCATATATACCTTTGACACCGAAAATCTCATCGTGAAGAAAGCATTATGAACGCGCCAATCTTGAGCATTTCGGCCATGCTGGGCGCTTTTATGACTTTAGCTTATACCGCCAAAAATCAGGCTCGCGTCCAGTATTCCAATCGATGTTTTCACTGCATCTAGGCTTCACGGCACCAATCCAAGCCGCGCTAAATCTTACAAACAGGAAGACTAATCATGCGTACTCTCTCACTCCCTCACAGCCCGTTGATCCTTGCAGCCCTGATCACCGCAGTGTCGTTCCAGCCGCTACTTGCCCAGAGCATTTCGGTTGTTGACCCGAGTACAGGGGAAACCGTCGAGCTTTCGGAAGTGGATTTCGAAGCATTGTCCGAGGAAGAACGTGCCGATATTCGGGATCAGCTGAAAGAACAGGGAGTCCAGCCCCGAGGCGGTGATCGGAACGCCCTCGACATTTCAGAGGTTGAAGTCGTCGACCCTTCAACCGGCGAAACCGTGGCGCTGGGGGATATCGACCACTCAAGCTTGAGTCCCGAAGATCGGCGGAACATCGGCGATCAACTGGCCGAACAAGGGGTCCCAGCAGGTCGCGGCGGGCGTGACGATGCAGGCCGAAATCCGGATTCCGGCACCGAGACGGTTGACTCTGGCGAAAGGGGCGGCAGTGGCGAAGGTCGTGGAGGTCGCGGCGGCGAAGGTCGTGGCGGCCACGGCGGTCGGGACGGCCACGGCGGTCGGGACGGTCCTCGCGGGTAAAATAAAGCCACCGCGCACCGGTTGACACGGTGCGCGGTAACCCCTTAGCCAAATTGCAAAGGTACGGGAACTTTATGATGTTTAGATCACCTATCCTCGCAAGTTTTGCGGTGGTCATGCTCTTGCACTCGCCGGCGCAGGCTCAGGTGTCCGTTGCGGATGACGTCATCGCGCGGATTGAGGCCGAAGGTTACACGGTCGAGGAAGTAAAACGGTCTTGGCTGGGCCGCATCGTCATCACCGCGAGTGATCAGAATGAGCTGCGCGAGGTGGTTTTGAACCGTACATCCGGAGAGGTTTTGCGAGACCAAAGTTTCTCGAAGAAATCACATGGCGACGGGCGCCCTGCACCGCCAGCCAACAAACCAGACAAACCTTCCCAGCCGAGCGAACCAAATGCGCATGGCGGTCCCAAAGGGGGTGGCGGACAAGGCGGTAAAGGAAAAAACGGTGGGTAATCCGACATGAGAGAACCTGCTGAAACAGAATTTATCAGCGCACGGTGCCGCGCATGATGAACCGCGCATGGGTCGTTTGGACCCTTGTCCTTATCCAGTGCCTGTGTGGTGCTTATTTCCTGTGGGAAATTCTGGCATCTATTTTGGGCATCCCATCGGTTCCGCTACGTTGGAATGTGCGAGAGCTTGTCGAAGCGGGCGCCAGTATCGGGCTTATACTTGGTGCATTTCTGGGTGTCCGGCTTGCGCTCGTGGCCCAAAAAGCGACACACCGGGCCGAAACCGCCCGCCGGATCACGTCCGGCGAGTTCACAACAGTAGTAGAGGCGTATTTCGAAAAGCTTGGCCTGACTGGCGCGGAAACAGAGATCGCATGGCTTGTTCTGAAAGGGATGTCTATGGCTGAGATCGCCAATCTGAGGCAAACCCGAATTGGAACCGTTAAGGCTCAATGTACTGCGATTTACAGAAAGGCGGGAGTGTCTGGCAAAAGCCAATTGATCTCACAGCTCGTTGAGGACCTCCTGTTCTAGGCACAATTTGGATCAGATGGCGCTATGGCATTCACCCGATACAGTGTACAAAACTTGCGTTTCAATTGCCGTTGCCGTCTGGGGGCTAATCCGACCCGAGCGAACAATTTCACTCTTGGAGTCATTGGATAGGTTTCTCGCGTCCGGCCCCTCAAAAAACCAAGGCTAAAACCGGTTCGGGCACCTGACGCTGCCATATCTAGAAAAACTCGCAGAATCCTGGGCCCAGGAACTCGATTTATTCTGGATTGAAGCCAAAAAGGATGTCAGCCAGCGAAGTGCTGATCAGCGAGAGATCCCGGACTATCTGGGTATCGACGCCATTTATGGTTTCTTTGAGCAGCAGCCGTCGATGACGCTCTGTGAAGTACGCACCAGCATGGAAGAGTTGCTCGATGCGGCGGAGCAGCCGTCACGAAGCGCAAACAAACTAATCTTGGATCGGATTGCTGTTATATTCCGTTCAAAACGACCATACTGAGTTGTACCAAACCGCAAACGCGCTAACGGCCTACAGACGACATCAATTGCAACTCAAACTGAGTTGGTACGCAAGGTCATTTTGCGCGCACCAAGCCCAACCGGATCAGATCATAGTTCCACAACGACTTTTCCGACCGCACCTCCATGAGTCAGATGCGCATAGGCGGCATCGACATTGTCCCACCCAAACTTCTGTTCGTCGACAATTGGCTTGAGCCTGCCAGCATCCACCAGATCTGCCAACTTCCGCAAGATGTCTCCATGGGTTTGCCGCCCAACATCGTGCATCATCGGAATCAGCATGAAGACGACATGCAAAGACAGGCCCTTGAAATGCACAGGCGTCAAATCAATCTCGACCATCGCGACCGTCGTGGCAACATGACCATTGAGCTTGGCCGCGGCGAAAGAGTTTGTCATGTTTGGTCCACCAACGCTGTCAAACACCACATCAAAGCCTACGCCATCAGTATGCTCGGCAACATAGTCCTCGACTGTTTCCGTTGTGAAATCCAAGGGACGCGCACCAAGACCCTCGATCAAGGCCAACTGATCTGCACCACGACCTGTTGCGGACACGGCCGCGCCAAGGTGGCGGGCTATTTGAACGGCGACATGACCAACGCCACCTGCGCCGCCATGAACCAATAAAGTCTGCCCTTCGCCAACACCGGCGCGGGTCAGCCCTTCGTAGGCGGTGATGCCGACGAGAGGCAGCGCTGCGGCTTCCCGCATGCTCAGCGTCTTGGGTTTGTGGGCAATCAGGCGCGCATCTGCGTTAATGTGCTCTGCCAAAGCGCCCGTGAGATCCATCAATCCACCAGAACAACCGTACACCTCATCGCCTATCGCAAAACCTGTCACACCGTCGCCAATCGCAACGACCGTGCCAGCGAAATCCATGCCAAGCACGGCGGGCAATTGGGGGGACAGAGGCAGGTCCGCGCCCATGCTTCGGATCATTGTGTCGACGGTGTTGACGCTGGTCGCGGCCACTTTGACGACCACATGTCCAGAAGTCGCGACAGGGTCGGGTATTTCAGCAAGCTCGAACAGCGCATCGGGTCCGTAAGAGTTGAGAACCATTGCTTTCATTGAGATTTTCCTTTTGTGAACATGGTGTCAGGCCTACGTGGAAATCACGCACGCCTGACGAGATCATTGTCTTGGGGGTGGTCAGTTGATGTCCTGCACCTGCATCACCAGATCGCCCCAATTGCGCTGGTTTTCGATGTCGTGTTCCAAACCTTGTTCATCCGCGATGGTGAACCGTTTGACGGCCGGAGTTTTGCTGGTGGCCTGATAAAGCCAATAGGCTTCGGCTTTCAGCGCTTCATCAATTGGTTTGTCGATCGATTCATAGACCATCTGTTTGCAGGCATTGATCGACTCTGCCGGGAACTGTGCGATCCGTTCGGCCAGTGCGGTCACATAAGCGCCAATTTCTTCCGGCTCCAAAGCCTTGTTGATGGTGCCCAGACGCTCGGCATCATCCGCATCGTAGTCTTGCGCGCTCAAAATGATCTCAAGCGCTTTTCCAAGGCCTGTTTGGCGCGCCATGCGCGAGGCGCCGCCGCCACAGGGCAGGATGCCCATTCCGACCTCCATCTGCATGAACTTGTACTTGCCCCGCGCGGCAAACCGCATGTCGAGCGCCAACGCCAACTCATGTCCACCACCGCGTGCAAACCCTTCCAGCTTTGCGATTGTGGCCTGCGGCACCTTGCTGATCCGCTCGCAAACCGACTGTAGATCCAAAAGCCGTGCATCCTCGCGGGATACGGCCTCAGTCGACATGTCCTTGAGCAGTTCGGTGTCGTAGTGGCAGACCCAGATTTCCGGGTTTGCAGATTGAAAGATCACGACCTTGGTGTCGCGGTCTCGCTCTAAGCGCATGGCCAGACTGTTGAGATCGGCCAGCATTTCCTGGCCTTGCACGTTCACAGAGCCAAAGTTGAATGTCACTGTAGCGATACCGTTCTCAACGGCTACGTCAAAGGTTTGAAAGTTCTCGTATTTCATCGGGCAGTCCTTTCTTGGGCCTCGACGCATCACGCGTGAGGGGTCAGGGAGTGTTAAAGGTGGAAGTGCGTGGCGTTTTAGCGCCACGCGGGTCAGTTGGTCTGGTTAACCAATTCTCTGATGGTTTTCATGACGTCGGCAGCGTGGCCTTTGTCGAGTGCCGCTGCGTGTGGATCTGAGAATGCCCCACTGTCATTGTCAAAATAGGCGCCCGACGCATCAGCGAACCGCTCACCTAATGCCGCATCAATCAAGATATCAGCGCCGATGTTCATATCGTTCCCGGCCAAGCCAAAGCCGTCTTTCACCATTTTTGAGGCCAAAAGCGATCCTGGATTTACCGCGACCATGACAGGCGCATCGGATTGCGATTTGGCCCATTCCCGGGTCCATATGGTGATGGCCAGCTTGCTCTGGGCATAGGCTTCCATATCCGCCAGCGGAACACTGCCCTGCATGGCTCGGATGTTCACCGGGGCCTGCGCCGCCGATGACAGGTTCACGACGCGCCCGTCAGCAGGAATGATAGGCAGCAGCAACTCGGTCAGCAGATAAGGTGCAAGCGTGTTCACGACGAAGCGGATGTCCTGCCCATTCTCAAGCACCGATTGCGGGGCTTTCAGCACACCCGCGTTGTTGATCAAAACATCCAACCTGTCATGTTTCGCCCGCACGTTCTCAGCCAGTCCCTGCACCGCGGACAGGTCGCTCAGATCAGCGGCATAGGTTTCGACATTTTCACCGACTTCGGCAGCTGCGCTCTCCAGTTTGGGTATACTGCGGCCATGCAACAGCACGTTGTGCCCGTCAGATGCCAGCTTCTTGGCCGTCAGCAAACCAATGCCGTCAGTTGAACCTGTAATGAGAATGGTCTTGGTCATCGGTCTGATCCTTTACGAAAAGTCAGGCAGCACAGTGTCTGCCAAGTGTTCAAGGGTTGCGTCGATAGGCGCTTGATTGAACCTGAGGTTCAGCGCGACGTGATTGACCCCAAGCGTTTCAATCTCGCGAAGATAGCTGCGAAGGAAGTCGGAGCCAGACTGAAACCCAAGATGGATCGGGCGCGGAGGCGCAGCGGGGTCGTCCACGATATCGACATAAAGCGATTGCATGACGGGCTTATCCAGTTGGCCCGCCTCCCTAACGCGTCGTCGGTAATCCGCTATGACCTGCCCCTGGGCAGACGCATTGCGCGGATAGGTCATCCAACCGTCGCCGTTCCGTGCCACCCAATCAGGGGATTGCTGGCTACCGCCGGTAATAAGCATCGGCAGACGCGTGCCATGCGGTTTGGGCAATAGGTCAATCCCGCCACCCAGTTTGCCCTGCGCGTTTTCATGTTCCGGATAATCGGACCCCACTGCGCGGATATACTCAACGCTGTCGCGGAAACGCGCCCCTCGGTCGTCAAAGCTGTGGTTCATCGCCGGGTATTCCTCGGGGCGGTCACCTGAAGCAACGCCCAACAGCAACCGTCCGCCCGAGAGCACATCGGTCGTCGCCGCTGCCTTGGCCACATGCGCGGGGTGACGCAATGGCAGGATGACACTCGACGTTCCAAGCGCAATCCGGTCTGTTGCTGTTGCCAGAGCACCCAGATAGACAAATGGATCGAAAACCTGTCCCGGGTCACCGAAGTTTGGCACATTGAACGGGACGTCGCGCAGCCAAAGTGCCGCAAACCCAAGTTCCTCGGCCTTTTGAGCCGCCTCCAGATGACCGCGCAGCGTCGGCTCTGCGCCGACTGCGTATGCCTCAAGCGGCAGCACAAGGCCAATGCTCAAGCGCTCGGGACGGAACACCCGGTTATAAGCCACGTTGATCTGGGTAAACTCGTTAGGCTGCATTTTATCCAACATCTCGGGACCCCACTAGTAGCGCACCAAGGTGCGGCTCTCGATGCTTTTGCGAATGGTGGAGATGCTTGAATCTTCGACCATATCGAGCGCGCTATGCGCAATCGAAGGTAGTCCTTGATTGTCATAGATATTGAAAATCGCGACCTCATCCGGTGTCATCTTGGATTGATAGATCCACTCATGCTTGGGGTTTCCCACCAGCCCCATGATTTGCCCTTTGCGGTCAGGATAGATCAGATCCAGCAGGATCCAGTCAGACGCGTCAACCGATGACGGGCGAACAAAGCCAAGCGGCGCTGAATTGATCGGATGCTCCACGGGACGCCACACATTAATAAATGCAAAGTGACCTTGCGCCCATTCCGATGCGACATCGGCACCCAACAGGTCGACAAGCCGCTGTTCGGCTCCGTCCTTGCTGTAGTCACTGTGAACGTTGCGCGCAGGTTTGCGCGTCGCACTCGGGTCATCTGTCCGAACCGTATGGTCAAAAACCACAACCTCGCGTGCGCCCAGCCTGTCCGACAGCATCGCTGTCAACTCGGCATCGTATATCGATTTCCATGCGGCACCAGCAAAGCCCCGAACCTGCGTTTCCAGCGTCGTGAATTCAACAGCATCAGACGCAAATGTAACGGAGTTGGCCGCTGCGCGGGCGTCCTCCAGTGCAACAGCCGTGGAGGCTAGTTTGGGGGAAACCAGGTTTCCAGCAATCCCGCCGGCATCCAGTTCAAAAGCTTGCCGGTGCGGCTTGTGAACGTGGTAGTTGACTGTGGCTGTTCGCGTCATATGCGCCTCCTTCGTATGCTGTGTTGCATCGATGGAAGGGATTTAACGTCAATCCAATTGCATATAAACTGCTCATTGATGGAATGATAATTCGGGTTTGCGATATAATGGGGCTTGATACAGATGCGCTGCGATTGTTTGTAAGGGCAGCAGAAATGCTGAACATAAGCGCGGCGGGGCGCGCATTGGGTATGGCCCCGGCCGTGTCCAGCGCAAAACTCGCGAAGTTGGAGCAGAGCCTGGGTTCCGAACTGTTACATCGCACAACACGCAAAGTGTCGTTGTCGGTTGAAGGTGCTGACTTCCTGCCCTTCGCCCGCGAGATTATCGCGCAAGAAGAGGCTGCACTTGCTGCTCTGGGCAAGCAGACAACAACCATAAAGGGCACGTTGCGCTTTGCTGCGCCAAGCAGTTTTGCACAGCTCTACATCGCGCCAATCCTTCCTGAGTTTCTTAAACAGCATCCCGATCTCACAATCGATCTGCGTCTGTCGGATGTGCAGTTCGACCTGATCGAGGGAAGCTATGATCTAGCACTCAGGAACGCGCCGCTTGTCGACACCAGCTTAAAAGGTCGAAAGCTGGCCGTTGATCGCCGTATTCTATGCGCCGCGCCGCATTATCTCGATGAATACGGCACGCCCAAGACGCCTGACGATCTGAAAACCCACCATCTGATAGCTTTCCAAAACCGCCAACCGCGGCCATTGACAGGACCGGCGGGCAAGAACGCCATTTTCGATCCCGCATCAGCCAAAGGCCAATTGATTATCGATGACGGTCAAAGCCAGGTCCGCGCCACGCTGGCCGGAGCCGGTATTTCCTTGAACGCTCTATGGAGCGTGCATGACCAACTGAAGTCAGGTCGTTTGATACGGGTTCTTCCAAACTTTGAGGCCAGTGAAGACAATGTCTTGTGGCTGATCTATCCCAAGTCCAACGTGCTGTCCCCAAAAGTGCGGGTGTTTATTGATTTTTTGATCGCAGAGATTGGCGCAAAGCCACCTTGGGAAACGTAAGCTCAAATAAAGCTTAGCGCGCTGCCAGACATCCTGACATCAATGCCAGGGACCAGGCGCTGAGCGGGCATGCCTTGTCCAGTCCAAATGTCTGGTTTGGTGTCCTCATTGCGGTCGTCGCCGAACGGAGGTTCGATTAGCAGATTACCGCACCATTAGATGATTGACCACATCACAACAACCACTAACGCCGCTGAACCGGATTTATGTGAAGCTATCTCTGGTTGAGTGGTCAGCTCATCAGCGGACCCAACGCACCTTCACTTAACTCGCCCGATAGAAGCCGTTGATCGTGTATGCAGAAAACGTCAGCGATGAGCCCAAAGTGTCAAATATCGCATGGGAGCGCAATAAACGCCTGCGACAGCAACTGAGATATACACTTTAGTGGTCAGGGGCTGCTCCTGATGTTCCTCGAATTGTCAGGGTCGCAGAATACTCGAAATGACAGACTGGCAGATCGGGTGTTCGCATCCGGTCCAGAAGGATCTCGGCCAACCGCTTGCCTAACTTCTTCGGGTCGATCGCCATGGTTGTTAGGCCGGGCGTCGAGACGGCCGCATCCTCGATGTCATCAAAACCCACCACCGAAAAATCATGCCCTGGTTTCCAACCGGACCGGATCAATCCGAAGCAGGCGCCAAGCGCCACAACGTCTCCGTTGCAAACAATACCCGTCACCTCGGGGTGTTGGTGACGGAGTGCGGCAATAGCGTCAACGCCAGCACTCTTATTCTCATCGCATGGCCAGACAATTGGCTGCACGTCATCCATCTGCTTTAAAGCGCCAAGGTAACCGGCAATGCGTTCTTCACGCACGGACGATTGCTCGGTGCCGCCAAAATAGGCGATGTGCTTGTGCCCTAAATCAATCAAGTGCTGCGTGGCTTGTGCGAGGGCTTCGGTATTAAGAATGCCGACATGGTCGAAAGACTGCGACACCTTTCGCATGAATGTCACAGCGGGAACACCGTGAGCATTCAGAAGCTCCATAGATACTTCGCTTGTGTCTAGTGCCGGAACCCAGATCAAACCACGTCGGCCAAATCTGATGCAGGCTTCCAGAAGGCGGTCCTGACGTTGAAGATCGCCTTGCGCATCGAGGATCGACACCATGAACCCTTCGGTTTCGAGCAAGTCGACGGCGCCACTCACAACCTCTGCGTTAAACGGGTTGGCCAATTTGTTAAGGATAAAACCGATTTCGCGATTGTCACCCGATCGCATTGTGGCCGCCGCTTGATTTGGGACGTAGCGCAGACGCTTGGCTGCGCTCAGGACTTTCTGACGTGTCTTCTCTGAAATTCGGCCGGTGTCACGCATAACCTGGCTGACGGTTGGAACCGACACGCCCGCTTCTTTGGCAACGCTGGATAAGGTGGGTTTTTTCGTCATGGGTCACAGTTTAGATATAACGTTTGCCTAAAATCGCAAGTGGTTTTGCAAATGGCAAGCAAATTATGGCAAAAGCTTGGCGGCAACAGGCTTGACTCAAGATACAACGATATACCATATTAACTGCATTCGCCCGCGGACTGACCCAAAGGTGTCGGCGAGGGAGAGAGGTTGTCGGGTTTCGGTCAGCCTCAGACATAGGGAGGAAATCATGTCGATTCATCTGAAACTGTCGGTTGCCGTGTCCGGTGTTGCCATGCTTGCTGGCGCTGCTGCCGTGCAAGCTGAAACTCTGTTCTGGTCGACCCAGGCCCGGCCCGCCGAAGAAGCGCAGGCTATGCGAACCGAGGTTCTTGGTGGCTTCGAGGGCGGGGTTGACTACCAACCGAACGAAGATGGCCCCTGGCTGACTCGCTTGCAAGCCGAGCTGCAAGCCGACTCAGGCAGCATTGACTTGCTGGGCTCCTTGCATGGCAACTTCTCGGCGATGAATCCTGATGACCTGATGGACCTTAGCGAACTTGGCGTCATGTCGGCGTCGGGCACTTTCAATGATCTCGCTAAGCTGGGTACTGACAGCTTGCAATATATGCCGTGGATGCAAGCGAGTTACATCATGGCCGCAAACACGGAAGCACTGCAATACCTGCCTGAAGGTGCGGACATTGATGCACTGACCTATGACCAGTTGATTGCGTGGGCGGCGAACGTTGAAGAAGCGACGGGTCAGAAGAAATTCGGATTTCCAGCAGGTCCCAAGGGTCTGAAACACCGCTTTTTCCAAGGTTATCTTTACCCGTCCTACACCAACGGTGTTGTGCGGACCTTTGCTTCGCCCGAGGCTGTGACGGCATGGGAAAAATTCAAAGAGCTGTGGAGCCATACGAACCCTGCCTCGACCAACTTTTCATTCATGCAGGAACAGCTGTTGAACGGGGATGCCTGGATCGTCTTTGACCACACGTCGCGTTTGGCGCAGGCATTCAATGAACGCCCAGATGATTTCGTTGCCTTCCCAGCACCTGCAGGCCCAACTGGCCGTGGCTTCATGCCCGTTCTGGCAGGTGTTGCCATCCCACGCACCGCGCCGGATGCCGAAGGTGCCAAAGCTTTGGTGACTTATCTGATGCAGCCCGAGACACAGATCGCGACACTGAAGGCAACAAACTTCTTCCCCGTGGTTGATGTTGAGCTGCCCGCCGACCTACCGCCTTCGGTCAAAGCTGCCGGCGAAGCGGTTGCCAAGATGAGCAGCTCGGCAGACGCAAATCCCGGCCTGCTGCCTGCGGGTCTGGGTAGCATGGGCGGCGACTTCAACCGTGTATATGTGGATGCGTTCGAACGCATTGTTTTGGCTGGTCAACCCATTGAGCAGGTTCTGGAAGATCAAAAGAAACAGCTGGAAAAGATCATGAACGAAACTGGCGCGCCTTGCTGGGCACCAGATGCGCCTTCGGAAGGTGCCTGCCCCGTCGAATAAAACCTTCCATGACTGCCGGGCCGCAGAAGCTGTGGCCCGGTTCCCCAGCATAATCCCAACTTAAAGGAGCGGTCCGATGGAAGCGCGGCTATTGCCTTACTTTCTGATCCTCCCGGTGACGCTGTTTCTCTGCCTGTTTTTCATCTACCCGTTTGCGCTGGTGGCGCAGCAGGCTTTTGGAACAGGAGACGGCTTTTCACTGGATAACTTTCGCGAGGTTGTGAGCTACTGGAAGTTCCCGATCTCGATGAAAAACACATTTCTTCTGGCCGCGGCCGTGGTACCGATCCAGCTGGCGCTGTCACTTCTGATGGCCACGATGGTCACGAAGATGCAAAAGGGCCGCGATCTGGTTCTGTACATCTGGACCATTCCTTTGGGGATTTCTGACCTTGCAGCCGGTATCATCTGGCTGGCGATCTTCGAGCAGTCGGGTTTCCTGAACTCGATGATGGTCGGGCTTGGTGTCACTGACCAACCTGTAAGTTTGCTGAGTTATCAAACGCCGTGGGTAGTGTTCCTGGCGATTATGCTTGCCGAGATTTGGCGTGCGACCGCGATTATGCTTGTGATCCTTGTGGCGGGAATTGGTCTGATCCCCAAGGAATACTACGAGGCTGCGGATGTGTTTGGCGCCTCGCGCTGGAAACAGTTCACCCGGATCACTTTGCCGCTTCTGCGCCCATCGCTGCAAACTGCCCTGGTCCTGCGTGTCATTCTGGCCTTTGAAGTCTTTGCTGTGGTCGCAGCCCTTGGGGGCACGATCTTCCCGGTGCTTATGGGCGAGATCTACGCCTATCAGTTTGACCTGCAAAATGGTGGGGCAGCAGCAGCGCTGGCGATCATCGTTCTGATTATCTCAATCGTGTTTACGCTGATCATCATGCGCGCTCTGCGCGTCCCGAAAGGAGCCACGATATGACGGCTGTAGCAGACGTTGTGGCCCCTGACGCCCGCAAGGCGGGAAGGGGGCTCTACCGAGCAGGCGTGATCTTGCTGTGTGCCTGGGTGATCATACCGCTCTACCTGCTGTTCGTGAACACAATGTCCTCACCGGATACAGTGAACAGTTTCCCCAAGAGCTTCATCCCGGAGTTCAATATGGGATCCCTGGAATTCTTCATGGGGTTCCAGGGGATGCTGAGGGCGCTGTGGAACTCGGTTGTGGTGGCTTTGATGACGATGGTGATGTCCATCGCCATCGGAGCCCCCGCGGGCTACGCCCTATCGCGGTTCGACTTCCGTGGGAAAGAGCTGTTCCGGCTGCTGATCCTGCTGACCCGGGCTTTTCCGCTGCCCTTGCTGGCGCTGCCCCTTGCGGTTCTCTTTATCCGCACAGGTCTGGATGACACGGCCTTCGGTCTGGCGCTTGTCCATACGACACTGGCGATCCCTTTCGCGGTTCTCATCACCTTTTCGCTTTTCTCTGGTATCCCGCTGGAGCTCGAAGAGGCAGCCTGGACGCTGGGCTGCACACGGCTGACCGCCTTCACCAAGGTGATCCTGCCTTTGGTTCTGCCAGGGATTACAGCCTCGGCGATTTTCGCCTTTGTGATCTCGTGGAACGAAGTATTCGCGGCTGCCGTGCTGACTATCGAGAACCGGACGCTTCCCGCGTTCCTATTGCAGACATTGGGCGAAGCTCCGTTGCACCTGAAATTCGCAGGCGGCTTCATTCTCGTGGTACCTGCGCTGATCTTCATCTTTGCTGTGCGCAAATATCTCTTTGCCATGTGGGGCATCGCCAACCGCTGAGCGGTGACTGAAAGGAAACTGTTATGGCTGAAATACAGATCAAAAACGTTGCCAAGAATTTTGGATCCTACCAGGCTCTGCACGATATCAACCTGACCATCGCAGACCAGGAATTTATGGTCCTTTTGGGCGCCTCGGGCTGCGGTAAATCCACGCTTCTGCGCATCATTGCAGGGCTTGAGACAGCGACGACCGGTGAGGTCTGGATCGGTGGGCGTCGCGTAGATCACCTTTCTCCCAAAGATCGCGGCATCTCGATGGTGTTCCAGAACTATGCGGTGTTTCCGCACCTGACCGTGTTCGAGAACATTGGCTTTGGTCTTCGGATGCAAAAACTGCCCGATGATGAAGTCAAACGCCGGGTCGAGAGAACTGCCGGGCTAATGCATATCGAGCAGCTCCTGAAGCGCTACTCTGGCGAGTTGTCAGGCGGTCAACGCCAACGGGTCGCTGTCGCCCGCGCGTTGGCAATGGAGCCGGACGTGATCCTGA
The DNA here is from genome assembly GCF_059610465.1 of Ruegeria sp. CDSC085. Classification (NCBI taxonomy): domain Bacteria; kingdom Pseudomonadati; phylum Pseudomonadota; class Alphaproteobacteria; order Rhodobacterales; family Roseobacteraceae; genus Ruegeria; species Ruegeria sp. CDSC085. The sequence goes on along the minus strand of NZ_JBXWNR010000007.1, from coordinate 12,346 downwards.
TGGATGAGCCGCTGTCGAACCTTGACGCGCTGTTGCGGATGGAAATGCGCGCTGAGCTGAAGGGTGTTCTGGCCGAAAGCAAGACCACTGCCATCTATGTGACACACGATCAGGTCGAAGCCATGTCCATGGCCGACCGGATCAGCGTCATGCATCAGGGCAAAATTGTTCAGGCAGCCTCGCCCATCGAAGTGTATAGGGATCCAGCGGCCGAGTTTGTGGCCAGTTTCATCGGCAATCCGCCAATGAATTTCCTCCCCGCTGAAGCTGCGGGCTCTGGTCGTTGGATTGTTGCCGGGCAGAACTTCGATGGGCCGGCAATTGGCAAGGACCTGAAATGGGCCATTCGCCCGGAAGATTTGCGCGTTGCTGATCAGGGTTTTGGAGCGCGAGCCAAGGTTGTGGAACCTCTTGGCGCGCATTTGTTGGTGACTTGTGATGTCGAAGGTCACCAGTTCCGCGCTGTGCTGGATAGCGAACTCCACGTGAAACCCGGTGACGTACTTACGTTAGCGCCGCAAGAAGGCCGGGGACGCTGGTTCGACCCCGAAACCACCTTGGCTGTCGCGTAAAGGAGAAACAAGATGAGCCAAGCGTTGATCGATCAGGCACGCAAGGTCATGGAGAACAATGACCGGGGCACCTACACAGTGCCCACCCATGGCCTCTATCCCTTCCAGTGGAACTGGGACAGCGCCTTGTCCGCACTTGGCTTTTCGCATTTCAACATGGAGCGGGCCTGGGTCGAGGTCGAGACTCTTATGGCCCATCAGTGGGTCGACGGTATGGTGCCGCATATCATTTTTCACGAACCTGATGATGGGTATTTCCCTGGTCCTGACGTTTGGCAAACTGGACGCGTGGTGCCGACGACTGGTATCACCCAGCCAGCGGTTGTGGGCTTTGCTTTACGCAAGCTTTACGATCGGGCGGAAGACAAGGCCGCAGCCCGCGTGCGGCTGGCCAAGCTCCTGCCCAAAGTCCATGCGTGGCATCAGTGGTTCTATCGCTACCGCGATCCGAACGGCACGGGGCTGGTTGCGATCATCCACCCTTGGGAATCTGGTCGAGACAACTCGGTGGATTGGGATGAAGGGCTGGACGCGGTGCCGATCGAGGGGGTCGCGCCATTTACGCGGCGCGATACGACACACGCCAACCCAGATCACCGCCCGTCGGACGAGCAATACAAGTGTTATATCTGGTTGGTCGAGTACTTCCGAGGACTTGGATGGGATAATGCGAAGCTCCACGATGCCTCGCCCTTTTGCCTCGTTGACCCAGGATTTAATGGCATCCTGATACGGTCCTGTGACCAAGTTGCGGATTTGGCGGAAATCTTGTGCGATACGTCAATCGCTTCTGAAGCGCGTGAGATGGCCGCAAATGGCCGCGCGGCGCTGGAAAGCCTCTGGAACCCGGCGCTTGGGCAATACACGTGTTACAACCGTGCCGCTGGTCGCCTGCAAGACACACCAACGATTGGTGGGTTGCTCGCGGCAATTGCTGATGTACCTCATGGCCGTGCTGATGCGCTCGCACGAAGGATTGCTTTATTGGGCGAGCGTTGCGGCTATCTGGTGCCCAGTCACGACCCGGCAGATGGCGCTTTTGATAGCCTGCGCTACTGGCGCGGGCCCACATGGTTAATCGTAAATTATTTGATTGCCGAAGGTCTAAGTCGGTCTGGGCAGAGGGAAATGGCGCAACGGATCCTCGCCGACAGCCTAAAGCTTATTCAGAAAAGCGGCTTTGCGGAGTATTATGACCCGATGAGCGGCGAGCCTTGTGGCGGCAGTAGCTTTACGTGGACCGCAGCCATGGTAATCGAAATCCTCAAAACCAAAAGAGTGCCGGCATGAAGCGCTCGCGCATCAATGAAATCATGGCCCAAGCAGATGAGATGATCCGCTCTCACGGGTTCACGTTGCCGCCCTTTGCCTATTGGACACCCGAGGAGTTTAAAGCCCGTAAAAGTGATGCCCGTCACGTCATTGATGCAAGGTGCGGATGGGACATCACCGATTACGGTGACGGTGATTTTGACAAGATGGGCCTGTTCCTCTTTACCCTGCGCAACGGGTTGCAGAGTGATTTGGCCAAGGGCGGCGGCATGTGCTACGCCGAGAAGCTATTGATTTCGAGGCGGGACCAGCTATCGCCAATGCACACGCATGTTCTGAAAGCTGAGGATATCATCAACCGCGGTGGCGCAATTCTGGTGGTCGAGCTTTTCGGCTCAGACGACGCGGGTGGATTCGCAGAGGATCGCGGCGGTGTGGTCTGGCTGGACGGCATCCGACATCATTGCCAACCGGGCGAGAAGTTGCGCCTGGCACCGGGTGAAAGCGTTACCCTGCGTCCTGGTGATTGGCACGCGTTCTGGGGCGAAGGAGGGGATGTGTTGATCGGTGAGGTCTCAACGGTCAACGATGACGAGACCGACAATGTCTTTCGTGAACCCATCGGCCGCTTTGCCGAGGTTGAGGAGGATGTTGCTCCGACACATCTGTTGGTCAGCGACTATTCCAAATGGCTGGGTTGATCGAAGAAACCAGTGGCGGATTCTTGGCAGACCTGTCGCAAACTTTGATCCCCATAGCCGCGTTCAGGCAGTCATCCTTCATTGAATAATTTGGCAATGTTGTATGGACCTCATCTGGCCGTTCTCTACATTGTGCTTCAACTCGCAGAGTATAACCCAAGCGGACCTTCACCCAACATCTCGCAGCGGCGGCTTGGTGCTGACGTCAGACAATTCATGCCACTGCGTGGGTTCACGCCTTTGGTTATAACCTTTCCCCGCTTCAAGAGTGGATATTGCCGTAACCGCTAGGTGAGCGCGTCCAATCCGGCGCGCTCACTTTGCTTGGTATTGCCTATCACCATGGAGTTAACAACGATGTACTACTCCGCGGCGATCGCTTCCTCTTCCAGCGACGGGTAATCGGTGTACCCTTTTTCGTTCCCGCCGTAGAGAGTACTTGGATCGAGCTCATTCAGCGCGACGTCTTTCTCCAGCCGGTTGACAAGATCCGGGTTGGAAATGAACGGCCGGCCAAAGGCCACCAGATCGACCGTGCCGGTATCAACCGCTTCAATCGCCATGTCTCGGTCGTAAGCGTTGTTGCCCATTTTCGCACCGTCAAACAATTCATAGAGTGCCTTCAGATCGCCACCTTCCGGAATATCGCGCGGGCCGCCGGTCTGTCCCTCCACAAGATGGAGATAGGCCAGCCCATAGCCATTCAGCAATTTGACCGCATGGGTGAATGTCGCCTGCGGGTCGCTGTCGGAGATGTTGTTGGCGTCCGAGAATGGGCTGAGGCGGACACCGACGCGGTCGGCGCCCCAGACATCGACAACCACGTCCATGACCTCTTTCAGGAACCGTGCTCTATTCTCAACTGGACCGCCATATTCGTCTTCACGCTTGTTGGATTCGTCCCGCAGGAATTGATCGATAAGGTATCCGTTGGCTGCGTGGACCTCGACACCGTCGAAACCGGCCTCTTTGGCGTTTTCTGCGGCCCTCCGGTAGTCGGCAACGATGCCAGCTATTTCATCGATGGTCAGAGCCCGCGGTTCAGATGTTTCAACAAACTGCTCACCATCAAACGTCTTGGCCTTAGCGCCAATTGCGGATGGTGCAACAGGGGCGCCTCCATCGTGCTGTAAACTGGTATGCGAAATCCGGCCCACATGCCAAAGCTGGATTACGATCTTCCCGTCCTTGGCATGGACGGCCTCAGTCACTTTTTTCCAGCCGTCGATCTGTGCTTCTGAATAAATGCCGGGCGTCCAGGCATAGCCTTTTCCTTGGGGCGAAATTTGCGATGCTTCCGTGATGATCAGACCAGCACCTGCCCGCTGCGCGTAGTACTTGGCCTGCAATTCATGGACGCTGTCATCCTCGGCTCTTGCCCGGTTGCGGGTCAGTGGCGCCATGACAATGCGGTTTTTCAGCTCGATTGCGCCAGCTTTGATGCCGGAGAACAGTTTTTCATCAGCCATTGCTGCTTCCTTCTTTGGTAAACTTCGTTCAGATATTATTGGACTAATTGGTCCAATATTAGGGTCACTGTCTCTTGTTTGAGTTTGTGTTAGGTTTCATTTCCTTATGGTGGCGGGGGGCCTTATGGCGAAATCACCATCCGGGCTTGTTTCAGGGTTTGCGATATCTGCTCATCGGGAACGCCCGCCTTGCGCAAGGCTAGCGTGCCAATTGCAAGGGAGGCAAAGGCGCGTGCCTTGTCGAGTACCTGTCCCGGATCCGAAGGCTCAAGCGCTCCCGCAATAATCTCGTCAATACTCTCCAAATGCTGTCGCCCGAGAGCCGCCACTTCATCATCATGAGGAGCAAGCTCCGTAAGGCAATTGATCAGCATACAGCCGTCACGACCACCTTGTGGGTTCGCCAAAGCTTCCATTATCGCACCAACGGGGTCATTTCCGCCCGTATCTGCAACGTCACGCAGATTTTTTAAACCACGCCTTGAATAGTGGCTGAGGGCTTTGTGAAACAAAGCCTGCTTGTTGCCGAACGCTCCATAGAAGCTGGACCGGCTCAAACCCATGGCCTTGGTCAGATCATCCACAGATGCGGTCTCGTAGCCCTTGTGCCAAAAAACGCACAAGGCTTTCTCCAAAGCCTCAGCTTCGTCAAAGGCGCGAGGCCTACCCGGGCCTGCGAGTGATTTGATGTCGCCATTTGGGAGAGTTTTTTTGCTCATGCGTATGATTTGGAATGATTGGTCCAGAAATTCAAGGTGGCGGTAGGAAATTTTTGGAATGGTCAGTCCGTATTGTGACCAGAGAAAGGAATTTAGGTCGGTAGAAATACAAAACCTCCCCATCCCGCTTGGTGTCACGCTAATCTTAGGATCAGGACTGTTTGTCTTTTTGCGGGAGTGTCAGACGAGGAGGATCGTGATCGTAGAAAAGAGAGCCCGCGCTCGGTACTAGTTTCCAACACTGGACAGAATGATTGGCGGCTTGGTCCAACGCGTTGATGTTGATCACTAACAAACCAGAGATTGGTTCGGTAGATTCATGGCCAATGCCCTCAGCTTGTGAGGATTAATACTCCAATGAGTAACAAAGCCAAGAATTCAGAACTGGTTTTACGAGCATCAGAACGGCGGGTCATCGTAAGCAAACCAACAATAATTTCAGCGCACTAGGTAAAAAAACGAGGTTAGCTGAAGTTTAATTTGCCCAATGTGAACTTCTTAACTTTGGTTAGAACGGTTTTTTGGCAGTATCGTTTCATGAGTTGTTAGTGAGTTCAGTGAGTAAGTAGATGTATTTGCATAATTTCGAGGGGCATTGTCGCGCGGTCAATGACATCCGGATGGATGATTTTGCGCGTGAGTATCCGTTGCTGGACGATGCCGGCGTGCACGCACAATGGCAGAAGGGCTCCTGGCAGATCACGCGGATAGCCGACATCTGGACACGAACCGGGAAGGTGCTTTCCTTGCCTTACAAAGGAGCCAACGCCTATCCATCTTTCCAGTTTGCTCAGGATGGAACCCCGCTTCCTTTGATGGAAAAAGTGTTGAAAGCCCTGCCACGTGAAATGACCCCGTGGCAATGCGCGTTCTGGTTAACCTCACCCAAACTGGAACTCGGAGGGGAAAGCCCGGCAAATCGCATTCAGATCGGCGATGATTGCATAGTCGGTATCGCAGGCGATGCTGGTGGTCTGATGGCAGCTTAGTGTTAGCTTTTGGTCACTCATACGTCGTACAGCATCTGGCAAATTCGTGTCTCCCCTGCTTTTTCTGCCTCCGGCAAGAATAGCGAGATCAGGGCACTTAAATGTCCATTCTCTTCTGAGAATTCAGAGTCAATACCAAGCAGCCCATCCATAGATACGAATGGCCAAGAGCATACTGAAATACGGGTACTCACTAGGTCTTCGAATATCGATACCCGTTGGCGAAAATCCCACCGACAAGTACAACTGCTCTGCAAATCTGTAATCTGCCGCTACGCGTAGCGGAAACTCAACAAACTCGGTTTCTGCATATTTCTGTCAAACAGACTTCACCGCTCAAACACAGCCATCATCTGCCTGCGCAATCGCGCCAGATCCTCATCCACACTAGCGGTAGGATCGCACGCGAATGTTGGCAATGCCTCCACACGGATCGTCCCGCTGCGCGGTAAATGTTTGCCGCGTGGAAGTAGACTATCGCTGTCATGGATGACAATGGGGGTGATCGTGCGGCCGGTTTCTCGGGCGACTAAGACAGCACCCGCTTTAAAGTCCCCTAGCGATTCTGTTTTGGATCGGGTGCCTTCTGGGAATAGCACGATGGAACAGCGGGCAGGCATTTCCCTGACAGCCTTTATCAGCGTATCCATGGCCGTTGAGCCGGAGTCTCGGTTGATAGGGACGAGACCCGCTCCATCAAAACCAGTGCGCAGGAGTTTGCTGTTCCAGAACTCTGACTTCGCCGCGAAAGTGAACCATTTGGTGTCTGGCACCACGTGCATGAGACTGAAGCCATCGAGATGGCTACGGTGGTTGACCACGATGATGCTGTTGGTGTCGGCGGCGAGGGCATTCTTTTCCTCAGGACGCATCTCGACGCGGATGCTGAGGAGCCACAGCAGGCGTGAGCATGACCGTTTCACCAGGCGCCAATACCAACCCCGAAACCCTCTGCGCCGAACGCAAAGAAGAGGGGCAAAGGCCACGAAGAGGAAATAAAACAGGCCGATAAGAACCAGTATAGCGCGCTTGATTAGGCGTATTGGCAAAGGGTCAATGGCGCGAGTTGCGCGGTCTTGACCGTCAGGTGAAAGGGGCATGACGTCCTCTGATAGGGCCTGTGGCAGGTGCGTAAGCCGTGAATAAAGGCCACCGGAGATCCTCCGGCAGCGCTTTGAAATGCGCCACTTGCGAAGGAAGACAGCCACCGCACACCTCTCTATCTGTCGAAGCCAGTCCCAGATCAATGAGAAAAGACGACGTAGGGGAATGTATCTTGGTGCTTCAGTGTGACTTGAGTGCCAACTGACCGGCCTTGGCATAAAATATCGTTAATAGCCCTTACCAGACATAGCCGAGTGATCTGGTAGCTGCGAGTGCACAAGGCTGCTTACAGCACTTTGCCGACCTTGACCCCTTGGTGCCCGTCAATTGTCTGAGTGAAATGACCGAATGCCGGCTGCGAGCCCAAAGCAGTCGTTACAAAATTGGCTTTGAGCAAAGGACTTCATCTGGAACTCAGTCCAGCGTGTTCTTGTAGACTTTGCCGTCTTTCATGATCAGATCGAAATTCTCATGCGGGTCTGCGATCAGGTCGATATCTTGCAGCGGATTGCCGTCCACAAGGATTAAGTCGGCATAAGCGCCCTTTGCGATTACACCTAAGTCACCTTGTTGATAGGGGTGGCGCGGGCCTGAGAGTTTGAGCAGTTCAGCATTGGTTGAAGTCGCCATTTTCAGCACCTCGTATGGCGTGTACCAGCGCTTCAATTTGGCAAGGAACGCGCCTTGACGTTCGGCCAGTTTGGGATCGAACAGGATGTCGGTGCCGAAAGCGACTTTCACGCCAACTTCTTTCGCCGTTTTGTAGGTGAAATCTGTACCGTTGGTGACGTCGATCCATTTCTGCTGGCTAACAGGGTCGTCGAAAGAAAAGCCATCCTCGTCATCCAGCAGGGGCTGCACTGACAACCAAACTTCATTGTCGCGCATCAGTTCCATCGTTTCGCGGCTCATCAAAAAGCCATGCTCGATGGACTTAACGCCAGCGGCAACGGCAATTTCCACGGCCTCGTCCGTGAAGACATGAGATGCAACATAGGTGTTGTAGGTGTCGGCCACCTCTACGAAAGCCTCGATTTCGGCCTTGGTATATTGGCGTACATCCAGAGGGTCATAAGTAGATGACACCCCGCCACCGGTGGAAATCTTAAGCTGGCTTGCGCCCATGCGCATGATTTCACGCGCGCGTTTGACCACTTCCGGAACACCGTCAGCCTGCGCCATCAAACCAACGCTGTACCAGTACCATTGCGAATCCGCGCCGTTCGTCGGAACCGCTTGGTAGGGGCGATAGTCAAAGTGGCCGCCAGTTTGTGTCACGGGTGGGCCGGACGGCAGGATACGGGGGCCTTCTATCTCGCCTGCGTCAATCATCCGCTTTATGGCAAATGAATTGCCGCCAACGTCGCGCACCGTTGTAAAGCCGCGCATTAACGTGCCTTCGGACCCGATGGCACCCCGCACCGCGACCTCAAGAATATCGCCGGTCACAACCACACTCTGCGGATTGCAACAGTAAAGCGTGTGCCAGTGTACGTCGATCAGGCCCGGCATCAACGTGCGCCCGCCGCCGTCGATGACTATACCATTGGCGACGGCGAGGGGTTCTGAGGACACATCTGTGATCAGATTGTCGGTTACAACGACATTGGCATTTGTAATCATTTCCTCATTCACACCATCAAACACGTTGACGTTTGTGAACAGTATCGGTCCCCCATCCTGGGAGAGCGCTTGCGAATTGGCTATAGTGAGAAAAATCGACGAAACCGCCGCAAGTTTGGGAAAATGCATTGTAAATTCCTCAGAAAATTCTGTCGGAGAAACCATCCCAGCAGAAGCAAGTTTTTTCAAGAATTACCTCGCTTTTCTGCAAGGTCGGCTTTGTCCGCTAGGCCGACCTTGATGCCGTCTGAACCGACCCGATGAACAACTGAAACCGTCAGATGACCGGTTCGAGCCCAGTACTACCGCCTTGGTGATTTTGCGAGTACGGTAGATACGGTGCGCGTCTTTTTACTTCTTGTGATCGCGATTGCGCCCAGCACTAAGGCACATGCCAAAGCTTGAGGTAAAGAGATGGCTTCGCCAAAGGCAAGATATCCCACGGCAAACATCGTGGGTAATTCGATGCTTCCGACGACCGCAGTTTGGGAAGCCCCAATAACAGGTGAGCATATCGTGTAGATAAGCTGGGGTACGAAAGCGGTAACCAGACCAATACCAACAATGAAAAGCCAATCGGATTGTTCCCTTGGGAGAAGCTCTCCAACCTCAGCTCCAAGGATGAGCGGCGCGAGGCCCAGTACAGACCCCAGAGAAACTGACGCGATACGTGCCAACGGTGCAATCCGTGACAACCTGTGTACCAGTACGCAAATTCCGAAGCCAAACCCAAATGGGGCGGCAAGGGATAGCAGCAGCGTTAGTAGGTGTTCCGCAGCCACTGACGCAGGCGAGCCAGCAATGACAGCTGCCACCACAATCAGACCAGCGGCCAACATGGCGCGTCGCGTGGGTGCATCGCCAAACACCGCCCAAGCAATACCTAAGGTGAACACCGGATAGGTCATGTAAAGCACACCCACTGTCGATGCGGGCAGCTTCTCCAGCGCCGTTACATATCCGATCCAACCAAGCCCCATTACGGCTCCGGCGGAAAAACCCCAAGTGATCTCTCGCCATTCTTTTCGGTGCACAATGAGAACAGGAAGCAGAAGAAGAGCCGCAACAATGTAGCGGTAGAATGCGACCGCATAGGGTGCAACACCCTGTTCGGTCAGGCTGCGGCTGAAGTAGGGAACCAGCCCGAAACAGATTGAAGCAAAGAGAACACCAATACCCGCAAATGCGTAAGGTATGGGCGTTCGATTTCGCGCAGATGTCGTGGCCATAATCTGGAGCTATCACGCATTTGCATCTTCGTCTTTAGAGATTCTACGAACGACTGCTTTGTCCCACATAGCTGCTGTCCAAGAAAAAAACATTGCATCTTAGATGAAAAGTCCGCTTCCTGTGCATTGCCGCCGTCACTGAGTCCTAGTGCTGCGCTAGCAGCGAAGGTCTGCCTGGTGGCGGACTCCACCAACTCTGATCCTTGCAGGAACGTCTGTTTTATCCGAGGTAGGATGACGGTGGAATGTTCGCATCGGGATGGGTGCCGTCATTTGTCGCGTTTGGCATCAACCCTGCTTTTTGAAAATACTCGTGATTGCCCTTGAGCTGGCACCAATCCAACCGTCAGATTGGTTCCAGACTTACAACGCAAAACTATGGGCAAACTACGCAAACCTATGGGGTGCGCGAAGTGTTATGCGCAAACCTACACCTGATGTAGGTGCGCACATAACACTGCGTTTTCGACATTGATTTCATTAAAGAAAATCTTGGAAGCTTGCCCATAACCTCTGTGCGGTATTTGCGCATAAATTTGCACAATTCGCCCGGAAGTTTGCACGCGACAGAGAACCCATCGAGCTAACGGCGTCCTCTGGCACATTTGCTACGCACATATGCAGTTTACTCCCAATCGCCAGCAGACGAGCGCCACGTCTTAGTTTCCGCATCCCAAACACTGGCTGTGACGCAAGGCGTCGGGTTTATCCCGTCGCAATTGGAGCCGTATATCTGCGACAACAACGCTTTGACGCCCGAAGTCAACGACTGTCCAGCCTTGATTGAGCAAGGAGTGAACCTCCTCTTCAATCAAGAAGTGCGACATGCATCCGCCAGTGCCGCAGTAAAGAGAAGCGGCGCTCGAACACGCAAAACCAGACTCATTCAGAACCCAGTCGCGTTGCAGATCTCCGTCAAGATCCACCCTTTCAACCGCGCCCCAATCTAAGCCAAACTGACCGTTGTTGAACTCTGTGCGGGCCTGTGCCGCCAGATCAACCTTCGCCCGCAAACCGGTTGGAAGTTGCGAAACGTCAGCCGCGAAAGCTGGTGAGGTCCAAACTAGACCCGAACCCAGCACAATCGAGGAAACCAAACAATTAAACTGGATTACCAATTGGGAAATCGGTTGGAGGGGGTAATCAATTGCATTGATCATACCTATAGTCCCCGTATTCCAGCCAGTTTGCCGAGCCTTCGCTAAAAATCAGAAATTCGGACCTGTCTTCCCCAAGCAGGGCCACGACAAATCCGGTCGGCGGCTCAGAGTTTCCGAAGTAGCTGTAGGCCGTCATGGCTCTGATCGACTCGCCGTTAACCGTTACTCGCGCGTCCCACTCTCCGTCCGGGTTGTCCAAAATTACGGGTTCGATTACGCGTTTTTTCGCTCCGCCACCACAATAGACGATGCCTTCGGGTGCTTCGTAGGAGGTCCCCTGGCTAGCATCTGAATCGCACGCGGAACGAAGGGACCGAATTGCCGCGCCGGAACCTTTCAAGTCAAAGATTCCATAGCTGATATCTTGATCAACCATCGACAGGTTTACCGATGCATTGGCCGCAAGTTGGTCTAGTACAAAACCATAGTCCTGCTGGCTATTGAAACTGATCTCGACGGGATAATTGTCAACGATCTGCAAAGCAGCGTTTTCAGCGCCAACCTGAAATGCGCCAACCTCGGTGTTGCCGTTTTTCAAAAAACGAATTGAAAGCCCTTGCTTCTCCACAATGTCCTGGCTGTCCTCGTATCCAGCCGGAGCAAAGCGGATACGGTTACACTGAAGTTCCAGCGTCATGTTTCCGGTCTGAATAAAGGCATTGGGGTTGGGCCCGGAACTGAACGACCACTCCGCTGATGCTGTGGTCGCCATTGCCATCATTAGCATTCCAATGGAAATCAGCTTGAAACTCATTTTCACTCTCCATGGTATTTGGACTCGTACTGTCTTTCAGCAGAGATTCCGACCCGTTGCTTGGGCAACCAGGTCAGGAAACAGGTTCGCCGTATTCGTTTGCGCCTTCTTGGGAAGGTCGTGTCAGCCACCAGATCATCAGGATGGACAGAACCAATTGAAGAATTGAGACAACAACAATACCGGTCACGCCCAAGACTGCCGCGGGTCCTCGCAATGCATCGGGGTTTTCCGTCCCTTGCTCCAATACCGAGAAGAACGCCACGCCACCCAGCATAACAAAAAGCGTTGTAATGCTGAGCGCCATCGGCAGCAGCAAATACCAGCCAGGTCGTCCTGTATCATGCAACCTCCGCCAACCTGCTGCGAGCATAGGTATGAGAACGGCTAGTTGAAAAACAGAGGACATGACGCGAGATCCTTGCCCAGTTTCTGGGTTGGTCCCGAATATGATAGTATCCAGCACAGCTAAAGCGGCACTTACGAGAACCACAAACAAGAAGAACCACCAGTATTCTGAGCGTAAAGCCCGACCGGAGAACTGGAAGTATTTCGAGAAACACGTTTTGACTGCTTCACCAAATCCCATATTTCACTCCATTCTTACTTTCTTTGTGGCCTCAAACGCTTCGCTGCTCAGGAGAACGCACTCGCCCCTACGGATGCTCCCACTTACCTTTTTGTTTGAAAGTAGAAGCCTATCGCATGAGAGCGTAAAGAATTTTACGCGCGGAAAAAATATTGATTTATGAAA